>CAZVCM010000321.1:0-3857 GCA_964626105.1 uncultured Thermoflexus sp.
CATGATCGGCTTCCGCAACCGCCAGGCGATGCGCATCGCCCGCGCCGACATCCCGCGCCTGATTGTGCTCGGCCTGATCGGCCAGTTCGGCTATCAGGTGCTCACGGTGCTCGCGCTGGACCGCACGACCGGCACCAACGTCTCCCTGCTGCTGGCAACTGTCCCAAGCTGGACCGCGATCCTCAGCATCCTGCTCGGCACGCTGCTGATCCGCCGCGCGATGCTGCTCGGCCTGGGGATGTCGCTCGTTGGCGTGGCGCTGGTCATCCTGGGGGATGCCGCGTCGCCGGTGTCCGTCTCACATGGCGACGTGTTCGGCATGGGCCTCGCCCTGACCGCCGCGCTATGTATCGCCATCTTCACCATCACCATCAAGCCGCTGATGGATCGCTATGGCGCCAGCGTGATCGCGATCTGGACCTACATACTGACCTGCGTCGGTCTGCTCGTGGTTGCCTCGCCGGACCTGCTCACGCTTGGCCCCGGCGACATCCCGCCGCGCATCTGGCCGCACATCGCCTATTCCGGCATCCTATCCAGCGCGATCGGCTTCCTGCTCGAAGGGTACGCGATCCGGCACCTCGGCGCGGCCCGCATGTCAAACTATTACAACGTCCAGCCGCTCGTCACCGCTGTTGCGGGCGTGCTCGTGCTCCAAGAGCCAATCACGCGGCCCCTGGTACTCGGCGGCGCGCTGGCGCTCGTCGGCGTCACGATCGTCCGCCGCACCACGCTGCTGCGCCCCGCCACGCACGATCAGAGCAGCGAGCCGCACACGGTCGCCACTGACCAGCGACCGCTCGAAATCGCCAACAGCAGCGACTGCCTGTAAAAACACAAAAGCAGCGCGGGATAAACCGCGCTGCTTCGCGTAGACGCGATGCAAGCATCGTCCGCAGTCTCGCCTTGGCTAACCGCTAACGGCTAACGGCTGCTCTCCTATATCCATTCCTCGTCTTCGTCGGGCACCGGCAGGCCGCGCTTCGGCTTGCGCTTCGCTTTCTCTTCCACCAGGGACGGCTTCACCAACGTCTCGGCCAGCATACTGACTCCGATCAGGATCAGGATGCCCGGCCACCAGACGTCCAGCAACGCGATCACGCCAATACCAACCAGCCAGATCGCGCCCTTCACCCCGCCCCATGTGCCGTCCTCGGTCAGCCCGTGCAGAAACGCCGGGATCGCCACCACGAACATGATCCACGGCCAAAAACTGATATCCAGCAAGAAGATCAGTCCGAGCCCGATCAGGACAAATGCCCCTGCCGCCTGGTCAAGTCGTGCGTTCATAGGATGCTCCGAATGTGACTCACACCGCATTGATGACTCTCCAGCCCTGTGCATAAGTGCTAGCCTCAACTAGCGCATGCTGCTTTTCCGCTTCGCAACCGGAAAAGCCCGCTCGTCCTCGTCGTCGTCTTCCCAATAATCTTCAACTACATCATACACAATTTCTTCTTCCATCAGCAGCCGGTCGCGCTTGCTTTTAAGCGCGGCCCGCTGTGGGTTGAGATATCCGAACGGCCACGCCGCCCGCCGTCGCGCTGCGACATGCGGCGGAATGATCGCGACGTACAGCGCGCTCAGGCCCATCAGCACCAGTGTCACCAGGCCGAACTCGCCGACCGTGATGCCGCTGCTCATCAGCGTCGGCCCCATGCCCATCGCCCACAACCCGCCCAGCGCCAGCAGCCAGACCCCCAGCCAGCCCTGCGTGAAGACCAGCAGCGGCGCTATCACCATCGCGCCCAGGAACATCATCATCAAAATGCCGGGCATCGCCGTGACGTAGGCGAACGCCAGCCCCAAACACGCGATCGCGGCGACGAACGCGATCAGGCGCACTCTCCACGTTTCTTGACGCATCATTGATCCCCCGCATCCTTTCTATCTCTCTTTACGCACCACCGCCGCACAAGGTTGCACGACCGCTGCCGATCTTCCCTGCGTCCGAGCCGTTTGAAATGTTGGCGGATTCAGGTACATTCTAGGCAGCAGAGCCATCACACGAAGGACAACCCTATGCCCGGCAAAACGATCCCTCTCCCCGTCGTCAAGCGCATCGCGCTCATCGCGCACGACGACCGCAAAGCGGACCTGCTCGATTGGGCGCAGTATAACAAGGGTACGCTCAGCCAGCACGTTCTATTCGGTACCGGCACCACCGGCACGATGCTCAAAAATGAACTTGGCCTCGACGTCCACGCCTATATGAGCGGCCCGCTCGGGGGCGACCAACAAATCGGCGCGCAGATCGCCGAGGGGGGAATCGACTTCCTGATCTTCTTCTGGGATCCGCTCCAGCTTCACCCGCACGACCCGGACGTGCGCGCCTTGCTCCGCGTCGCGACGCTGCAGAACATCCCCATCGCCACCAACCGCGCCACCGCCGACTTCCTGATCAGCTCGCCGCTGATGGGCGTCGTCTACGAACGCAAGGTGTACGATTGGTCCGAGCGGCTCCAGCGCGAGCGCATTCTCGAAGCGGTCCACCTGCCCAAAGGTGACCAATGAGCGCCGAGCGCGATCCGTCCGCCCCGCCAGTGGTCCCGGTGGAAGAACCGGAGCAGCGCCTCTCGCGCGAGGAATTAAGCGAGCTGGTCGAGGTCATGCTCCAGGCGGGTGAGGCGATGCTCGAATCGGGCACTGCCGCCTTCCGCACCGAGCAAACCATGGCGCAGATCGGCCTCGGCCTGGGCGCGGATCGCGTCGAGTTGTACATCACGCCGACCGGCATCGTCGCCACCGCTGTCAGCGGCCACGAGCAGCGCACCCGCGTCGGACGCGCGGGCCCGCCCGGCGTGGATATGGCCAAGATCGCCGCGATCAACCATCTCTCGCGGCATATCTCGCTGATGGGCGGGACGCTCCCCGCCGTCGCGCGCCAGCTCGCCACGATCCAGGCTGCCCCGCGCCAGCAGCCCGCCTGGATGACGATCCCCGCCGTCGGCCTTGCCTGTGCTGCCTTCTCGCAGATCCTCGGCGGCGGAGGGATCGAGTTTCTTGGCGCGGGGCTGGGCGCGGCGCTCGCGCAGGCTGTGCGCCTGAGGCTGCTCCGGCTGCGCGTCAACGCCTTCGCCCTGACAGTCGTCTGTTCGTTCGTCGCGTCGCTGGTCGCTGCGCTGCTCTGCCTGGCGCTCGACGCGCCCGAGCCTGAGCGCGCCCTCGCCGCGTCCGTCCTGCTGATGATCCCTGGCGTGCCGCTTGTCACCTCGGTGATCGACTTCAGCAGCAACGACCTCGTCTCCGGCGTCACGCGGGGGATGCTCGCCTTTCTGCTGGCGCTCAGCATCGGCATCGGCATCGTCATGACGCTCTGGCTAACCGGGCTGCGGATCATCCCATGATTGTCGCGGAGCTGCTTCAGCAAGGGTTCTGGGCGTTTCTCGCCACCGCCGGATTCGGCGTGCTGTTCAACGTCCCGACGCGGGCGCTGCCCGTCTGCGGCTTCACCGGCGCGATGGGCCTGATGTGGCGCAACGCCCTGCTCGACACCGGCGCGCATTCCGTCGCAGCGACCTTCGTCGGCGCGCTGATCGTCGGCTTGCTCGGGTACACGCAAGCGCGCTTCTTCCACCTGCCGCGCCTGATCTTCACCGTAAACGGCATCGTCCCGATGATCCCCGGCGTGCCCGCCTTCGAAACCATGGTTTACTTCGTGCGTGGCGATATCAACGCGGGAGTTGAGTCAGCGGTCGTGGCCCTGCTGCTGATCGGCGCGATTGCCTTCGGCCTGGTCACCGCCCGGATGCTCCTCACGCTCGGTGAGGCGCGTATGCCCGGCCCGCGCCGTGGCATCTGGCTCCGCGAGCACGCCCGCCGCGACCTCGACGCGGACGTCTCCTGAGCGGTTGGCG
>CAZVCM010000322.1:0-3850 GCA_964626105.1 uncultured Thermoflexus sp.
GCGCCGGTTCCAGCACAGACCCAAGCCCCAGCGTGAACGCTGTCGCGACAACCAACGCGCGCTCCGCAGGCACATGCAGCCGCAGCGCGTGAAACAGCAGCGCGGTCAGCACGCCGAACAGGAGGACGTGTCCTAGCGCGTCGGTGAGCTCGCTCGCGCCGAACGCGCCTGACAGATCTTCCGCCAGCGAGTCCTCGCCCGGGGAGAGCATCAGGAAGACCACCAACACGAGCCACAGCCCGGCGGCAAGCCACGCGATCAGGCGATTGTGCGCAAAGCGTCGCATCGTTCTTCCCACTCTGGCCAGCGAAGAGATGTATTCTACCATACGCGTAAAAGAGCGGGCAGCTGAGAACGCTGCCCGCTCCCGTTATGCGTTGTAAGAGGGCGTACGTCTAGTCCAGCCGCAAAAGCTCCGCCACGACCGACTGCTCGATTGGATTGGAGTCAGCATATTGAAGGTCGAATGGCGCGGCGACCTCAATCGTCGCGTTGCCGCTGTAGTGGTGCGGGCCGAGCTTGTTTGGCGTGGTCCAGTTCACCCAGACGGTCAGATCGGTGTGCGATCCGCTTTCTTCGTCAAATACGGGAACCGTCGTGTTGAGGCTGGCCCACTTCAGGCCCGGATGCAGCGAAAAGTCCCCGGCGGGGATCGTCACCGGCCCTTCGGTGTGGAACTCGTAATAAAACAGGTTGTCGCCTTCATCCTCGCATGTGCTGCGAACGTGATAGCGCAGTTCGAGCGTGACGGCGGCGCTCGGCGGACCGGGCGGTGTGTGCTCGGTTGTTTGGGTCAAGAGCACATCGGCAGAGGTGTAACGGCATCCGGATGGGTTGACGAACCACTCGGCGTAGGCGCGGAACGCCTTGTTCGGAGCGGCAGAGGTGGCTGCCAGCGGCAGCGCTAAAACGGCCAACAGAGCCAGTATGAGAAACAGGCGGCGCATCGTGTTCATATGGCGTTACTCCTGGCTTATCCAGCGAGAGATGCTATGCGGCCAGGTTATGAAGCCGCCGGGCTGTCATATACATACTATAGGATTAATTTAGGTAAAGGGTGATAAAAAACCCGTAAATTCTTAGGCGGGTCGTCGGTTGCGCGTGGAGCATCACGCTGCGCTTCCAACTCCGCCCGGCGCAAGGGACGCATGACACGCGCCCAAACACGGATGTCGCACCCTGAGATAGCGTCCAGAAATATGAAAAGTGTAAATATCGACGTGAATCCCCCTGGTACTTCGCACAAGTGGCGAGCGATTACCCTGGAAAACTAAGAGCTGTCTCTTGTATAATCGGCTGCGTGGCTTGTACGCAATGCAGGCTGCGTGATATAGCGCACGTGCCCCTGGCATACGCGCCGAATCCTGAAGATTTCATGCCCGGCTCTGTCGGGCGTGTTCGTTGAGGGCTGCGCGCCTCACAAGAGTGATGCGGGCAGCAAGTGAAAGCGCAAACATATGACGACATCAGACAAGTCAGAAGACAAGTTCTCGCTCGGGAAGTTCATCTTCGGCAAGCCGTTGCGCACCGAGGCGCTATCGCACGAACGGGTCAGCAAGCGTGTCGGGCTGGCGGTCTTTGCGTCTGACGCGCTGTCCTCGACGGCCTACGCCACCGAGGAAATCCTCATTATTCTGGCCCTCGCCGGAACCGGTGCGGCGACGCTCGGTCTCTCGATCCCGATCGCCATCGCCATCGCCATCCTGCTGGTAATCGTGACCATCTCCTACCGCCAGACTATCAATGCTTATCCCAACGGTGGCGGCGCGTACATCGTCGCGCGGGACAATCTCGGTGAGCTTCCGGCGCAGGTCGCGGGCGCGGCGCTGCTTACCGACTACGTCCTCACCGTCGCGGTGAGTGTGTCCGCTGGCATCGCTCAAATCACGTCCGGTTTCCCTGAGTTGCTGCCGTATCGGGTGGAGCTGGCGGTCCTGGTCATCGCGCTCATCACGATCATCAATCTGCGCGGCGTGCGCGAGAGCGGGCAGATCTTCGCCATTCCGACGTACTTCTTCCTGAGCACCATGTTTCTGACACTGATCGTCGGTTTCGCGCGCTATCTGATGGGCGATCTGCCGACCATCGTCGATGTGGAAGCGGTGCACGAAGGCGGGCAAGCGGTCACACTCTTTTTGATTCTGCGCGCGTTTTCCAGCGGCTCGGCGGCGCTCACCGGGATCGAAGCGATCTCGAACGGCGTGACTGCATTTGAAGAGCCGCGCAGCCGGAACGCCGCAGTCACGCTAGTGTGGATGGCGAGCCTGCTGGTCGTCACTTTTTTGAGCATCACGCTTATCGCGCATCAGATCGGAGCGCTGCCCAGCGAAGCCGAGACCGTCATCTCGCAGATTGGGCGCGCGGTCTTTGGGGAAGGCAGCATCTTTTATCTGGCGCTGCTGGCCGGCACGTCGCTCATCCTGTTAATGGCCGCCAACACCGGTTTCGCGGGGTTCCCGCGCCTGGCGGCGCTGGCTGCCAGCGACGGTTTTCTGCCGCGCCAACTCACCTATCGTGGCGGGCGGCTGGTCTTTTCGTGGGGGATCGTCGGGCTGGCCGCGTTCGCTTCGCTGCTGGTCGTGATCATGAACGCGCGCACCACCGCGTTGATCCCGCTCTATGCGATCGGCGTGTTTCTGAGCTTCACGATCTCGCAGGTTGGCATGGTGGTTCACATGCGCGAGATTGGAAAGCTCAAGCCCGGCGAGACAGTGCAGGGCCACGACACGGAGCTGCACTACGACGCGAACTGGCGCCTTAAGATGTTCATCAGCGCATTCGGCGCGGTGTGTACCGCGGTCGTGACGGTCGTCTTCGCGGTAACCAAGTTCACCAGCGGCGCGTGGTTCGTGATCATCTTGATCCCGGGGCTGGTCATCATCTTCTCTCGCATCCACGAGCATTATCGTGACGTGGCGCGCGCGCTGAGCCTGCAAGGCGTCCCGGTGGACATCGAACGGCGCCCGGTCCAGACCGTCATCCTCGTCGACGACGTGCACGCCGAAACAGTGCGCTTGGTGAACTTCGCGAAGTCGCTCGGCACGCCCTGGCACGCGGTGCATGTGGCGACCAATCCGGATCGCACGCCGACCGTGCAGAAGAAATGGCAGCAGCGTATCGGTGAGGGCAAGCTGGTCATCCTGTCGTCGCCCTATCGCCTGCTAGCCGAACCGATCCGGCAGTATATCGAGAGCATCCAGGAACAGCAGCCAGGCGGCTTCGTCCACGTGATTATGGGGCACCTAGCGATGGACACGTACTGGGAGCAGGTGCTGCACCAGAACACCGCGGTGATCTTTAACCTCACGCTCAGCCGGATGGACAACGTCGTCGTAACGAGCGTGCCCTATCAGATTCATCGCGACGAACTGGAGGAGGCGCACGGTATTAAAGACGAGAACGGCAACCGCTAAAAAACGCGCCCCTGCACACTCTCGTGCGGGGCGCTTCACTACCGCGCTTCCTGTATGCTCCCCACCGTGGCGCGATAGATTGATGGTAAGATGGGCCTCGCCAACCCCCGTTTTGGGGAAGATCAGGGCTGGCGAGGCTCGTTTAGCATCATGGCTCGTACCTTACGGGTAGCACCGGGGCAGAGAGTGCGCACCGCACAAGCATGATGCCTCACGACAGAGTCTAGTAGTACGAGGGCGGGTCGCTGGCCGGGAACGAGTCGTCCGACGACAGCTCGACCAGGTCCTCTTCCGGCTCGCTGCCGTCGCGCTGAAGCCGCGCGCCGCATTCCATCATCGCCTTCAGGCGCTGCAGCGCTTCTGGGACCTGCTGTTCGGGCGTGCGCCCGAACAGCCGCGCAACCGCCGCGCACACCGCGCCGCGCGCCGGGGCGTAC
>CAZVCM010000323.1:0-3841 GCA_964626105.1 uncultured Thermoflexus sp.
GTCGGTAGTGGGGTGGGCGATAACATGGGTGTTGGTGACAGTGTCATCGTGGGCATCACGGCGATTTGCGGAAGCTCGTCTTCATCTCCTCGAAAGAGACTCACCAGCATCCACATTCCGGCGGCCGTAAGGACTAACGCTATCAGAACAGCCAGGGTGTAAAGGGACGATGAGTTAGAAACACTATTTTGTTCTTTCGCAGGTGTAGTGCTCTCAAGTTTTTTCAGCCATTGTTGTGCGGTTGGATTGTCAGGCATGGTGCGCAAAATTGCGCGTGCGCCGTCGTATTCACCTGCTTCAACCAATTCACGAGCAATCTTAAAACGCTCTTGTGCACCTGGCATAGCCAGAACCTCGTCACCTAATTAGACATTTGTAGTGTAGTATTGACCGTGTTTGGGGACAAGGTTGGGACATTTCGCGCAATTCTAGCCTTGACGTTTGAGGCTGATTTGGTAAAATTGCACCCTGGCGATCTAGGCGGTGGAAACATCCGTAGGGCGCGGGACACCCGCGACCCTGTGGTGCTAGTCTCAGCTTGATGACCGTTCGCAATACAATGCAGGCGATGCACTTGCCACGATGGAGCGGTCGTTTGGCCGGGGATAGCAGGGATGTTGTGGTGAATCAAGCGATCCCTGGCTTTCGTGACAATCTGGCCTTCACGAAGCGCTTGAAAGACCCTTTCATGCGCCATTTTTGCGTGTGGTGGGAAAGCGCGTGCTTGGCTTCTGCCGAACTCGGTAAGCTCCACACACGATCCTGATTTGGGATTCTGTAGCCGTTACACCGGTAAGTAACTCCAGTTGGATAGAACGATCTCAAACGCAGAGGAGGCACGCCTTGGAGGCGAAAGACTTTAGCGCACTGCGTATCAGCTTGGCATCTCCCGAGGAAATTCGGTCGTGGTCGTATGGGGAGGTTACCAAGCCCGAGACGATCAACTATCGCCGTCTGCGTCCTGAGAAAGATGGCCTCTTCTGCGAGGCGATCTTTGGCCCTACGCGCGACTTTCAGTGTTATTGCGGTAAGTATAAGAACGTGCGCTATCGCGGGATTATCTGCGACAAGTGCGGCGTCGAGGTCACGCGCTCGTCGGTGCGCCGCGAGCGGCTGGGGCACATCGAGCTGGCCGCGCCGGTTGCGCACGTGTGGTATACGCGCCGCGTCCCCAGCTACCTCGGTATTCTGCTCGACATCAGCCGCCGCAACCTGGACCGCGTGTTGTATTTTGCGCAGCACGTGATCACCAGCGTGGACGAAGAAGCGCGCCAAAAAGCGCTCAAGCGTCTGGATGAAGACGTGGAGCACCAGATTGAAATGCTGCGCGGCGAGTACCAGACGCAGCAGGAAGAAGTGCGCGGCGTTCGGCAGGACGACCTGACCGACATCGAGGCGGATGTTGCACGCGTCAACCAGAAGTTTGACGACGAGCAGGCCGCCCAGTCCGAGAGCGTCATGGGCGAAGCGCAGGTCTTGCAGGATCGCATCGACGCCATGATGGGGCAGGAACTCAAGAACCCGCTCTACTTCGAGTCGGCCAACGCGCTGATCGCGGAAGCGGGTGAGACGGTCGAATACAACCTGCTCGAAGCGGTACAGGAAGCCGCCAAAGCCCGCCTGAACGAAATTCAGGAAGATATTGAAACGCGCCGCCAGACTGAGCTAGACCTGCTCGATGCGCGCGTTGACGCGCGCACGTCGGAAGCCGCCGACGAAATTCAGGACATTCAGGACCAGCTCGATGTGCGCATCAAGCGCCTGCACGCCGCCGCCACCGAGGCGCGCGATGAGCTGATGTCGCTGCAGGTGTTGCAGTTCCTGGGCGAGCCGCGCTATCGCGAGCTCAAGCAGAAATATGGGCAGGTCTTCAAGGCCAGCATGGGCGCCGAAGCGTTCCTTGAGATTCTGCGGCACATGGACCTGCAGAAGCTCTCGGTCGAGCTGTGGCATGAGGTCCGCACGACGCGCAGCAAGCAGCGCCGCAAGAAGGCGACCAAGCGGTTGGGCGTCGTCGAAGACCTGGTGAAAAGCGGTAACCGTCCCGAATGGATGATCCTGTCAGTGCTGCCGGTGATTCCGCCCGATCTGCGCCCGATGGTGCAGTTGGACGGTGGTCGCTTCGCCACCTCGGACCTGAACGACCTCTATCGCCGCGTAATTAACCGCAACAACCGCCTGAAGCGGCTGCTGGAACTGGGCGCGCCGGACGTGATCGTGCGCAACGAAAAGCGCATGTTGCAGGAAGCGGTCGATAGCCTGATCGACAACAGCCAGCGGGGCAAGGCGCTCAGCCGCCGAGGCCGCCGCGAACTCAAGTCCCTGAGCGATATGCTCAAGGGGAAGAAGGGGCGCTTCCGCCGCAACCTGCTCGGTAAGCGCGTCGATTACTCGGGCCGCAGCGTGATCGTGATCGGCCCCAAGCTGAAGCTGCACCAGTGCGGCCTGCCGAAGATCATGGCGCTGGAGCTGTATCGCCCGTTCGTGATCAGCCGCCTGGTCAAGTACAACTACGCCAGCAATGTGAAGGGCGCCAAGCGCATCATCGAGCGCGAGAAGCCCGAAGTCTGGGAAGTGCTTGAAGAGGTGATCAAAGAGCGTCCGGTGCTGCTCAACCGCGCGCCGACGCTGCACCGCCTGGGTATTCAGGCGTTCGAGCCGCTGCTGGTCGAGGGCAAGGCGATCCAGATTCACCCGCTGGTCTGCGCGGCGTTTAACGCGGACTTTGACGGCGACCAGATGGCGGTTCACGTGCCGCTGAGCGAGCGCGCGGTGCAGGAAGCTCGCGAACTGATGCTCAGCACGCGCAACCTGCTCAAGCCTGCGGACGGATCGCCGGTGGTTGCGCCCGCGAAGGATATGGTCCTCGGCAACTACTACCTGACGATGGACCCGACCGCGGAGATTATCACGCACGTCGATCGCGCGGGCGATTTTCGCAAGTGGGATGCGCTGATCGAGGGTGGCGCGCGCATCGCGGCGGTGTTCAATTCCGCCGGATCGCGCCAGATCGAACTGCATGAACTGGATCGGAACAACGAAGTCATTGTCCTGCGCGACACTCGCCTGGAGAATGGGCGGCTGTACCGCGCGATGGACCAGTTGATCGACGGGCTGGTCGAGGGGCATTTTGACGCAGGCATTCACAATGCCCACGAGATGAACGTGTACCTCAAGAAGCACCCGGATGTGCCGCTGGCGATCGCCAACTTGTACGAGCGCCGTCTGGTGGCCGATATGGACGAGGTCGAGTACCTCTACGGCCTGGGTGTGGTCGGCCTGCACACGCCGATCCTGTTGGGGAACTACTACGACGATCCGGAGCATCCGCCGCAGCCGGAGCCAGAGATCACAACGGTCGGGCGCGCGCTGTTCAACCGCATCCTGCCGGACAGCATGCGCTTTGTGCAAGAGACGGTTTCCAAGCGCAGCCTGCAAAATCTGGTAGCGCTCGTGTACCAGCGCTATGGCCCGGACGAGACGACCGAGGTCGTGGACGCGATCAAGAACTTGGGCTTCCACTACGCGACGGTGTCGGGCACGACTATCGCCGTGTCGGACCTGACGGTTCCTGAGGAGCGCGAGACGATCCTGGCGGACGCGACCGCGACGGTCGAAACCGCCCAGCGGGACTTCCGCCGCGGCCTGCTGACCGAGGAAGAACGGTATCAGATCACGATCGATAGCTGGAACAAGGCGAAGTCGGATCTGAAGGATGTCATCAGCGATACGCTCGACCCGTTCGGGCCGATTGCGGTGATGGCGCTGTCCGGCTCGACGAAGGGTGGCTTCGGCCCGATCACGCAGTTGGCGGGCATGCGCGGCCTGATGGCTGACCCGT
>CAZVCM010000324.1:0-3813 GCA_964626105.1 uncultured Thermoflexus sp.
GCCACCAGTGGTCATGACGCGTCAGAAACGGCGTCAGGATGCGCCGGTCAACCTCGTGGCGGATGCGTTTTTCGAGCAGCGGATGTAGCTCGCCGCTGAGCAGATGCACCAGTTCTGCGAGGTGCGTCCCGGTCAGCGCGGCGAACAGCCCGACGACCGGGTATTCAACATCCGGCAGATCAGGGTGATGCGCAGGGAACTCCCAGCCGCTTTCCTCGCAGATCGCCCAGGCAACATCCAGCAGCGGATCGAGGAAACGCCCCTCGTATTCGAAGCACTCCGCCAGCAGCAGATCCGCCAGTATATCCCGCCGGGCAAACCAGGGCGTCTCATATTCCTGACGACTGCCGCTCCGGAAGAACTCAAGGAACAGCGTCGCCGGAAGCGGCAGGATCGGCTCTTGTGCGGCGCGCTCGCCTGCTGCAATCAGAGCGCGGACCCGCTCCGGGCCGAGCGTCTCTTTCAGCGCATTCCACGCGGCGCGGTCAGCCGCCGGGGGAAATGGCGGTGGCGCAGTTTCAGCGCGCAGAATCAACTCCACGCGGATGGGATCATACTGGCTGAGCATATTCGCCCCTCACACTACCAGAAGAACGCCGTGCGGCCTTGCGCGCGCAACAGCGCCTCGATGAAGAAATAATCGCCATACGGCAGCATATTGTCGCAATATCCGTGTGCGACATGGCTCGCGCCTTGCGTCAGCAGCCCCTCGGCTTGCGGGTGATCGAAGGTGGTGTATCCGGCGATCAGCCCGTCGAGGATCGCGCGCGCCGAGGCGCGGTAGTGGGCAGCTTTGGCCTCGTCGTCCAGCACGTCCGCCAGCAGGAACAACCCCGCCGCCATGATCGCGCCTGCCGAGCTATCGCGGTAGCGCGGCGCATCGTCCGTCAGAAGGAAATCCCAGTACGGGACACCGTCATCGGGCAGGCGCGCCAGCGCGTAGTCCGCCAGCCGGATCGCCGTCACGCGGAACCGCTCATTCCCCGCGTACCGGTACGCCATCGTGAAGCCATGAATGCCCCACGCCTGTCCCCGGCTCCAGCACGAGTCGTCGGCGAAACCCTGCACCGTCTGGCCGTATAGCGGCTCGCCCGTGTCGGGGTCACACACGAACGAGTGATACGTCGAAGCATCCGCGCGCACGATTGTATCAATGGTGGTGTGCGCGTGCGCGACCGCGATATCGCGGTAACAGGTTTGCCCCGTTTGCGCCGCCGCCCAGAAGAGCAGATTGAGATTTTCCATGCAGTCGATGATGATCCGGCCTCGATTGGGGTCGCTGTCCGACTGCCAGTTCCAGGCGGGGATGAAGCGCCCGCGCGGGTTGTAACGCCCCGCCAGTGCGTCCGCCGCACGCAGCGCACCGCGACAGGCTTCTTCATCGCCGGTCAGCACATGATCCGCCACCAGCGTCAACGTGTACAGAAACCCCAGGTCGTGGTCGTGCGTCTCCGGGCGATCCAGCCGCGCGATGAAATACGGACGCTGCGCGCGCGCCGCTTCAAAGAAGACCGGATCCTGCGTTTCGGCGTACGCCAGCCAAAGCTGCCCGCTCCAAAAGCCGTCGACCCAGTGCTTATCGTGGCAGCGCTCGTAGGTGAGATCGCTGCGTCCGATCGCCGGGCGATCGGTGCCCATCTTCGGAATCGTATGCCGGATGGTGTCAAACGCTTGAGTGAGTGCTTCGGAGTACGTCACGCTTCGCCCTCACCCCGCCACAGCGCGCGCACGCGATGCGCCGCCAGCTTGGGCCGCCGGTCCCGCGTGAAGACGCCTTTGTAGTTGTACGACCCCATGCGATGCACCGCCTGCCCGGTCTTGAAATCGCACATATTCCAGATGTGCTGGCCGATGACATACGGCTTGGCATCGGTGAGCCGGATCTGCTTGGTGAGAAACTCCGCCTGGTATTCCTCGCTGAACATCTCTGGCGGCTGCGCGTGGTGGCCGGGGATCGTGTCCGTCCCGAACTCCGAGAGGATGAACGGCTTAGGATACAGCTCGTGGATGAGCTCAATCTCGCGGTCGAGCTTCTTCAAACCTTCGTCGATCTGGCCGGACTGCGAGTACCAGCCGTGATAGCGGTTGAGGCACACCACATCCACGAACTGGAACGATTCTTCGGTCGCGCCTTCGAGGCTGACGAGCGTCACCGGGCGCGTGGGATCAAGCGCACGCACCAATTCCACCTGCTCTTTGAACGCCGCGACCGCTGCCGGGCGGCTGGGGTGGTCGATCACCGTGAAATCACGGTTGTAGGCTTCGCGCGCTTCGAAAGTGGCGGTGTGCGGCTCGTTCGCGATCGACCACATGATCACGCTCGGGTGGTTCTTATCGCGGTCGATCAACTCGCGGAGCATCTGCAAGCAGAGGCGGTTGCGCTTTTCCAACCCGTCCTCAAAGAAGTACAGACCGACCGCGGGCGTCTCGTCGATCACCAGAAAGCCCAGGCGATCCGCCAGGTCCATCATCTGCTCAGAATAGGGATAGTGCGAAGTGCGGAACGAGTTCGCGCCGATCCAGCGCATCAGCGCGTAATCCTTGACGATCAACGCGGGCAGCAGCCCCCTGCCCACCACCGGAAAATCCTCGTGGCGGCCAAAGCCGACGAGCTTGACCGGCTCGCCGTTGAGCAGTAGTTGCTCGCCCTCTACCACGATCGTGCGGATGCCCACCGCCAGCGTATAGCAATCGACCGCCGCGCCATCACGCAGCAGCTCGACGCGCAGATCGTAGAGATTGGGCGCGTCTGGCGACCACAACGCCGCGTCCGGAACGGCGAGGGTCGCTTCTGCAGCGCCATCTATAACGGCGCTCTCCGCCGACAGGCTGGCGCCATGCCCATTGAGCGTCACCCGCGCCGCCAGCGCATCGCCCGGCGTGGAATCGACATGCACTCGCACGACCCCGCTCGCGCCGTCGATGTCTGTCGTCACGGCTAGGTCGGTGATTGCGTCTTGCGGCTCGGTGTAGAGCAGCACTGGGCGGTGGATTCCGCAGAACGGGAAGAAGTCGTAAGTGGTGTCCGGATAGTTTACGGTTGGGAAGGCGGCCCCGGCGCGTCCGTTCAGATTCCCCGGCGGCACACGGTCCGGCGCGAGGTTACCATCCACGCGCACCACCAGCCGGTTACCTGACTCTTTGACCCGATCTGTGATGTCAAACACGAACGGCAGATGACCGCCTTCGTGCTGGCCGAGGCGCTCGCCATTCAGCCACACTTCCGCGAGGTAGCTCACCGCATTGAAGCGCAGCTTGATCCGCTGCCCGCGCCAGCTCCAGGGCAGTTCGAACGTCGTCTGATACCATGCGATACCGATGTAATCGCGCCAGTCTGCAAACTGATCATTCCAACTGGCGGGCACGGCGATGATCTCAGCCGGATCAAAGCCCGCGCCCCATCCCTGGCTCAGCCCTTCGTCAGCGACATCAAAGCGGAAGTCCCAGAACCCGGAAAGATCAGCCGTCTGGCGGCAAGCATTCGACTGGGGATAGAGCATAGTGGTCATCACCCTTTTAGTATCAGGCAAAGTAAAAGAGAAACTCGCGAGCAGGCCCGCAAGGCGGTCACATCAGCCTTTGATCCCGGTGGTTCCGATCCCCTCAACAAAGAAACGTTGGAAAGCGAGGAAGAGAATCATCACGGGAATTACGGAGACAAGTGACGCCGCCATGATCAAGGAGTAATTGGCGGAGTACTGCTGGATGAACATCCGCAACCCCAACTGAATGGTCTTCAGCGAGTCGGAATGCAGATAGATCAGCGGCCCCATGAAGTCATTCCAGACGAACACAGCCGAGAAGATGGTGAGG
>CAZVCM010000325.1:0-3787 GCA_964626105.1 uncultured Thermoflexus sp.
GCGCTGATCATGCAAGAGGTCAGCACCGAGCGGTACATCGAGATTCCGGACCCGGTGCGCCGTGTCTACACACAGTGGCGGCCCAGCCCGCTCTATCGCGCGCGCCGCCTGGAGCAAGCGCTCGACACGCCTGCCCGAATCTACTACAAGTACGAGGGCGCCAGCCCTGTCGGCAGCCACAAGCCGAACACCGCGGTCGCGCAGGTCTTCTACAACCGCGAGGCAGGCATCCGCAAGATCGCGACCGAAACCGGCGCGGGCCAATGGGGATCTTCGCTGGCGATGGCGGGCGCGTTCTTCGGCGTGGAGATCGAGGTCTTCATGGTGAAGGTCAGCTACCAGCAGAAGCCGTTCCGCCGCAGCATGATGCAGGCGTATGGCGCGACGGTCCACGCCAGCCCGACCGATCTGACGCAGGCGGGGCGCTCGATTCTGGAGCGCGACCCGGACAATATGGGCAGCCTCGGCATCGCGATCAGCGAGGCGGTCGAGCGCGCGGCCACCAGCGGCGGTACGGTCAAGTATTCGCTGGGCAGCGTGCTCAATCACGTCCTGCTACACCAGACGATCATCGGTGAGGAGTCGCTGCTGCAAATGGCGCAGGCGGACGATTACCCGGATGTGGTGATCGGTTGCGCGGGCGGCGGCAGCAACATGGCCGGGCTGATCATCCCCTTCATCCGCGAGGCGCGCGAGAAGAACTTGAACACGCGCTTCCTCGCCGCCGAGCCGACCGCCTGCCCCAGCATGACGCGCGGTGTGTACACCTACGACTTTGGCGACACGGTCGGCATGACGCCGCTGGTCAAGATGCACACCCTCGGCCACGACTTCATGCCGCCGGGCATCCACGCGGGCGGGCTGCGCTATCACGGCATGGCGCCGCTCATGTCCCTGCTGCATGAGGAAGGCATCGTCGAGGCGCAGTCGTACCACCAGAACGCGATCTTCGAGGCGGCGGTCCAGTTCGCGCGCAGCGAAGGGATCATCCCCGCGCCGGAGAGCGCGCACGCCATCCGCGCCGCAATCGAGGAAGCGCTCGAAGCGAAGGAAGCCGGTCAGGCGCGCGTGATCCTGTTCAACCTGAGCGGGCACGGGCACTTCGACATGGCGTCATATGACGCGTACTTCGAGGGAAAGCTGGAAGACTACGACTACCCGACCGAGGCGGTTGAGGCCGCGCAAGCGCGCATGCCAAAGGTGGACGAGGCGGCGCTGGCGGGCGGGGACTAAGCGCGTGTTGATGTAAGAACCGTAGGGGCGGGCCTTCTGGTCCGCCCGTTTCTATCTATACCGGGAAACGATAACGGGCCGAGCAAACGCCGCCCCTACAAAACCCCGCATTCTGCGCTGCGTTGGGCGCGCCCTGCCCCGGACGCGTAAACTCTCTCTGTCGCCACATGTCGCAGCGTCAGGAGCGCGCATGAACCCGCTTGCATTCTGGAAACCCGCCATCTATCACGGCCACCACCAGCGTGCGCCTTACTTCGAGGGCTGGTACTACAAGCTGGTCAGCGCAACAGGCGACCGGCGGCTGGCGATCATCCCCGGCATCTTCAAGCACAAGGACGCCGCCGACTCGCACGCCTTCGTGCAGGTGCTGGATGGCGTAACCGGGCGCGCGGTCTATCACCGCTATCCGGTCGAGGCGTTTCACGCGTCCGGGCGCATCTTCGACCTGCGCATCGGCCCGAACCATTTCCAGACCGATCGCCTCTCGCTGACGCTGGACAACGCCGAGCAAACCGTGACCGGCGACTTGCGCTTTGAGGGGCTAACGCCCTGGCCGGTCGGGCCGCTGTCATCCGGCGTGATGGGCTGGTATGGGTTCGTGCCGCTGATGGAGTGTTATCACGGCGTGCTGAGCTTCGACCACGCGATTCACGGCGCGCTTGAGGTCGATGGCGAGCGGATCGACTTCACCGGCGGGCGCGGCTACATCGAGAAGGACTGGGGGCAGGCGTTCCCTCGCGGGTACATCTGGATGCAGACCAACCACTTCGCGCAGCAAGAGACGAGCCTGAGCGGCTCGGTCGCGCTGATTCCCTGGGTGCGCACCGCGTTTCGCGGGTTCATCGTCGGGCTGCGGCATGAGGGCGCGCTTTACCGTTTTGCGACGTACACGGGCGCCAAGATTGAGCGGCTGCACCTGACGGATACGCACATCCACTGGACGCTGTCCGGCCAGACCGGCCCGGACAGCGCAGCGTGCCGCTACCGGCTGGCGATCGATGCGGAGCGCGCGGAAGGCGGCCTGATCCGCGCGCCGGACCGTCACGCGATGGTGGCGCGCATTGTCGAAAGCCTCACGGCGACGGTCGCAGTGCGGCTGGCGCGCCTGGAACATGGCGGCGAGAACGTGATTCTGGATGATGTAGGACGCCACGCGGGGTTAGAAATCGCCGGGGATTTACCGGCAATTCTAGATGCGTATACGGAATAAGGGCGCGCCTCAGTACAGCGACATCTGAAGTGGCGAGCCATAGCGCGGCCCGGCGTTGGATGGCGGATCCTGTTTTTCGAGGCATGTCAGGCGCGCGCGCAACGCCTGCGCAACATCCGGGCAGTGCGCCGAGTAGGCCGCCTTCGGGAACGTGTCGATCAGGTGGCTGACCAGCTCGATGGTGACCGGGAGCGGATCGTCGTGGCCGGGCACGATCACATCCGCCTCGGAAACAATCCGCGCCAGACTGCGCCAATGCTCGACAATCTGCTGCGGGCCATAGCCATTCGGCCAGAAGTACGCCCACTCGCGCAGCCATTCATCGCTCAGCACCGCATCCCCCGCGATCCATACACGCTGCCCCGCGTCATCCTCGAAGTGTAGCGCGTGCTGCGACGGATGGTGACCGGGGCACACCTGCGCCTCAATCGAGGCGAAGACATGCGGGCGCGTGTTGGGGCGAAATGGACGGAACAACGCCGAGCGCGCGGTAGTTGGCAGATGCAGCATGTGGTCCGCGTGCAGGTGCGTCACGAAGATGTGGCCAATATCGTCAAACGACACGCCGCGCCGATCGAGCGCCTGCTCTGCCAGCGAGTAGCCTTCGTCGGTGAAGCAGGGATCGACCATGAGCGTGTTGTCTGCGTCAGGGGCGCGATCCGCCAGCCAGACAAGCGTGGTAGTGCAGCGGTGCTCGACGGCTTGGCGAACGCTGCCATCAGGGCGCAGGGGAAGCTGCCCTTTTTGCAGGATGGTCCAGGCAAACCGTTCAGACATGTGTTCCTCGAAACACCGCTTCAGAAGCGGTACCGGCCCCGTATCTGGGGATGATCCAGGGTATTAGTGAGATTATAGTGCAAACGTTTTCAGTTGCAATCCATCCCAGCGAATAAGTCTTGACGAGGTTCCGCGCGGCATGGTAGAATGCCTCGTCACGCGCCCCCATCGTCTAGAGGACTAGGACGTGGCCCTTTCAAGGCCAAGACAGGAGTTCGAATCTCCTTGGGGGCATCAGCGGCTCCGGCAACTCCGCCGGAGCTTTTTGTTATCTCCCTGCCAAACATCCCGGCTTGACAGACTGGCCACGCGGGGTTATCACCGATTCGGCGCCCGGTCGTGCGGCGCCCCGCTGCTCCAAAGGATGGAAGAACGTGTCGAAACGCGCGATGCTGTTCGTGTCCTGCGTATCCTTCTTTGCGCTCGGCTGGCTGGCGGCGGTGCTCGGCCCTGCGCTGAACGACCTCGCCGCGCAGAATGACACCGATCTCTCGACCATTGGCTCGATCTTCCTGCTTTCATTTCTAGGCGGGCTGCCCGCGCAAGCGATTGCGGGGATGGTCAGCG
>CAZVCM010000326.1:0-3759 GCA_964626105.1 uncultured Thermoflexus sp.
GCGGGCTTGATCGGGAGCCTTCTCTGGCTGATTTGGATGATTGCGCTCGGGGTGTTTCTAATGCGTTCCACTACCAGCGCTGCTCAACAAAGCGCCATCAGCATCGCAGGCGGCGGATAGGGCAGGGACTACGCCCGGTGACGGTGTGCAGACTGTGCCGCCGCTACCTGCTGGGCACAAAAAAGACCTTCCCAGAGGTCTGCCAGTGGCTGGCTCACTCTCTGAGAAGGTCACTTCGAGAAGCGCTACGAACTAGCTAGCCGAGGTATCCTCTGTATCTGTCGTGTCCTCAGTGTCGCTCATATCGGAGTCGTCAGTCGTATCGGTGATGTCTGTTGTGTCGGCTGTGTCTGTCATAGTCGCGATGCCGGTTGCCTGAGTAGTGCTCAGGGGGGCGGTGGTCCACAGGTAGGGCGATACAAACCACGCTTGACCGGCTGTCAGGACTTCGCCTTCAATCTGCGTGCCGCCTGGCGTGGTGTATACACCGACGTCGCACACAATAGTCCCTTGCCATAGCTCGTTGAAGTCAGCATCGTCATCCGGCGCCTCATGCTGGGTGACGCTCTCTTCGCGCGAGGTCATCCAGGTTAGCGTGTCCGCGAACGGCACACCTGCTACACACTCGGCTGGGACGTAAACGCGAGGGGTCGTCGGAGTGAGCGCGACCTCGGCCCACCGTTGGCCAGTTACCGCGAGCGTATCACGCGGGGAGTCGGCGCTTGGGGCTGACTCGACCATGAGCTCTTGCGGCTGATCGGTCTCGCCCTGCAACGCGGCCCGGCTCAAGCTCGGCCACAGAATCGGGTTCACCAGCCAGGACGAGCCCTGGGAAAGCGCCTCGCCCTCGATCACGCTGCCGCCCGGCAGGTCATACAGCGGTGTGTCACACACGATCGTCGCGCGCTGGAACGAGTTCACATCGGTTTCACTTATGTCAACTTCTGCGCCAGGGCTTTGCTGCTCGAAACTGAGTCCACTGACACATTCTGCCGGCACAAACACGGTCCGGGGCCCGCCAATGTTGACTTCAGCCCAGTAGCCGGCGCCTTCATCCTGCGCATAGGCCGGTACCAGCCCAAGACCAAACAGCGAGAGTCCCAAGATGGCCGCAGCAGCAACCAGCAGACTGCGCCGGAGCCACGTTTTTTCCGTTTCCTGATACATCGTCATCCTCAACCTCCTGTTAGTTGTAAACAGTCGTCGAGGATCTTACGCCACCGGAACAACCGATGTAACGTGCAGTCGACCCAGTTTGGTGTAGGTAAGTTGACCTAGGAGGCTGTGAGCCATCTTTCCCTTCCGCGATACACGCGGACTGGGTCCACACAATGTCCTTCGTGCTGGGTGGTCTCACCCTTTCGCGTCACCGCTCAAGCAGGCGCTTGCCATGTATTTGCCTTTTGACAGTCCGATCGCCAGCGGACCGTGATTTTGCGCCACGGATCATTTCTGGCGCATATCCTGCCACAGAAGTATTCTGCATGGACACTCTCGCTCGTGGTGCACCTGGTAGGCGGTATCCGGTCGAGGCCGGGACGGTTATGGTTAACCCGCTGCCGGATGAAGGTAGATGCGTGGAGTGTTGCCGTGCATCTTAACTCGTTCCGAAGTGTTTTCCACTATCGGCGAAAGACACACTTATCCGACCGTGCAAGATGTCAGATTTGTGCCAACAATTAGCAGGAGAGAGGGCGCATGGACAGCAATCTGACCCGTGATAGCATCGCAGAATTCATCGGCACCTTTATGTTGGTCTTTGTTGGCGCAGGAGCAGCGCTGGCAAGCGGCGGGGGAGCGGTTGGTGCTGGCCTCGGATTCGGTCTGATTCTGGTGGTGATCGTCTATACCTTCGGTCATATCTCTGGCGCGCATGTCAATCCTGCGGTCACACTGGGGCTGCTGCTGGGCGAAAAGGTGAGCACCGTACGCGCGGTCGCCAACTGGGTCGCCCAGTTCGCGGGCGCGATCGTGGCCGCGTTGGCGCTCCGTGCCGTTCTTCCAGAAGCGATTCGCGGCGATCTCGCCGCCACTGTCCCCGCCGAAGGGGTCACCAACGTACAAGCTCTGATTATCGAATTTGCGCTCACCTTCTTCCTGGTGAGCACGGTGTACCAGGCGGCGGTCTATGGCAAAGCGGGAACCGCCGCTGGTCTCGCCATCGGTCTGACGCTGGCAGCCGCTATCGTGTTCGCAGGCAATTTGACCGGCGGCTCGCTCAACCCAGCGCGCACCCTCGGTCCTGGTCTGGTAGCAGGGAATCTTGACGCGCTTGTTTTCTATTTGATCGGCACTTTCGCGGGTGGAGCAGCGGCAGGGCTCCTGCACGCGCGCTACTTCAAGACTACTCCAGCGGCGCCATGACGCGCTGCCTGCCCCGAGCGGCTTATCTGAGGGCTGCTGGCGTGGAGCGATTCTCGATCACCAACGAAGCGCTCTAGATGAACCGGATCGTTCGGACCGGATTGCAGGGCCCACTGGAAAGAACCACACATTCTAGTAAGCACGCGGGGGGATTTCGCTCAACAGTGAAGTCCCCCCTGCTTATGCCTCTAGATCGTTCAAGCGCCCTGCTTGCACATGCCCGAAATTGCGTTCGTCCCCTCCAACCACTGGCGACGGTATCAACCGCAACCTGCAGTCAACCGCTCGCGTCACCGCTCAAGCAGGCGATCGATCTCCTTCATCTGATCGGACGTCAGCGGGCCGAACTGCAGCGCCGCGGCATTTTCAGTCACCTGCGCCACCGTGCGGAAGCCCGGTATCGGGAGCGTCCGCTCGCTGCGCGCCCAGAGCCACGCCAGCGCGCCCTGCGCAACCGTGCGGCCATTGCTCGTCAAGACCTCGCGGATGGCATCGCGCTTGCTCAGCCATTCCGGGCTGGGCTTCCCATCCTTGAAATACGTCATCCAATCCGGGCTTTTCTCGCCGCGCACATCATCCTGCGCAGGCTTGGTGCTCGCTGTGTATTTGTTGGTCAAGAGGCCCATCGCCAGCGGGCCGCGATTCAGCGCCGCCAAATCGTATTGATCACACAGCGCCAGCATAGCCGGATTGTCGTCCAACACATTAAGCTGAAGCTGCACAGCTGCGCAGCGCGGCCCCTGCGCGAAGACTTCCATGCGCTCAGGATAATCCGTGCTCCAGCCATAAGCGCGGATTTTCCCCTCTTCCACCAGTTGCTCAAGAGTGTCACGCACAGGGGCAGCTTGATCGACAGGATAGTCGTTGTGGTGGAATTGGTAGAGATCGATGTAATCGGTGTTCAAGCGACGCAGCGACGCTTCGCACGCGGCCCGGATGCCTTCGGGCGATTTGTCGCTGCCGGTCACCTGCCGCGTTGTCTCGTCGAACACGGCGTTGAACTTGGTCGCGATAATCACCTGCGACCGGTTTTCGGCCAGCGCGCGCCCCAGGACGCGTTCGCTGTGCCCGGCTCCGTATACATTCGCTGTGTCGAACAGGGTGATGCCCAGGTCCAGAGCAGCATGGATGGCACGAATGGACTCGTTGTCATCAACCTCGCCCCAGCCTTGTGGCGTTTCGCCGGCCCAGAACGGCCCGCCAATTGCCCAGCAGCCCATCCCCAAAGCAGAGACCTCGATGCCCGACCTGCCGAGTCTACGCGTTTTCATGGTCGATCATCTCCTTTAATTGTGTGTATAGATTGCGTCCCGCTGCCATCGACACGATGACACGTCGAATCCTGCGCGGCAGTGCGCCTCGCCGCGCTCAGGTTCATTGTGGCTCAGGCTTGGC
>CAZVCM010000327.1:0-3753 GCA_964626105.1 uncultured Thermoflexus sp.
GCCGCGCAGAACCTGGAGCGCGTGGGCGACCTGGCGACCAACGTCGCCGAGCGCATCAGCTACACCGTTACGGGCACCATCGCAGAAATGAACATCCACACCTTCAAGCCGGGTGACTGACCCGCCGCGCGCCCCCAAGCCAGAAAAGCAAACCGCCCGAGGTCACGCCCGGGCGGTTGCCGTCTACGGCACAGACTATGCTTCTCTCGCCGGAGGAATCGGGAATGAGAAGCGGAAAAGGTTATCCGGATCGTAGGCCGCTTTCACCGCTGTCAGGCGGCGGTATGCATCCTGCGAATAGGCGTTGACCGTTTGCTCCTGCGCTTCGTACGCGCCGAGGAAGTTCATATAGCTGCCGGCCAGGTGCGCCCCGAGCGCCTGCTTGAACCCGGCCATGTACGCTTCCGCCGCACCCTGGAGATCAGCGGACGGCAACATGGCGATCAGGTTCAGCACCAGCGGCGTGTCCCGATGGCCGAACGCGTTCGCGTTCGCAGCAACCCGCGAGACTGCCCCGCCGACATGCCGCACTTCTGTGATCACCAGCGGCGACGAGCCTTCACGCGAGATCGCATACTGCAAGATCGTATCAATCGTTTCGTCGTCCAGGTCACGCAGCCACGCGCCAGACTCCGCAGCAGCGGTCGGCGCTTGCGGGTCCTTGCTAATGGACGCGACCTCGGTGAAGGGCATGGCGCGGAAGCTGCTCGCAATTGGCGGCATCCACTCCAGCCATGACTGGAACAGCGCCTCACCCTCTTCGACCGGGCCCACGTAGCAACCGCGCAGAATCACAGCCGACTTGCCGCGCAAAAAGTCAGGAACCTGCGGGATCGGCGGGAAGTTCATCGTCACGATCGCGGTCGTCAGATCGTCCGGCGCGTCCTTGATCCAGTCGCGATAGCGCGTGTAGACTTCCTTCGCGACTTCGATCGGGTACAGCATATCGCCGCCGTAAACGGTCTTGACCGGGTAGAGGCGGATCTCCATGCCGGTGACAATTCCGAAGCCACCGCCCCCGCCGCGTAGCGCCCAGAACAGGTCGCTATTCCGCTTGTCGCTGGCTTCGATCAGGCGCCCGTCGGCGGTGACGACTTCGAAGCGCAGCACGCTATCAATCGCCATCCCGTATTTGCGCACCAGCCAGCCCATGCCACCGCCGAGCGTATAGCCGACTGCGCCCACGTCCGGCGACGAGCCGAGCAGCGGCGCCAGGCCGTGCTCTTGCGCCTTTGCCAGCACCACGCCCCACTTCACGCCCGCGCCCACCCAGGCCGTCTGGCTCTCGGCGTCGATCTCGACGATGTTCAGTCCGGCAGTGAGGATCAGCAGCGCGTTATCCGCCGTAGTGACGACGCCGTGCCCGGTCGCCTGGATCGCGATCAGCAGCCCCTCGGCGCGCGCGAAGCGCACCGCCTCGACGATGTCCGCCGCGCTCATGGCGCGGACGATCAGCGCGGGATGCTGCGTCACCGAACGGTTCCAGGCCAGCCGCGCCTCGTCATATCCGGCGTCACCCGGCGCGTAGACTTCTCCCTGCAACGATGAGCGCAGCGTTTTCAGACGATCCTGCGCAAGCTGCGTCATCATGGTCGGCGTAGACGCCATTGTGTTCCTCCTTGCCGGTTCTTGGATAGCTATTTCTTCAACATATCCAGCATAAGATCCGGGCATCGCTGGCACATCCGACTTTTGACGGAGATCGCATCAGACCTGGGACGGAGCGCAGAAAACGAACAGGCGCCGCATCGAGCGAGCGCCTGCTCCGAAACAGCGAAGAATTCGCGGGCGCTAGCCCTTGACCGCGCCTGCCGTCAGCCCCTTGATGAACTGCTTCGACATCAGCAAGTACAGGATCAGCACTGGCAGCGACGCCAGCGACAGCGTGCTGAGGATCGCGTTCCAGTCGGTCTGGTACTGCCCGAACAGCAGCGAGACGCCGTACGTCACAGTGCGGACATCTTCCGCGCGCGTCAGGATCAGCGGGAACCACAAATCGTTCCAGATCGGGATCATGTTGAAGACGGTCACGGTCGCCAGCGCGGGGCGCGTCAGCGGGAGCATCACGCGCAGAAACACGCGGAACTCGGATGCGCCATCCATCCGCGCCGCGTCGATCAGATCCTGCGGGACGCCCCGCATGAACGCCGTCAGCACGAACACCGTAATCGGCAGGCCCATCGCCACGTAGATCGGGATCAGCGCAGCGAGGCTATCGCTCAGGCCGAGGTCCTGCACGATCGTCACGAGGTTGATCGTGCCCAACCGGATCGGGATCATCATCCCCGCGATGAAGTAAAGATAGATCGCCGACGAGGCGCGCCCGCGCCAGCTTGCCAGCGCGTACGACGCCAGCGCGCCGATCGCCAGGATGAGCACCAATGACGAGATTGTGACCGTCAGGCTGTTGCGGAAGTACACGTCGAAGTTACCGTCGATCCACGCGCTCTCATAGCCCTCGAACGTGCGCAGATCGCCGGTCGGCCAGCTAAACGGCGCGCGGAAGATCTCGCGCTTGTCCTTCAGCGAGTTGACCAGCATCGTCCACAGCGGCGCGAGCACCACCAGCGACCAAACAATCAGGATGATGTGCGAGACCACCTGACCCAGAAAGCTGTCAAAGCGGTAGCGGTGAATAGTGTGGTCGAGCAAGCGGCTGTTTTGCTGCGCGCGGCGCGGCAGGCGCGGCACAATGACACGCCAGTAGACCAACATCACACCCGCCAGCCCCAACGCGCCGATCACCTGCCCGGCGCTGCTGCCCAGCGCGCCCGCCGCCGCGATCAGCGCCGCAACACCCAGCCCGATCCCCGCGCCCAGCCACGTCGCCAGGTCGAGATCGGTCGAGTCGCGGGTGAAACGCGGCGTCAGCAAGCCGCCAAGCGCCATCCCCAGCAGCAGCCAGCCGATCACCCCGGCGTTGCCCACGATCCAAGCCAGCAGATCGATCATAGCACCGCCCCTTCGTCACCCTTGCCGCGTGACCATACCAGCCACAGCCCCACGCCGGTCATCAGGATCAGGAACGTCACCGTCGCGACCGCCGCGCCAATGCCCATATCGGGCCGGGCGACCGGGTGCTCTCCGGCGATCGCAGTGCGGTAGAAGTACGTCCCCAGAATGTCCGTCGAATAATTGGGCGGGCCAGTAGCGCCCATCATCGCGTACACCACGTCAAAGGCGTTGAAGTTGCCGATGAACGTCAGGATTGCGACGATGCCGATCACCGGGCGCAGCAGAGGCAGCTTAATCCGCAGCCAGATCTGAAAGGCGTTCGCGCCGTCCACACGGGCTGCCTCGGTCAGCTCGTCCGAAATGTTGATCAGCCCGGCGAGGAACATCATCGTCGGCAGGCCGACCCACTGCCACGACGACACCAGCGACACCGCCACCAGCGCCCACTTCTCGTCGCCCAGCCAGCTATGGAACCACTCAGGCCGCTCAATCGACTCGAACAGCGCCTTGAGCATCCCCCAGCGCGGGTTGAGGATCAGCCGCCAGAGAAACGCGGTCAGCAACACGGACATCGTCGCAGGGATGAAGATGATGCTGCGGTAGACGTTGCGCCCGAACAGCCTCGTCTGCGCGAGCAGCGTCGCAAACAGCAGGCCGAGCGTGTTCTGCACGGCCATGTGGATGCCGAAGAAGATGAACGTGTTGCCGAGCGCGTTGAGGAAGCGGTCCTTCCACAGCGGGTTGGTGAACAGATCCTGATAATTTTGCAGCCCGACAAATTCGGTGGGGCGCAGCCCG
>CAZVCM010000328.1:0-3747 GCA_964626105.1 uncultured Thermoflexus sp.
CCAGTTTTCGCGCCAGATCGAGCGCTTGCTGATACGCGTCGAGCGCGCGCGGCAGGTCACCGCGATCATAGTACGTGTTGCCGCGCTTGCCGAGCAGCGTATGCCGCGCCTCGTCGTGATCCGAACCGAGCGCCGCTGCTGCGTCGATCGCCGCGTCCAGGCGGCTGAGGAATGCCAGCGAGTGCCCGCGCGTGGCGAGGTACGGCCCGCACAGCGCCAGCATCGTCTCGACCAGCGCGGCCCGCTCCTCGATCTGAGCGGCGTGTTCCGCCGCGCCGAGCAGATTGCCGATCTCCGCGTCGAGCGCGCTGACCTCGTTCACGTGCGCCAGCGTGTACGCGTGGCAGGCGGCGATCACCGCGCGACGGTCGCGCCCCTGCCGCGCTGCGATCGTTGCCGCATAGCTGTACGCCAGGTCATGCACGCGATAGACGGTCACGCCATCGCCCGCCGCCTGACGCTCCGCCAACCCGCGCCGGTGCAGCACAGTGAGCGCGTCCGCAACCGCCGCCTCGTCGCGATCCATCAGCCGCGCCATCAGTTCGACTGACGCGCCGGGGGTGAACAGCACGCCGAACGCCAGGAAAACCGCCCGCACCGGCTCGTCGAGCGCGTACAGGCTGGCGTTGAGCAGCTCGGTGATGCTGGTGCGGCCTTCCTCGGCGAACGCGCCGGGCATGGCGAGCGCGTGCGGTGCGGTCGCGATGCGGCGCAGCAGCTCCGAGGTGGCGATCTGGTCCACCTTGAGCATCTTTCCGGCGACTTCCAGCGCAAACGCGTGATAGCCAAGCTGGCGGCATAGCTCGTCAGCAGCGGGGTCCGGCTCGCCCGTGGTTCCAGCGTAATAGGCTAGCGCGGCGCGCGCGTCGTCCGGCTCCAGACGCCTAACCTCAAGGATGTCATCCAGCGCGTAGCGATGCTGCGATGTGACCAGCACGCTCATCCGGCGCGGCACGGCTTTCAGCACCTCGAACAGCGCCGCGCCGTCCCACACGTCGTCCAGCACCAGCAGCGAGACGTCGGAGTCCGCCAGTAGGCGGCGCAGGACTTTCGGGCGCTCGGCGTCCGCCGCGCTGGCGACCGCAGGCTGACCGCCAAGCGGGCGCGCCAGCGCTTCGCACATACTCCGGGCAGGCTCGCTGCCCGCGTGCAGCCAGAGGGCCGCGCCCTCGCCCGCGTCGATCCAGTCAGCGGCGACGGTTGCGGCCAGCGCAGACTTGCCCATCCCGCTAAAGCCTTGCAACAGCACGCGCCCGCCATCTTCCAGCAACGCGCGCGTCCGTCCGATCATCGCCTTACGTCCGATCAACCTGCGCGGCAGGTTCGGAACCTCTTCGGCCTCATCCGCCAGGATCGCGCTCGCCGCGCCCGGCCTGCGCGCCAGCCGGTCTTGCAGCCAGACTTCGAGCGAATGCCGCACCTGCGCGGCTAGCTCATCCGGCGTGCGGAACCATTTCGGCGTGATGCCGGTGATCACGTCGCTCTGCGCTTCGAGAAAAGCTGTCAGGCGAGGATCGCGCCGCTCCGGCTCAACATCCTTGACGTAGATGTGCCGGTCAATCGCCCACTCGCTGGCGCGCTCGAACTCGTCAATCGTCCACTCGCCATACTCGTTCCAAAACAGCCCGACATACAGCGCGGACTGCTTGAGCGCATCCAGATACACCTCGCGGATCGAGCGGTCGGCGGCGGGCGCGTCCGCCTCGAACGTCCATGCGCGCAGCGTCACCAGCTCGTGCCCGACTTCGGATAGCAGGCGGCGCAGCGCCTCACGCTCTGGCGCAAGCTCTTGCATCTTCGAACTGATGAATACGTGCAGGTCGGTGGTCATCGGTTAAGAAGATCGTCCTTGAGAAGCACGAGCAGGATAGCCTGCCTAACCTTCATTATACCGGACGTTCCGCGCCTAACGAGGCGGGTGCGCCACAACCACAGGTTAAATTTGTTTAACCAGGTTTTTACGGACGGTTAATCGCCTTTAAATGTCCGCTGAACCTGCGCTTAGTATTCTCTGCCTGGTGGTGTGGGACTCGGTGGAAAGGGATCGCCGGTAGGCCGGCGGACAATGGCGAACAATCCTCTAGGCACGCAGCGTCATGCGCGCTGGCCGGGCTGGGTGCTGATCGCTGTGCTGGCGTGGGCCGCGCTCAGCGGCTGCGCTTCGTCAGCAGGCGACGAGCCGGGCACTTCTTCGCGCGCAATCCAGAACAAAGGCTCCGACACTTTAGTGAACGTCGCGCTGGCCTGGGCCGAGGCGTACCGGGTAGTTGCGCCGGACGTGTCAATCGCCGTCACAGGCGGCGGCTCTGGCACCGGGATCGCGGCGCTGCTCAACGGCACGGTCGATATCGCCAACGCCTCACGCGCCATCAAGCCGGACGAAATCGACGCAGCCCGCGCCAACGGGATCGAGCCGGTCGAGTTTGTCGTGGCGATCGATGCGCTGGCCGTGATCGTTCACCACGATAACCCGGTTGATCGCCTGACGCTCCCGCAGCTTGCCGATATTTTCACCGGGCGCATCACGAACTGGCGCGAGGTCGGCGGGCTTGACGCGCCGATTGTGCTCGTCTCGCGCGAGAGCAACTCCGGCACACACGTCTATTTCCTCGAAGAGGTCGTTCGCCTGGGTGATAGCGAAATCCGCGATATCTTCGCCGCGCAGACACTGATGATGCCGTCGTCGGTTGGCATTACCAGCGAGGTCAGCCGCAACGTCAACGCGATCGGCTATGACGGCCTCGGCTATGTGACGGAAGAGGAAAAGGTGCTGGCAATCGCACGCGATGAAAACTCGCCTTATATCCTGCCCGCGGTCAACACCGCCGACGACGGGAGCTACCCGCTGGCCCGCAACCTGTTTATGTATACGGCAGCAGAGCCGGAAGGCGCCATCGCGACCTATCTCGACTGGATTCTCGGCCCCCAGGGGCAGGCAATCGTCGCAGACCTCGGCTTCGTGCCGCTCGGAGAAGGGGGAGACAATGGCCCATCTGACTGATCTGGCCAAAGAACGCGCCACGGAAGCAGCCGTGCGCGCGCGCCCCGCTGGGAGCTTCCTGCGGCGTGGCTGGTCCGAAACGCTGATCGAGCTGATGATCCGTCTGTCCGGCGTCTCCACCATAGCGATCGTCGCGATGATCTTCCTGTTCCTGTTGCGCGAAGGGCTGCCTACGTTTCTCGACATTCCGCTGAGACAGTTGTTCGGCAGCCGGTGGTATCCCATTGACGAGCTATACGGGCTGTGGCCGCTGCTGGTCGGCTCGCTGGTGGTGACAGCGGGCGCGGTGATCATCGCGGTCCCGCTCGGCCTGACGACCGCGATCTACCTCGGCGAGATCGCGCCTATGTGGCAGCGCGAGCTGCTCAAGCCGCTGATCGAGGTATTGGCCGGTATCCCGTCGATTGTCCTCGGCTTTTTAGGCTGGGTGGCGCTGGCGCCGATCATCCAGAGCCTTGGCGCGCCGACCGGCCTCACCGCGCTGACCGGCTCGCTGATCCTGGCGTACATGGCGCTGCCCACGATCATCAGCATCTCGGAAGACGCCCTTTACGCCGTGCCGAAGGAGTACCGTGACGGCGCGCTGGCGATAGGCGCGACGCAGTGGCAGACGATCTGGCGCGTCGTGCTGCCTTCGGCGCGCTCTGGCCTGGCGATGGCGATCATGCTCGGCATCGGGCGCGCGATTGGCGAGACTATGGCGGTGATGATGGTCACGGGCAACGCCGCGTTCGTGCCCGATCTGG
>CAZVCM010000329.1:0-3746 GCA_964626105.1 uncultured Thermoflexus sp.
GCCGACCTTGACGCGCGTCCGCTTGCCCGAACGGCTGACGAGGTAATCCGGCTCTACGCCGAACTGCGTGATGACCGGGCCGGGGTTGACCTCGACCACCTTGCCCGGCGCGCCGAAGCTCGACAGCGTGTCCTCAATCACTTTCGCTTTGGCGAGCAGCATATCATCGTTGACCCGCTGCTCTTTACCTGCCTTGAGCGTCTTGCTGATGTCCGGCAGTTGGTAATTTATGCGCTTGGGCTTGTGCGTGGTCGTGACCGGGCGATCGCGTCCCTCGGCGGGCCGGGCAGGTGGCTCGGCATCGCGCGGGATCGGGGCGCGCCGCGTGAAATCGTCGGACGGGCGCGTCTGTTCCGGGTCTTCGCGCACCGCACGTTCGGTGAACTCGTTGGCCGCGCGCACGCCTGCGTCGCTCGGCTGCGGCTCGGGGCGCCTGGGCTGGCCCGCGCCAGGACGCTGCGGCGGGCGCACCAACCCCACCGGACGCGCGGGCGTGTCGAACAGCGGCTCGTCCTCGTCCCCCTCGTCATTCAAATCGTCGTCCTCGTCGAGCAGGTCGAGGTCGTCATCCTCGTCGTCTTCGTCGAAGCGCTGCGCCGCGCTCGGACGCTGCGGCGGGGCAACCGGGCGTGCCAGACGTTCTAACGTCTCGCCGTCATCAGATGCATCAGTGTCTGGCTTGTCCTTGCGGCCCAGCGCCGACGCGCCCAGCATTGCCGCTCCCGCCAGCGCTGCGCCTGCGCCGGTGCTGCGCGAGGGTCGATCTGGCGCGGCGTCTGCGCGCTCGGTCTTCTCTTGCGCCGGATCGTCGTCGCCCGCGTCGTTAGCATTGTCTTTGGGGCGCTGCGGCAGGTTGATGCCGTCCAGGAACGAGCGGACCGACGCGCTCTCTGCCGGGCGCGGGTCGTGCGGACCGGACCGCCCCAGCAGTGAGCGCTCGTCCGGCGGCTCGTCGGATGGCGCGCTGCGCTCGGTCGCCGACGGTTCGTCGCGGAAAGGCAGCGACCGCCGCCGAGGTGGAGTCTCCTCGCGCTCTGGACGCGCCGAGGGGGTCAGGTCGCTTGTCGCGGCGGCGGGTGTGTCTGGCGTATCGTCGTCCGCATCCTCTTCGTCGGCAGGTGCATCGGCCTTCACGTCGCGCGGCTCAATAGTCGGGCGCCGCTGGAATGGGTTCGCAAAGGGGAGCGCGCGCTCATTAGAGGGCGCTGCCTCGTCCCCGCGGTCGTCCTCGTCTGGCGCAGCGCCATCCACCACAGAGGCGCGCTCTGCACGCTGCGGGGGCCGGGTCGCAAGGCCGCCGGCGGGCGTTTCATCGTCAGGGCGTCGCACACCGGGCAATGGACGTCGCGGGATCTCCGGCGCGGTTTCCTCAGCAGGCGCGGCCTCGTCCTTGCGGTCGTCTGATGCTGTAGCCGCGGCCTTGTCCCGCGTGGGGAGCGGCAACCCGCCCAGGCGGCGGCGCGGGCTTTCCGGCACATCGCTGCTGGCCGATGTCGTAGCGTCATCTGCCGGAGCGCTCGTCTTGGATGCTAACGGAGCAGCCGTCTTCTCTGCTGCGGAAGTTTCGCCCGCCGGGCGTTTGGCGTCGTCAGAGGGTTCGCCCTCGGCGGATTGGTCGCGGCGCAGCATCCGCCCGAACTTCCCGCCTAATCCAGCGGCGCCTGCCGCTACAACCGCCGCGGCTCCGGTGGCCGCTGCCTTATCCGGCTTGCTCTCACCCTCTGGCGTATCGTCCTTTGCGGGTGAACGCCGCAGCCCAGGCAATCGCCGCCCGGCGAGCAGCCCCTTGCTCTTGGCGGGTGCGTCTTCCGCGCCGCTGTCGCCGGCTCCTGGTTTGAGGTCCGTTCCCGCAGCGAGCGTGGTGGCGGGCGACGGCTCACCGGGCGCGGGCGACTCCGCGCTGCCAGGGCGCCGGATCACCGGCTGCGAGCGCGCGCCGCTGTCCGCCCCGGCAGTGGCGGCACTTGGCGCGAGAGGCATCTGGCGCGGGCGACCGGATGGCGTTTCGCCGGGCCGCATCACGCCGACCGCGTCTGCCTCGGCGGTTGCTTGCGCCTCACGCTTGCGCGCGCGCTGCGCCGGGCTGACGTTGAACGCCGCCAGCATCGCGCCGATGAACTGCCCCAGCTCCACCAGCGATACATCGAAGGTCAGCATCAGGCTGGCGACCAGCCACGCGACCATCACCGAGACCGCGCCCAGGTCACCCAACTGCCCGAGCAGCAGCAAATAAAACTGGTGCCCGAACCAGCCCCCGCCTTCGCCTTGATCCACCGCGACCGTATGCGAAATCTCGCGGAACGCTTCGACGGTGGGCGCGGGATCGTTGACCAGCTCAAAGAAATGCAGCCACGTCAGCGCGCAGGCGTACAGCGAGATCGCGCCCACGACGCGGAAGTAGTCGACGTCGAACATCTGCCCGCCGAAGTAGCGCATCATCAGCCACAACCCGATGATCGCGCTGGCGATCGGCCAGACGATCTTGCCCCAGCCGAATAACTGCGAGAGGAAATGGTTGATCGTACCGGTCAGCCCGCCGGTGACGGGCGGCAGCAGGCCGAACGACATCGACGGTAGCACCGCGAAGAACACCACCAGCGCGAACCCCACCAGCGACACGCCGATCAGGTCCAGCTTGCGGTCGAGGTCCAGCCCGTGCTTGACGATGCGCGGGGCCTTGGTGGACTGTGGCAGCGCGCGCGAAGACGACCGGCTGGCTTTGGGACCGGGCGCAGAGGGCGCTTTGTCCTGACCACCCCGCCTCAGGCCACCGAGCAAGCCGCCGCGTTTGCCCTCGTCTTTGTTGCGCTTGGCTCCTGGCGCCGGTCGCTCGCCGGGTAGAGCACGATCCGCCGGTCGACCGCCGCCTAATCCGGCAGGGCGTGCGGGACGGCTGAGCGCATCGTCGTCATCGTCACTGGTGCCGAAGGGCGAGCGCCGGGCTGGGCCGCTCTCGCCGCTGAGCGGGCTGCGTCCGGGGCTGCCAAATGGGCCGCGATCGCGATCGCTTCCCCCGCTGAGCGGGCTGCGCTGCGCCGCGCTGCGATCGCTTGGCCCGCCGCTGAGAGGCGATCGGAAAGAGCTTTCTCCGCTGCGGCTAGGCCCACCGCTCAGGCCGCGGCCCGGACGGTCGTCATCGTCGTCGAACGGGCTGCTGCGGCGCGGCGGAAGTCCGCCCGGTCGCGCGCTGCCCTTATCACGGCTCGGCTTGTCGTCTTTGCCCTTCTTGCCAAGCAAGCCGCCCAGCCGCCCCTTTTTCTCGTCCTTGGCGCCTGGTTTGTCGCCGCCGCGCCCCGGCAGCGAGCCGCCGAACGCGGGCTTGGCGGGGCGATCGCTTTTCTTATCGTCCTTGCCCCGGCCCAGCGGCAAGCCGAAACCCTTGCCGGATTTCTTGTCGGATGACTTCTTATCGCGCGATTTCTTGTCACTGCCCGATCCGCCGCGACCGAACGGCATGCGCCGCCCGCCACTATCCTCGTCGCGGGCGTCGTCGCCGCGCACGCCGAACGGCGAGCGGGATGGGCCGCTGCTCTTGTCGTCGTCTTTGCGGCGGAACGGCAGGCCCAACCCACCGCCTTTACCCTGGTCGCCGGATTTCTTGTCCGAGGCAGCGCCGCCTGGCCGCACAGGCAAGCCGGTGCGGCTGGGGCGATCGTCGCGGGCGCGGGGCATGATGTCGTCGGCATCTGCCCGAGAGCGATACCCGCCGCGTAGATCGAGAGGCGAGCGCGGCTCGTCGTCCGGGT
>CAZVCM010000330.1:0-3688 GCA_964626105.1 uncultured Thermoflexus sp.
TGCAGCGCGGCTCCAACCAGTAGCACGCCGGATACGCCAAAGAACAGCGCTTCGAGGTCGGGGGGATCGATTCGGCGCGTCCGGCGCCAGGTCACGGTGATCACCAGCAGCGCGATCGCTGCCGAGCCCCACAGCGCCACGCCGAGCACGGGCGCTGGCTGTGGATTGACCGCCGCGCGGTCGATGGCTGGAAACCAGCCGAACAGGTCGTCGGCAGGCACGCCGCCCGGCGCGATGCGTTCCGCACCCGCTGCTGGCTGCCAGGTGATGGCGTCGCGCTCGGTCCAGGCAGGAAGCCAGTAAAACGCGCTGGCGGCGAATCCAAGCGCCACCGCCAGCAAGCCCGCGCGAATTGCATCGCCGGGTTGCCCTGAGGCTAATCGAAACAGCAGCCAGACGAGCGTTAACGCGCTGAACAGAATGTTGAGCGGCTCATGCGCCAGCCAGACCGCTGCGCACGCGCCAGCAGCCAGCAGCAGGTTCGCGCCGCGCCCATACGCGAGCAGACGATCCAGCGCCCACAGGCTCAGTAGCCAGACTCCCGCTGCAAGCAGCGCGCCGAGGTTCCCCTCGATCAGCGGCTTGACCAGCGCGATCTGCGGGCTGAACAAGCCGAGCGCCACGGCAAGCAAGCCCCCGCAGACGCCCCACCGCCGCCGCGCAAAACCAAACAGCGCGATCGGCAGCAGGATCGTCGCCCCAATTAGCGTTACTTTGACGCTGAATTCGGCGCTCGTTTGCGCCAGTACGCGATGCAAGCCCGCCAGATAATGCGGCAGCGGCGGCAGGAAGTTCCATAGCGGCGATCCATAGCCGAGGGTGAAGTCCGGCGCCCAGCGCGGATAGAGAATTCCCGTCTGAATACTCTCGCTCATCTCCAGCGCGCGCGCGACCTCACTGCGCAGTCCCGCGTTCCACGGCAGCGGATCCGCGATCAGCGGCGCGATCAACGCGACGACGAGCAGCGCCACCCCGACCAGCGGCCAATCGAGGGTGTGGCGTGCGCTTTGCATCCAGGCGGGCAGATCGTCGTAGGCGACCTCGACCGGCCATTCGGGCGTCTTCGGTGGGAGCACCCCGTGGTGAGCCTTTCGATCTCGTGACGTGTACTTACAGGTAACCGGGTGGTGACACAGCACGCTGTGTCTCGACGCTACCCGAGTTCCTGGTATAATTCTACTCGATAGGGCGGGAATACGCTGAATGCGCCGGTTAGAGTGGCGTGCGCGCCCCGACGCAGAATGAGCGAGAGCGGGATGTCCTCACAAGAGACGCTGCTAAATGACCGCTATCGTCTGATCGCGCAGCAAGGATCGGGCGGTATGGCGGTCATTTATAAGGCGACCGACCTGGCGCTAGGTCGGACGGTCGCGGTCAAGATTCTGCGTCCCAGCCTGACGAACGATCCCGAATTCCTCAAGCGTTTCCGGCAGGAGGCTCGCAACGTCGCGAACCTCTCACACCCGAACATCGTGACGGTCCACGACGTCGGGCAAGACGGCAACACGCATTACATCGTGATGGAGTACATCGACGGTGAGGATCTCAAGCGCCTGATCCGCGCCGGATCGCCATTTTCGATTGATCGCGCGCTGAGCATTGCGATCAAGATCTGCGCGGGTGTAGGCTACGCGCACCGGGCCGGGCTGGTGCACGCCGACGTCAAACCGCAGAACGTACTGGTCACCGAAAATGACAAGGTAAAGGTGACGGACTTCGGAATCGCGCAGGCTCTCTCGGTCACGCAGCCGCTGGAACGCCAGCGGATTGTGTGGGGCAGCCCGCACTACTTCTCGCCGGAGCAGGCGCAGGGCGAGCCCCCTACCCCTGCTTCAGACGTTTATGCGATCGGGATCGTGCTGTTCGAGATGCTGACCGGGCGGCTGCCGTTTGTTGGCGCGGACCAACAGGAGCTGGCGTTGGCGCACATCCGCGAGACGCCGCCGCACGCTTCAGACCTGAACCCGAATGTCCCGGTACACCTTGATCGCATCCTCGACAAGGTGCTCTCAAAAGAGCCGGGTTCGCGCTATCGCACGGCTGATCAATTGGGACGCATCCTGATCAGCTATCGCCGCCAGGGGCACTCGGCAACGGACGAGATTCCGCGCGTGCCCGCACCTGACACCGCACCGACGCTGCCGCCGACTCCTCCCCCTGCCGCCTACACCGCGCCGTCGAACGTCCCGGCGGTGGTGCGCGCGCAGGCCGCGCCAGAAGCAGCGACCAATCGCGTGACCGGCTGGTCGTATCCGGACGCTAGCTCTGCGACTGCGCCGAGCATCCCGCGCGCTGGTGATCCGCAACCGCACTTTCAGCCGCCGCGCGCGCCAGATGCGATGCTTCAGTCGCGCTATCGCGCCGCCGAGCCACCTCAGCAGCTTGATCTGGTGACGCTGGTGCTGGCGTTTCTGGCGTTTATCGCGGTAGTGCTGCTCATCCCGCTTTGGATTGCGGTATACCAGGCGTGGGCCGGCTAGCGGATCGTCGCCGGCCCGATTTCTTATGCAACCCTAATGCCCAAGCGGGGCGCCACAGTGGTTTTTAACGATCCCTTTCGGTATAATCCTGGTACCAAACATGACGGAATTGCCTCGCCCCGTAGGGTAAGCGAAACGGTTGGATAACCGCGCGTGGCAACTCTTACGCGACGACGGCTGGAGGCCAGACAGTGACAAATCGCTCTCGGAATGTGTTTGTGTACGTCCTCATTATTGCGGCTATCGCTGCGATTGTGTTTGGCGTGCGCAACAACAGCACCAATGCAAGGGAAATCAGCGTGAGCCGGTTGGTGAGCGACATCAACTCTGGCCGGGTCAGTGCGATTTCTGCGTCGGATGAAGGCGAGCTCACGGCGACCTACGACAACAATGACATCCGCACGGCCCAGGTTCCGGCGAACTCTGACGACCCCGTCGCGGTGCTTGCATCGTTGGGCGCTGATCAAGAACGGCTTAGCGATGTTGAATTTGAGTTCACCAAGCCGAGTAATCTCTTCAACTGGATCGGGTTGATTGGCACATTCCTACCGCTGCTGCTCATCGGCGGATTCATCTATTTGATGTTGCGCCAGGCGCAGGGGTCGAACAACCAGGCGATGTCCTTCGGCAAGAGCCGCGCGCGGATGTTCACTGGCGACCAGCCGACCGTGACGTTCGAAGATGTTGCAGGTGCGGACGAAGCAAAGGAAGAACTGCGCGAGGTCGTGGAGTTTCTCAAGGACCCAGAGCGCTTCATTCAGCTTGGCGCGCGCATCCCGAAGGGTGTGCTGTTGGTCGGGCATCCTGGTACGGGTAAGACGCTGCTCGCGAAAGCCGTCAGCGGCGAGGCGGGCGTGCCCTTCTTCAGTATTTCCGGCTCGGAGTTTGTCGAGATGTTCGTCGGCGTAGGCGCCAGCCGCGTGCGTGACCTGTTCGATCAGGCCAAGCGCCACAGCCCCTGCATCATCTTTGTGGACGAGATCGACGCGGTCGGGCGCCAGCGCGGCGCGGGTCTCGGCGGCAGCCACGACGAGCGCGAGCAAACGCTCAATCAGATCCTGGTTGAGATGGACGGCTTTGACACCGATACCAACGTGATTATCGTCGCGGCGACCAACCGCCCCGACATCCTCGACCCGGCGCTGTTGCGTCCGGGGCGTTTCGATCGCCGCGTCGTGCTTGATCGGCCCGACATGCGCGGTCGTGAA
>CAZVCM010000331.1:0-2906 GCA_964626105.1 uncultured Thermoflexus sp.
TCTCGGCTTCCTCCCCCGGCTAAAGCCGGGGGTCTCCGCCGAGTGATTTCTATGAAACTTCTACACGTGGTCGGCGCGCGCCCGAATTTCATGAAGGTCGCCCCGGTGATGGCAGCGCTGGCAAAGCAGCCCGGCATCGCGCAAGTCCTGCTGCACACCGGCCAGCACTACGACCGCAATATGTCAGACATTTTCTTCCGCGAGCTGAGCATCCCCCTGCCCGACATCAACTTGGAAGTCGGCTCCGGCAGCCACGCGCAGCAGACTGCACAGATCATCAGCCGCTTCGAGCCGGTGGTGCTGGAGCAGAAACCGGATTGGGTGTGTGTCTACGGAGACGTAAACTCGACGGTTGCGGCGGCGCTGGTCTGCGCCAAGCTTGGGATTCCGATCGCGCACGTTGAGGCGGGCCTTCGCTCGTTCGACCGCACGATGCCGGAAGAAATCAACCGCGTGCTGACCGATCAGATCGCAGATCTGCTTTTCACGCCTTCGGCAGATGGCGACGCCAACTTAGCGCGCGAGGGTGTGCTCGCCGAGCGTATCCGGCTGGTCGGCAACGTGATGATTGATACACTGGTTCGCTTGCTGCCCCAGGCCGAGAAGCGCCCCCCCCTGGCGACTCTGGGGCTTGGACCTGACGACCGCTACTGCTTGGTGACGCTGCACCGTCCCTCGAACGTCGATCATCCGGATAACTTGGCGGACATCATGCGGGCGCTCGACGACATCAGCCGCCGTGCGCAAGTCATCTTCCCGGTGCACCCGCGCACCCGCGCCCGGCTGTCTGATCTGAACCTCACGCCCGATGATTCGCGCCTGCGGCTGATCGAACCGGTGGGATACCTGGAGTTTCTGGCGTTGCAGCAGCGCGCGGCGGTGGTCGTGACAGATTCGGGCGGTATTCAGGAAGAGACAACTTTCCTTGGCGTACCGTGCCTGACTTTGCGCGAGAACACCGAGCGCCCGGTCACGGTTGAGATCGGCACGAACGAGTTGATCGGACACGATATGGCGCGGCTGCGGCATGAGGTGGATGCGATCTTGAACGGTAACGCCAAGTCGGGGCAGATCCCGCCACTGTGGGACGGTCACGCGTCCGAGCGCATCGCGGCTGTGTTTGCGTCGGGCGCGGTGTGAGCGCCAGAACCGTTCTGAGCGCACAAAAACACCCGCCCAGGCGTGAGCGGGTGCTGCTTTTTCCAAATTGCAGCCGGATTATAGCCAGTAGGATGTTGTGGCGTCCTGCGCGAACAGCGCTCCAATAGCGCCCTTGCCCTACTCCAACGGCACCGCATCCGCGAGAACAGCTTGCTTGAAACGCTCGTCACCGGTGATCGGTTCGGATACAAGGCTTACGGGGCGTCCGAGCAGGTCTTCCAATTCCTGGCTGAGACTAACCAGATCAAACAGGTCGAATTGTGGCGGAAAGCACATTAGCAGATCTACATCGCTCTCGGCGGTTGCCTCACCACGCGCCACGCTCCCAAAGACGCGAACATTCGATGCGCCGTACTTGGCCGCCAGGTCGAGCACCGCTTGCCGATTGTCTCCGAGTACGTCATCAATCCCCAAGCCTGGCGGCGAGTAGTCTACGAGCGGATCGTCTGTGACGACCGCTAGCGCTGCCTCAAGTAGCGGCTTCAAGTCTGGCAGTTCGCCAGCGACGGTGCGCCAGATGTCCTCGGGGACCACACGATCGTACTGATAGCGAGTTTCGTCCTCGAGCGGCGCGAGCATGTTCCAGGGTACGACGGGATACCGCGCTCGCACATCTTGAGGGATACGCTGAGTCGCAAAACCTATTTTCTCAAGGTTCCAGATAACCGCCGCCTGGGTTTTGTCCTCTGAGAGGAATGCCTCACGGCCTGCCTCCGTGAACTCTTCGATGTTCCGAATGATATCTAGCAAACGCTCCAAGTAGAGGCGGACGTTCCGCATGATGCTCATTTCCTTCCCAATGTGCTAAGACTCCCGCCCGTTTTCAGATGGGTTATTGCTTTCTAGAGAACCGTTCTCCGGGTACTGGTGAGCTGTGGAGTATTTCACCGGTGAGTGGCCGCTGGACCGAGAGTAGCTCTTATCGGGTGTCCTGTGTCAAAACGCTCTTTGCCGCCCAAAGTCTGCTATCATTTAGGGGAAGCTGAATAGTGCCGGAGACCTCACAATGTCGCAACTGGTGATTGAGCATGATCTGGCTGAGAAGCTGCAAGCGATCGCTCAGCGTGAAAACCGTTCTGTTGAGGACGTGCTAGCCTCTCTGCTGGAAATGTACACTGCGCAAAGCGATGCTCTCGACGCGATGGATGGCGTATTCGATGATCCTGTGACGGATATGTCCACGACGATTCGCGAGACAATGGACGCCTACTACCGAGACAGATATGACCGTTCTGATTGATAGCAGTTGTTTGGTAGCATTCGCTTTTTCACGGGACAAGAATCACCTCGCAGCCAGCCGCTTACTCCTGAGTCTACGCCAGGAACGGCGTATTGTGACTGCTTCGGTCCTCACCGAACTGTTCTATGTCACAATGGTGCGCGTCAACTATGCGCGTGCGGTCCAGATGTTCGCTTACGTGCGTACAGCATTCGAAATTGAAGCGCTGACAGAAGCCGATATGCTACGAATGCAGCAAATTATGGAGCAGTACCGGGATGCTGTATTCGACTTTACCGATGTCGCTATTATGGCGCAATCCGAGCGGTTGAGGATTACTCGCGTGTGCACGTTCGACCGGCGTGATTTTTCCGTCTTCCGCCCGCTTCACTGTGACTACCTTGAGTTGCTGCCTTGAACGGTTGTCTTTCGACATACAAACACCCGCCCAGGCATGAGCGGGTGCTTCTTTTTCCGAATTGCAGCCGGATTGTAGCATGTGTCAAACGAATTTTACTTATTCCCT
>CAZVCM010000331.1:2916-3668 GCA_964626105.1 uncultured Thermoflexus sp.
GCGCTCGCCCTACCCTTCTGCTGCCATTCGCTCAGCGCGCAGCAGGCGCAGGTGGCCGACCGCGTTCATCAGCTCGTAGGGAATGGTCGCGGTGTGCGGATACTCCTCCCGCAGCACAATTACATCTGGATAGCGCTCCTTCAGGTGTGGTGCAACCATGTACGCCACTCCCCCCGCCAGGATGACACGATCGACATCGCCCAGCCCATTCCACTGCTTCTGGAATACGTCCCGCTCGATCAAGTCCGCCAGACGCTCGCCGAGTTCGTCAATCCACTCGCTGAGGTCCATCGTCTGCTTGGTTTCGCGCAGCGTGGCGTAGCCCCGGCGCAGGTTCGTCTCGCACTCTTCCTCAGACCAGTCCTCGCCGAACTCGTCCATTGCCCAGACCTGCATGAGTTGGTAGACGCCGCTGATGCTATTCGTCAGGCTGTGGGCGGAGCTTGCGAGTAGCGACGGTCCCTCGAAGATCACGCTGTCAATGGTGCGATAGCCGCCATCGACAACGCCGGTCCGCCCATACATAAACGCCTCGTTGACGAATTCGCCGCGCTCATTCAGCATAAAAGCGGCACCCGCGCCCGCGCCCTCCGGGTAGACGTGCCCGACATTCGCCTCGATGCGGTAGATGCGGTTGTCGTACTCGACGCGATATTCCCCGGCGAGATCTTCCAGCAGCGGGACGAGGTTGAAATACACCGGCGGTGCGTTCAGCAGCCAGTTGATGCGCGCCTTTATCTCACTTGCCTGGC
>CAZVCM010000332.1:0-3665 GCA_964626105.1 uncultured Thermoflexus sp.
TTCCGCGCGCCTATCTCGACGTGAACCGCGAGCCCTGGGAACTCGATCCGCGCAAAAGCATACGCCGCCATCACCGAGGTAATCGTCTGTCCGATGATCGTCAGCGCCGCGATCTGCACGCTGTTGAAGAAGTACTCCGAGAAGTTGGATTCGTCCCACGCCTCGACGTAGTGCGCCGCGCCGCCGACCACGACATACCGCTTGTCAATCGGCCAGATATCCTTCAGGCCGGGGATCTGATTCTGGACGCGAACCTCGGCGTAGCCATACCGCTGCGTGCGCAGGTACTCGTCCACTGTGAGCGCGCGCTGGCGGTTGCTGTTTTCGATCTGCCCGCGCACCGCCGACAGATAGCTTGGGAACTCGCCCGAATCCAGCAAGTCCTGCAGCGTCCGGTTCAGCTCTTCTTCTGTGACTTCGGTCACTTCCAGGAACGGAATGCTGGGGAACGCGCGCCCGCGCGTGATATCGCCGACACTTTGCAGCGAGGTGCTAACCATCCAGAAAAACGGCAGCACGAACACCAGCGCGCCAAAGGTCAGCAACACGTACACCACAATACGGAACGGATTGACAACAATGGGCCGGCGTCCGGGGGTCAGCGCCTGAGCGCGGGCTTCGCTCGACTCGCCAGTCTGCGCGCGTGCGGTAGTGGTCGTCGTGCTAGCCATAGAACACCTGCTCCCTTGCCAGCCGGTTCTGCACGAGGGTGAGGACCAGGATCACCGCGAACAGCACGAACGCCAGCGCCGCGGCATAGCCCGGATCGTTGGCGGCGTAAAGTTGCTGGAAGATATGCACGCTCATCGTATCAATCTCTTTACCGGTCGCCTGGTCACGCAGCACGTAGATGTGCGTGAACGCCTTGAACGTGCCGATGATAGACAGCATCGAGAGGAAAAAGGTCGTCGGCGAAAGCAGCGGAAGCGTGATATTCCGGAAGCGTGACCAGCGCCCAGCCCCGTCAACCTCTGCCGCTTCGTACAGCTCACCGGGGATCGCGCCCAGCCCTGCCAGGAAAATGACCGCATTGTAGCCCGCGAACACCCAGATGTTGTACAGGATCACCGTCGTCAGCGCGAGGCTCGGGCCCTGGAGCGCGCTTGGAATGTGCAGCGGATCGCCGCCCAAGACATTCTGGTAAAACAGCCGCACGACCCCCGCAGGTTCCTTGAGCCACGTTACCGGCTCCAGCCCGAAGAAGCGCAGCACCTGGTTTGCCAGGCTTGTGTCGTCGAGCTTAAAGATCACCAGGAAGACAGTGGCAGTCGCCACGCTTGGCGCGATGTACGGCATGAAGTAAATGACGCGATACAGCGATTTGCCCCACGATACCTCGGAGAACAGCAGATACGCCAGGAGCAGCCCCAACGCCAATTGCACCGGGACCGTCCCAATTGAGTACATCGCGGTGCGCGTCAGGGCAGCCATCGTGTCGCTCGCCTCGCGCCCGCCCAGGGAGATCGTGCGCGGTAGCTCGCTGATCGTCAGCCAGCCGCCGACCATCAGCATCACGGCCAGCAGAATGGTGAACCCAAAGCCGCGCTTGGTCTCGCGCTTCTGCGCGCTCTGCCACAACATGTACGCGGCGCCGATCATCATCGCCCCCACCGCGATCAGGAAGAGCTGCGGCCAGTATAGCAGCCGTGCGGCCAGCGCCTCAGAGCGCAGGATCGCAGGGGGCGTGGCGTCATAGACGTAACGATACGCCAGTTGGAACTGCTCCTGCGTGAGCGCGCGCATTGCGTTCGCCGCCTGGCGGCTGAGTTGCACGGAGCCGATCAGGTAGAAAAACAGCACCGCAATCGCGATCCCGAGCAGCAACCGCCCGCGCCCGAGCCAGCGATAAATACGCGGGTGCTCTTCATCGTCCATCAGGCCGCGCGTATAGTTCATCGTGTAGATCGCGGCGAAGCCCAGAAAGATACCAAGCGCGCCAAGAATCTGCCGGTTAAGCGGTTCGGTATGGCCGCGAACGCGCACGACATTCTCGCCGATCTGCATCGCCGAATAGATCCCGATCTCGCGTAGAATCCGCGCGTCTTCCGCCGGGATCTGCACTTCAAGATGCTGGCCCATCGGCAAGCCGGTAATCACCCCTTCGGCGATGGTTCCATCCTCAAGCACCACTTGCACGCGCTGATTATTCACAAACGCCGCAATCAGCCCGGCCAGGCGGTCCGCCGGGAGCGACTCGTAAGCTTCCGGCGCGAGCGGTGCCTCAATCGTCTCACCGCCCACTTCGACCTGAACAATCAGATCATCGCCCGGTATCAGGCCGGTGATGAATGCCTCGTCCGCCGGGACCGTCACACGGGCGTTGAGCACCTGCTGATTGAAGATGCGCGCTGCGATCTCCTGCGCCTGCGCCGTGTCGCCCTCAAGCTCGCTGATGGTGTACCGTCCGAGCAGAATCGCCAGCAGCAGGAACAGCCCCACCATCAAGGTCGTCGAGATATAGCTCAGGTGCTCGAACCGTCCCATGCGAGGCCCAACGCGCACCACCGCCCAACCGACTACCGCAAGAATGACGACCCAACGCACAATAGAAAGGGCGCCGTCCAGATCTAGGCGGCGCCCCACAATCCACACAACTCCCCCCAACGCAATCAGCGCCAGCGACTCGATTAACGTCCGGTTGCGCGTTTCGGTCGGCCCTTGATTCAGCGTCTCGACCACAAAGTAACCGGCGACAGACACCAGCAGCAGCGCCAGCGGCGCCGGGCCGAAGAAGCTCACGCCTGTCACCATATTGAACGCCAGCAAGATCAGGCCAAGCGCGCCGATCAGCCCCGGGATCACGTAGGGCCAGAGCGCCACTCCCCGCGTGCGTTGCTGTCCCCAGGCAGAACGCCACATCAGGTAGCCCACGAAAACAAAGATCAGGGACACCGCGAACAGCATCACGTAGGTCAGGCTACCCAATGAACGAACATAGTTATCCAGCCCGACAAAGCGGTTGGTGATCGGCGAGCCGGATTTGAGGCTTTCATAGAAGCCCGAAACCACCGGCCACAGCCCGAACAACAGCGTCGCAATCAGCGCCGGAAGAACGAACAAATAGCCGGTCAGCGCATCACGGATACGGCGACGTCGCTTGCCGGCAATCAAGGCTTGCTCGTTCATCTGGCGCTGCGCAAGGCTCAGCGATTGTGAAGGCATATTCATGTGCTGCGTCCTCGACAGCGCGTCGGTTACGTCAACTGGCTACAGGTCGACATCTCACTATACGCGGCGCTTGGCAGAGAAAGCGACCTGTACCAGACTGCTTCACGGTGTACTCTATGTTACGTGATTCTAGCGAAAGCACATCATCGCGCAAAGTATCCCAGTCGCTGCTAGGGAAGTCAAAGCGTGCACTCATTTCGTCTCAATTAATCTGAGGGCAAGACCTCGTAGACGCGCATCAATCCTAAGCCCGTGTATGGTTCGTCGAGTACTGCAACTTCCTCGGTTTGCTGATCAAAACCTTCACCCATAAACGGGCCATATTCCTCTCGAACCGCAAGATCGAAATCAATGAGATACTTCACACCTTCGTGGCGCATGTATTGCATCAGACTATGATTGCGAGTGACGACTCTCCCCGCTAAAGCGGGGAGCTTCCCAGAGCACGCTCGCCGTGACCGGCCACGTTACGCTCTGGCGGCCCCGTCCGGGCCGGG
>CAZVCM010000333.1:0-3643 GCA_964626105.1 uncultured Thermoflexus sp.
GCTGGCAATGGCGACGCTCTCGGTGATCCCCGCGTTTATTCTGTTCTTCTCGCTGCAGAAATATTTCGTCCAGGGTATTGCAACCACAGGGATCAAAGGGTAGCCAATCACAGGAGAAAGTGCATATGAAATGATGGTCGGGAGACGTTTCGGGAAACTATTATCCAGAAACAGGAGAATTCAAAGATGAGGAAAATCTACGCATTCACGCTCATGGCACTCGTGGCAGTGATGCTTGTGCCGTTTGCTCAACCAGTGGCGGCGCAGGGCGACGTTCTCCCCGAGTACACCGGCGGCCCTGCTGAGATCCGCGTGGCCTGGTGGGGCAACGACGATCGCGCGCAGCGGACTCTCGCGGTAATCGATCTGTTCGAAGCGGCCTATCCCGAAATCTCAGTCGTGGGCGAGCCGAACGGCGGCACGGCTGATCACTTCCAGATCCTCGACACGCAACTCGCGGCCAACGACGCTCCGGACGTAATCCAGTTCGGCGGCAACTGGCCCGACTACACGCAGTATCTTGAACCGCTCAACGACTACTTTGGCGCGCAGCTCATGATTGACACGCCCGAGACGTTCGACCAGACGGCGCTGATCCCCGCGACGGATGCCGATGGTAATACCTATGCGATCAGCCTCGGCACCAACACGCTCGTTCTCGCCTACAACAAGACGATGATCGAGGCCGCTGGTGTTGATCTGCCCGAAGACAACCTGACCTGGGAAGAGATGGCCGACTATGGCCGCGCGCTGCGGGATGCGTTGCCTGAGGGCGTTGCGCCCTTCGTGGACAACAGCATGAACACGGCGAACTACCTGAGCTTCTTCTACCAGCAGCAGGGTACCCCGGTCTGGACGCTTGACGACGGGGGGACATCCTACGCGACGGTTGAGTCTGCCCAGAAATGGCTGCAACTGTGGGCCGATATGCGCGACGAGGGGCTGATCCCCGACGCGGATACCACCTACACCTACACCGAAGATGGGCCGGATAGCTCGGCGCTCGTGTCTGGCCGCGCGGCGATCGGGTTGATCTGGAGCAATCAGGCGGCGGCTTACCAGGCAGCGATGACCGATGAGCTCGGTTTGACGACGCTGCCTAAGGGTGGCCAGCCGGCGTATGCGATCCAGATGAGCCAGTATCTGGCGATCAATAAGGACAGCGAGAACAAGGAAGCAGCTGCGCTGTTCATCAACTTCTTCGTGACCGACCCTGAGGCGGGCGCGATCCTCGAAACCAATCGCGGTATTCCTTCCTCGCCGGTTGTGCGTCAGGCGATCGCTGACCAGGCGACCGACATGGACGCCGCGGTCTACCGGATCTATGATGCGATCGCTGATCGTACCGTCCCGCAGGGTCCGAACCTGCCGAATGACCAGGAGTTCGTGAACGAGCTTGAGCTGATCGGCCAGCAAGTTGCCTATGGCGAGTCGACGGTCGAGCAGGCGGCTGAAGACCTGCAAGCGTTGATCGAGCGGCTTGCGGTCAAATAACCTCCAGCCAGACGAACGAATTAAGAGGCGCGGGATCGTGCGATCCCGCGCCTGTTTTCGTTATGTATGCAATGCGCATCCGACAGCCGCTCAACTCGCATGCGTTCCGGTTAGCTGGGCTTATCCCGTCACTATGCCCATCGCGCCTCGATCGCGGTGAACGACAGCGGGGGCACCGTCAGCGCCGCGCGGCCATCCTCGATGGCTGGGACATCGACGCGCTGCGCTACAAGACGGTTCGGATTCTCAAAGCTGTTAGCGGCTTGCGGATTGTCCCCGGTCAGTTGGTAGGCGGCGCTGAGATGGTCCGGCACGCGATCCTGCCAGACTAACTCAACCGGCAAGCTATCAGTCTGGCTGCGATTGACAATGAAGATCGCGTTGGTTTGATTGGCTTCGTCATAGGACGCGGCCACGTCCACCACCGGCATATCGCCAAAGCGCGCTGTGGAGTAGAAGGGCGCCGAGACGGCGACATCCAGCGCCACGCCAGATGCCAACCGGCTGAAGAGTAGGAAGGGATAATAGATCGACTGTTTGAGGAGCGCATCGTGTGTGGTGAGGATCGGCGCAATCACATTCACGAGCTGCGCCAGGCAGGCGATTTTCAGCGTATCGGATTTGCGCAGGAAGACATTCAGCCATTGAGCAACCACCAGCGCGTCTTCCAGGTTATAGACTTCCTCGATGAGATGAGGTGCTTCGCTCCAATCCCCATCCATATGCTCGGGCACAGCCGTCCGATACCAGACGTTCCATTCATCCCACGAGAGATACACATCGTGCGAGGAGCGGCGCTTGGCCTTTACGTAGCGCAGGATTCCGCTCAGCGTGTCGAGATAGCTCTCAAACTCGGCGCTGAGCGCGAGGTAGCTGGCTGTGTCGTTGTCCCGGTTCCCTGCGTAATAGTGCAGCGAGTGATAATCGACCTGATCCCAGCACAGTTCAAGCGCCATGCGATCCCACTCAGGGAAGGTGGGCATTGTGTTTGACGACGAGCCGCAGAGCACCAGCTTGATATCGCGATCGTGCCAGCGCATCAGTTTGGCGGCTTCGCGCGCTTTCTTGCCGTATTCGGCGGCGTCGAGATGCCCGATCTGCCAGGGGCCGTCCATTTCGTTCCCGAGGCACCAGTACTTGACGCCGTGCGGCTCGGTGTAGCCATGCGATGCCCGCAGATCGGCGTATTGCGTGCCGGTCGGAGCATTGCAGTATTCGACGAGAGCGGCGGCTTCGTCAATCGTGCCGGTTCCAAGATTGCAGGCCAGCATCGGCTCTGTGTTCAGGGTGCGGCAGAGGTCGATAAACTCGTTCGTGCCAAACTGGTTGGTTTCGATCGACTGCCACGCCAGATCGCGACGCCGAGGGCGTGAGTCACGCGGGCCCACACCATCCAGCCAATGGTAGCCACTCACGAAGTTCCCACCGGGGTAGCGGATCGCGCGAAAGTTCAGCTCTTTGAGCGCGGCAATCACATCTGTGCGCAGACCACGTTCGTCGGCTAAGGGCGAGACTGGATCGTAGATGCCTTCGTAGATCGAGCGGCCCATGTGCTCTGCAAAACCGCTGAACAAGAGCGGTGAGATCGGGCTGATGACACGATTAGTGTCGAGGTAGATCTTTGCGGCTGATGAATGAGACATCATTTTTGAGTCGTCCTTCTGAATGTAAAGCGCAGGCCACCTGATGAACCAACCTCACAACTGCTGACTTCTAACGCCTGTGCCGGTGATCGTCCGACTTTTCGTATGGCGCGGCAGAACGAAAAGAATAGGGATCTCCGCCAGCGAAGCCGTCGCCATCGACTCGAGCGACAGCCTATGCGGGCGCATGAAGATGCCTGTCGAGTGCACTGTGCGGGGCGAAGTCGCTCGCGATGATTATCGACCGGGCCCAGGGCTATGATGATGACAAAGAGCGACATAATCAGCAAGTGGCGAAGAATCATCGTCACGATGCGGACGAGCGCAACGAGCGCCAGCCGAAGGGGGAAGTGGATTTGGCGAGTCGGGCCGGTCTGCGGCTGCTCGCTGCCAGCCGGGGCTGTGCGCGGAGATCTAGGGGGTGCTAGCTCACCCAACACCCAATCTCGGGCTTTATCAACCGTCCCAATCGTCTATGAGGTCTTCCGCTGCAATATAGTCAAAGT
>CAZVCM010000334.1:0-3615 GCA_964626105.1 uncultured Thermoflexus sp.
AGCGCACGAATCGATGGACTGGGCGGACCTGTTCGCCAACCGCTACAACACGCTCTACGCGAACGTGCTGTACTACGCCGTGTGGCGCAGCATGGCGCGGCTAGCTGGCGCGCTCGGTGAGCCATCCGAGCCCTACACCGCGCGGGCGGTCGACGTTCGCCGCAAGATCAACATTTTGCTGTGGGTTGGCCCCGAGCAGCCGAAGGATTGGGACGCGATCAGCCGCGAGCGGCAGGAATGGCTCTACACGCTCAAGCGCATTGAGACTGAGCTAGTCGTGCGCCCGTTCTACCTGCCGTACGTCGCCTTCCGCGATTACGCCGACCGGCTGGATACGATCGGCAATCTGCTGGCGATCCTTTTCGGTGTCGCCGACCAGGCGCAGGCGGACAAGATTCTCGATTACATTCACGGCTGTGGGTTGAACGAGCCCTACCCGGTACGCTGCCTGTACCCGCCGGTGCAGCCCGGCGACAAAGACTGGCGCGATTACTATCGCGTGCGCAATCTCAACCTGCCCGACCACTATAACAACGGCGGCGCGTGGCCGTATATTGGCGGCTTCTACGTCGCGGCGCTGGTGCGCGCGGGGCGTCTGGACGAGGCGGCGCGCCAGCTTGGCAAGCTGCGCGCGATGAACCGCGCCGGGGTGTCGGGCGAGTGGGGCTTCAACGAGTGGTTTCACGGCGCCTCGGGCCGCCCGATGGGCTTTGACGGGCAATCGTGGTCAGCGGCGCTCTATATGTACGCGGTCGATGCGGTCCGGCGGGGCGCTCCTGCGCTGATTGCTTTCGACGAAGCGGAATAGCGTGGCCGTGGGGCCTGCCTTCTGGCAGACAGACTGATTGAGTGCAAGGCAAGTATCATGGATAAGCTATCTGACTCCCTCTATCTCTTTGCTGACACCTGCAACGTTTACGTCGTGCGCAGTGGCAGCGAAGCGGTGTTGATCGACTTCGGTTGCGGCGATGTGCTGGACAAGCTGCCCGAGATCGGTGTGGAGCGCGTCGCCGCGATCCTGATCACGCACCATCACCGCGATCAGGTGCAGGGGCTGCCGCGCGCCGTCGCCCAGGGCATCCCGATCTGGGTCCCCTCGGCGGAGCAGGACCTGTTCGCCAACATCGAGGAGCACTGGCAGGCGCGGCCCGTCGCCAACAGCTATGACAACCGGCAGGACCGCTTCTCGCTGCTGGAGTCAGTTCCCGTCGCCGGGCTGCTCGGCGATTATTCTTCGCGAGAGTTCGCAGGCGTGCGCTTCACCGTCCTGCCAACGCCCGGTCACACCACCGGGTCGATCACCTTGCTGGCGGATGTGGATGGGCAGCGCGCGGCGTTTTCCGGCGATCTGATCGCCGCGCCCGGGCAGGTGTGGTCCCTGGCGGCGACGCAGTGGAGCTATAACGGCGCGGAAGGCGTCGCGGCCAGCATCGCGTCGCTGATCTCGCTCAAGGGCCAGTGCGCCGATGTCCTGCTTCCCTCGCATGGCGAGCCAATGCGCGAGACGGCGCGGGCGATTGACTTGCTGATCGAGCGGCTGTGGGGCTTGCTGCAAGACCGTGGCGAGCATTCGCGCCTGTTCCGCTTCCTGGACCAGCCTTATGACGCCGTCACGCCGCATCTGCTGTGGAACCGGACGAGCGTCTCCGACGCGTATGTGCTGTTGTCAGAGAGTGGCAAGGCGCTGCTGATCGACTACGGCTACGACTTCATGACCGGGTTTGCGGCGGGCACAGATCGCGCCTCGCGGCGGCCCTGGCTGTACACGCTGCCAAAGCTGAAAAGTGACTTCGGCGTGCAGTCGATTGACGCTGTAATCCTGACGCATTACCACGACGATCACGTGGCGGGCTGCAACTTGCTGCGCGAGATTGAAGGCGCGCAGGTGTGGGCGGCAGAGAATTTCGCGACGATCCTGCAGTTCCCGGAATATTACGACCTGCCGTGCCTGTGGTACGACCCGATCCCGGTTGACCGCGTGATCCCACTTGAAAAGCCAATTCAGTGGGAAGAGTACACACTCACGTGTTATCCGCTGCCCGGCCACACGCGCTATGCCGCCGCGATCGCGTTCGAGGTCGATGGCAAGCGCGCGCTGGCGGTGGGCGACCAGTACCAAAGCTCGGCGGCGCAAAGCTGGAATTACGTCTACGCCAATCGCTTCAACATGACCGACTACCGCGCGTCAGCAGCGCTGTATCGCAAGCTGGCGCCGGACCTACTGCTCTCGGGGCATTGGGGCCCGCACTGGGTCGAGCCGGAGTACTTCGACCGGCTGGAAGCGCGGGGCGAGGCGCTCGAAGCGCACCACCGCGCGCTGCTGCCGCTGGATGCGTTCGACCTCGGCGGCGAGGACCAGGCGGCGACGATTCACCCCTACCGCATCACGGCCCGCGCCGGGCAGTTCTGTGATGTCGCAGTTGAGGTGCGCAATCCGTTTAATCGCACAGTCGAGGCGCGGGTTCGCCTGGTGACGCCGCAAGGTTGGACTGTGCAGGAGCCGGAGCGGCGTTTTACCCTGGAAGCGTACGGCTCCAGCGAGACGGCGTTCACACTCAGGCTGCCCGACACGGCGCCGTTACGCCGCGCGCGTATCGCGGCGGACGTGACGTTGGGCGACCAGCGGTTGGGGCAGGTTGCTGAGGCGCTGGTGACCGTCCTGGCGCCGCGTGGCACGCCGGACACGCCCAACGAAGCGCCAGGCGGCCCGCTGAAGCAGGGCCACAGTGCATAACGGTAGCCCGGATGTTTCCCCGTATGGTTCGCAGCACGCCCTCAAAAGGTGAATCGCAGGTATGAAGCAGCACACGCTCCATATGATCGGCAACGGGCACATCGACCCGGTGTGGCTCTGGCAGTGGCACGAAGGGTATCACGAGGTCAAGGCGACGTTCCGTTCGGCGCTGGACCGGCTGGGCGAGTACGATGACTTTGTGTTCGTCTCAAGCTCGGCGCAGTTCTACGAGTGGGTCGAGCGCAGCGACCCGGCCATGTTCGGCGAGATCAGGCAGCGCGTGGCGGAAGGCCGCTGGCGCGTGGTCGGCGGGTGGTGGATCCAGCCGGACTGCAACATCCCCGGCGGTGAGTCATTCGTGCGGCAGGCGCTCTACGGGCAGCGGTACTTCCGCGAGAAGCTCGGCGTGATGGCGACGACCGGCTATAACGTGGACAGTTTTGGACATCACGGGATGCTGCCGCAACTGCTCCGCAAGGCGGGTCTGCGGCGCTATGTTTTTTTGCGCCCGATGCCGCACGAAAAGGGCCTGCCGGGCCGCCTGTTCTGGTGGCAATCGGACGATGGCTCGCGCGTGCTGGCGTTCCGCATCCCGTTCGAATACTGCACCTGGGGCAAGGACCTTGAGCAGCATATCCGGCGCTGCGCGGGCGAGCTGAAGCCGCCATTTGATGAGCTAATGTGCTTCTACGGCGTGGGCAATCATGGTGGCGGGCCAACGCGTGATAATATCGAGAGCATCCGCCGCCTGAACGACGATGCCGACTTCCCCCGGCTGGTGTTCAGCGACCCCGACACGTTCTTCGAGACGATTGAGGCGCGGGACCTGCCGATCCCGGTTGTGCACGATGAATTGCAGCACCACGCTAGCGGGTGCTACG
>CAZVCM010000335.1:0-3543 GCA_964626105.1 uncultured Thermoflexus sp.
GTTGAAGCGCCGCGCGTTCAGAAAGTCCATATCCTGCTGGCTGAGGCCGACGTTGTGCCACTCCACCGACGCCCCGCGCAAAAACGCCGTCCGCCGCTCGCGCCCGCCATACGCCAGCCGCCACTCCCGCTGCAACCGATCGTAGTCGGTGTCGCTCACCCGCTCGCGGATCGCCACGATCCCCGCCGGAACCGCCATCCCCTCGCCGAAATAGCGCCGGTTCCAGTCCGCCATCGCCCGGTCCGCCTCAACCGCCAACCGCGCCGCTTCGAGCGCGCTCAGCCCATAATAGTCGTTGCTCGGATGCCACCGCCGGAAGTGCACCACCTCCGCTGCCTCCAGCGGAACCTGCCGCCCGTCCACCTCGTAGACATACCCGCGCACGCCGCGCCGCGCGTCCGGCACCACGCTCACCCGGTCCGGGCGCAGCGGCCATAGCTCCAGCGGCAGACCGCCCGGCTCTCCGGCCAGGAACCAGTACGCGTTCCCGTGTATCTCCAGGTGCCCGACCGTGTGCTCGATCAGCTCAAACCGGCTCAGCAGTGGATTCGGCTTTTGCAGCAGGCGCTCAAACGGGTGATCGACCTGCTCGACCGCGCCATCCCCCGCCCGCCGCGCCACGTGAAACGGAACCAGCGCCGCCGCCTCCGCGATCCGGTTGACCGCCACGTACACCCACGGGCTGCCCTGGTACACCGCCGCATACCGTCCCATCTGCCCGATCTCCGGCGGAAACACCGGCCCCGCCGCGATCGGCTCGACGCGCTGGATCACGCTCGCCGGGCGCCACTTCACATACCCCATCCGCCGCAGCGCCCGCTCGACCAACGTCTCGCGCCCTGTTGCCTGCTTCCCCACGATCCGCTCTCCTCGCTTCATCTGCCTCCCCTCCCGCACCTCGCTCCCCTTCCCTCCTCGTGGATGAAGCGGCCAGGGGATGGGGGGGTTTTCGCCACACGCCGCGTCCGTCTCGTTGTTCCCCCTACACAAAACTGATCCCCACGCCCGCCTGCTGCGCGCCGTGCCACGCCAGCGCCAGCGCGATCACGCAGTCATCGTGCCCGCCCGGCGGCGCGCCATAGCGAAACCGCCCGCTCGGTAGCCGCTCCAGCCGGTACGCGCCCAGCTCGTTCACCAGCGCCGCGTCAGGCAGAATCGCCACCTCGTCGCGCTCTAACGCCAGCGCCAGCGCCTCGATCAGCGGCCCCTTGCTCGTCGCCGTGGTCGTGAACGGGATCACCGGCAGCCCTTCCGCTTGCAGCGCCTCGATGTTGGGCCCGCCGATGCTGTTCGCCTCGGCCCAGATCGCCTCCGGCTGCCAGCGATCCGCCAGTGCCGCCAGCCGCCCGCGTTGCAGCGCCCACCCGATCTCGTTGAAGCGATCCAGCGCCACCATCCGCCGCCGGTCCGCGTCCAGCACCGCGATGCACGTGAAATCGTCCTCGCGCGCCCAGTCCACGCCGAACACGTAGCGCGTGCCCGGCTCCGGCTGCTCGCCCGGCGGCACCGTCGCGCACGCATCCACCCGGCGGAACACCAGCCCGCCATCGTCCTGAAACTCCGCCAGGTACTCCTCGCGGAACACGCGCTCCGGCAGCAGCGCCCGCGCCGCCTCGATCTCGCCCGGATCGATCAGCGGATTCGCCGCGGTCGGGAAGCGCCAGCTCATCCAGTCAGGATGCGCCGCGCTTTGCCCGTTCATCCACACGCCCCAGAACCAGTTGCGCCCGCGTGGCGTGCTGAGGAACAACGCCTCGCCCCGCCGGTCCGCCAGCGCGGGACGGATCGCCGCCCGCCACACGTCCGGATGCAGGTACGCCGCCTCGTCCAGCACGGCGAGGTCCAGCCCCGCCCCGCGCAGCCCATCGGGATCGCGCCCGCTCCGCACGCGGATCACGCCGCCGCCGATGACGTCCAGCCGCCGCATTTCCTCGTTTTTCCGCGCGATAGCGCCGTCCAGCGCCCGCTTGAGGTCCCGCCACACGTCGTCCGCCATGCGATACGTCGGGCTGATCCACCACCCGACACCGCCCGCCAACGCGCGCTCAACCAGCAGAATCTTCCCCGTCTCCGTCTTCCCGAAGCGCCGTCCGCACGCGACCACCTTGAATCTTGCCGGGTGCTGCAGAATGGCGCGCTGCCCAGGGTGCGGTTGATACAGCTTGACCGTCACGGTTCACATACTCCACTCGAATTGTCTGCTCGCGCGTGCCCTTCGCCAATGGTCCGATTCGTTCCAGCACTTCCCGCGCCGCGCGGATCGCCAGCGCCATGTCGTCGCCTTCCAGCGCGCGCCGCAGCACCTCGATCGCGCCCGGCGTCAGGTCGCCCAGCCGGTCGAGCGCATCCCGCACGCGCCGCTGATCCGCCAGCGCCGCCCGCAACGCCCGAAAATCCGCGCCCGTTGCCCACGCGTGGATCGTCGCCGGGCGCGCCCGCACCGCTTCCGCCGCCGCCTGCACCGTTTGTCCCTGCGCCAATATCACCGCCGCCCGGCACACACGCTCCGCCATCGGCAGGCGTGCCGGACCTTTTGCCTTCGCTTTGCGCTTGCCCTTCCGTTGAGCCGCTCGCTTCGCCATGTCTCCCCACCTCACTCGCTCCCGACAGTTCGCCGGGGCCGGGAGCCACCTTTCCCCACGTGGCCCCCGGCGCGCCGGCCTCTCACCCCTACCCGCTGCCGCAGGCTCGCCCGCGCGGCTGTTGACGGTCCCCCGCGTGCCGTTGTCTGAGTTTTGCAGGGCCGTGCCTGCGCGGTAGGTTACTCTCATTTTAGACCATTTGTTCTAACTGTCCACGCCGCTAACGTCTCATTTTTAACAGCGTCTTTTAACGGTGACTGCTAAAGGTGGCTCTTAAGAGTGGCCGTTAGGGGTGACTGTTAAAAGCGTCTTTTAGCAGTGGCCGCTAATGGTGGCCATTAGCGGTGGCTTTTAACAGCGTCTTTTAACGGTGACTGTTAGCGGCGAGAGTCGCTGTGCGCCGCGCCGCCTTGCCTCCGTAGGGGCGGAGCTTGCTCCGCCCGCACATAACCCGACTGTGCGCCTCGCCCATCTCCCACCCCACGCTGCCGGACTCACGCTGCCCTCTTCCTTCCCTCCTTGTGGGGGAAGGAACACCGGCCGCAGGTCGGAAGGATGGGGGAGCAGGAAAATCCGAGAGCAAACCTTTCGACCCTTTTAGAGCCAAATAGAACCATCCGGGGCGACAATGCACGCGCGCTGTGGTAGCATGAGCATCCGCGCTCAATCGCATACGCAGCGAATCAAACGACTCAAAGGGACGACACCGTGCCGGCCACATCCAGACCGTTCATCCGACGCTATCTCGCCGATGCCGTGATGCTGTTCAACGTCATCGTGTGGGGCGTGCAGTTCATCGTGATGAAGGACGCGATCAGCACGCTCCCGCCGCTCGCCTACAACGCGATCCGTTTCAGCGTCGGCCTGCCGCTCCTGATCATGATCGGCTTTCGCAACCGCCAGGCGATGCGAATCGCCCGTGCCGACATCCCGCGCCTGATTGTGCTCGGCCTGATCGGCC
>CAZVCM010000336.1:0-3536 GCA_964626105.1 uncultured Thermoflexus sp.
CACCAAATGTTGGGGCATCTCAGTTGTGCTCAAGGCCGGACGCTCCGCATAGTCCGGCTCCGGGGTGAGCAGCACGAAGCGCGCCAGCGTGCCGTTGTACCAATCGTTCGGAGTGAGCGAGGTGGACAGCTCCGCTGGCGTCGCCGCGCCCAGGATCGAGAGCGCCGCGTCACGGATGACGACCAGGCCGCGGTTGTTGGTGTTCGAGTCGAGGTAATCCGGGCAGTCGTAGAGCTGCATGATCAGCTCTTTGAGGCCCGCCATGTAGTCACGCCCCATCGACTTGAACAGTGCCGACAGCTCATCGCGCAGAATGCCACGCTGCGCCGCATACCGGTTGCCCTTCAGCAGGCGCTCGCGGTCGCGGGCGGCGATCTCCTCGAAATTGGGCGGCAGCACGCCGCCTAACATGCTCATGAACGCTTCCGGCGATCCCGGCTGGGGGAGGATCAGGTGCGGCATCGCGGCACGCGCCAGGTCGTGGGCGAGGTTCAATCCGGCTGATTTGCGGTAGTAAGTCGATACCGCCACCAGCATGACGTACAGATTGGGGAAGACGCACTGCCGCCAGGGAGTATGGATGTACAAACGGCGGCCCATTGCCAGCGCCGCCAGCCACAGCCCGGCCCCTTCGTGAAAGCGCAGCGGTGTCTCATTGGCCGCGCTGCCCGCCCAGGCGATGTAGTCATCCAGCCACTGCCCCACCGAGGCTGCTTCGCGCGTCTGTGCTGGGGTCAGGCGTGCTGCCTCCGGCAGGTCGGGCACGGTGTTGACGTCCGACGGTTGCAGGCGTGGCAGCGGCGCAGGCGCATTGGGATCGACGGCCAGCACCCGCCGCAGCGTATCCGGTCCCAACGCCCGGCGCAAGAGTTGGAGATCCGCCGAGGAGTCTAAATCCAGGTTGGACAGCAGCAGCGCTGCCAGCGGGCTGGCGGGGAGATCCGCCCATGGCAGGCCGACGAACGCACGCGCCAGGACGTACACATCCTGCTCGGTGAGACGTTCGGCGGGCGCGCGGCTGCCCCTATCCAGAATGGCTGTGGCACTGGGGAAAGAAGATGAGGGGGACATCGGCGCGCTCCTGGAAACTCAAAATGTACATTGAGTCCAGCGTAGCACGCGCGGGTTCCGCCAGCAGGGGAGAATTCCACATTCGGATGTGTCAAAATTCGACATTCGTCTGTGGAATTTTCGACATGGCCACGTGCGCGTTTGGCGCGCCGGTCGGAAACACGGCGCTATTCGGCGCGCAACAGTGAACCTGTAGATAGCTATCGAGTCAGGAAAAGTGTTTCTAAAGGGGAGTCTAGATCGACAGCAACGCGAACGCAGTCAGGACGGATGAGACACTCACCACGATGCCCAATCCCACCTGCACCAGGGAGTGGTGGCCGGTCACAATCCGCGCCCAGGCTGTCGCTGCGACCACGCCCACTGCGGCCAAATTCCACGACACCGAGTCGAGTTCGCCCATCAAGATGAGCACCAGCGCGATCCCGCTGACGACGGCGACGTGAATCGAGATTTTGGTGACGCGCGCGTTGACAAGGGCCTGGAGTGGGACCCAGACGCACAATGACAGCAGCGAGAACACCAGCCGTTCCGGTGCGTCGAGCAGCACGGCCAGAATTGTACATCCCACCATGCCCAGCCAGAAGGTGAGGTAGATCAGGTGGCGTGTCTCGCGCTGGTAGGTGTGGCGACCCTGCTGCCGGGCGCGGCGCAGCAGCAGCCCTGCCGGAATGAGGATCACCAGCGCAATCAGCGCGAGCCAACCCAGCGCTTCTCGAATCGGCGTTTCTCTGAGCACAACGACCAGCGTCGGCAGGAAGATCACCAGCGGGTGCGTGATCCGGCCAATCAATCTGCCAAGCCTGTTCCGGTTATGCGGCGTGGGATCGCTCATACTTGCACCCGGCTCAAGGCGCGTACCAAGTCGTCGTAGGCGGGATGAGTTGGCATGAGTGAAGCGACTTGCTGCGCTACTTCACGTGTGTCCGGATCGTCTGCGCGCAGGCGGCGATAGTAATCGAGGATGTTGATCACCGCCACGTAGGTTGCGATCTCGACCGCCTGCGGGTGCAACGCCTGCCGCCAGACCAACGGCTCACGCTCAAAGCCGACCTGGGCATGCATGAACCGTTCGAGCGCTGCTATCCGGAGATAGCGATACAGATGGATCGGCAGCAGCAGCGTGCGGAGATGTTTGTGCGGCAGCAGCATGACAACCAGACACACAGCTCCAATGAGGACACGCGGTACGCTGTCGGGATATGGATTCACTTCGCCGGTGATCAAGATTGGGGGAATGAACACGGCGGCAGCCACTGCCCCGGCAGCATACGCGGCCAGCGAGATAATGACCGCCGTGTGCTTGACCCGCATCGGCGCAATCGTCTCACGGCGCAGCAGTCCGACATTGATTGGAATGAGCATCACCACCAACAGCAGAAGGGTGTAGACTTCCAGCAGCCAGCGCATTGAGTATTGTGCTTCCTGCCGAGAGATCGCCTCAGCAAAAGTACTGGCAAGAATTAGACATAAACCCAACACAATGAATCCTGATGCGGCGATCAGACTTGAATAGCCTGACCGTGCGGCGCGTTGATCCGGCACATCAACCAGTTTACGTACACTGGCAGCATACACGACCGCGGCCCCCAGCGTGCTCAAGGCGTTCAACCAGAAGGTCACCGGCTTCCCACCAAAGCGCGCGTCAATCAACGCTTCGACCGGTGCGCAGCGGAAGGTAAACACCAGGGCGATCAGGATGAAGATGATCCAGGCGCGCAGGGCGAAGCGGTCCAGGTGGCTCTCCTGGCGCAGGCCCCGCCCAATCGCGCCGATCACTGCCAGCCAGATGAGCGCCGCTACAGCCAGGTCAACCATGATAGCCTAAGGCCCGCGTATACTGATCCAATGCTGCGATGCTGCTCGTGCGACGTGTTAACTCGTCGAGCCGATCGGCGAACAGCACCCTGCGCTGCAGCTCGCGCACGAAGATTTCGGCTTCACGCTCATCGCCGGGGCGCAGCGGTTCGACCAGTCGGAACTGTCCCCGCAGCTGCACCATCGATGACGCGCTTAAGCGCGCCAACAGCGCCGGCGGAAGTATCTGGTCAATCGGGTAGCAGGCGTGATCCAGCAGGATGTGGGCGATCTCGTGCAGGATGTTGTGCACCTGGTGCAGCGGATGGTCGTTCTGGTTGTAGAACACGTAGTCCGCCTGAGACACCTGCAGCCAAATGCCGTGCAGCTCGTCCTCCAGCGGGAAGCTGTGCAGAATGATGGCCCGCTGCCGGCGCTCGATCAGGTACGCGACGAAATGCGGTAGGGTGAACTGCGTGAAATCGTAGTCCAGGTCTTGAATGACTTTTAGCACGCGGTGCGGTGAGTGATCGTTCATCGTTTACCCTGACCAGTAGGTTTGGTTTCCGGCGCTGTTCTTACAAAGAGACGACTCAAGACTTCAATTGGTAAACGCTCGACAACCGGCCAGTGATCATTCCGCTTGACCATCAAAGAGCAATTCCGGC
>CAZVCM010000337.1:0-3526 GCA_964626105.1 uncultured Thermoflexus sp.
AGCGATCGTCCTGCCCTACCGCGTTTAACCACTGCCCGAGCACTGCCAGGGCCGGAATTGTGAAGAGCATGCCGCCTAACACCCACATAATTAGCCCGGCCAGTTGCTGATCTTCCAACGGCGTCAGGCCCCAGGGCGCGATCAGCGGCACGTATTCCGAATACCAGATCGTCGAGGAGAATGTCATCAGCGCGCCCAACAGCCCGCTTTGAACCGACGTCGTGAAAATGAATAGCACTGCGCCGCCGCGCCAGCGCGGTTTGCGTGCGCCCGGTTGCAGCGCCACCCACCAAAACAAGAGCGACGCCGCAAGGAAGCTCGCGTGCATCAGGATGTGCGCGGTCTCACTGCGGAGCGACGCTTCATATAGCGCCGGGGCGTGCCATCCCCACAACACCACCGCGAACACGCTCCACGCGACCAGAGGCCTGTTCGCCAGCGACCACAGCCCGCGCAGCCCTGCCTGCCGGTGCCACCAACGTCCGATGCCACGCCGCCACGCACGTGGAACCGCCCACGCCAGGGCGGCAGGCGTCGCACCCAAGACCAGCAGGGGCGCGGCGCCCAACATCAGCACCATGTGCTGCACCATGTGCGCCGAAAGTAGCGTTTCGCCCAGCGGATCAAGCGGAGACACCAGGGCGATGAACAGAAGCTCCAGCCCGATCCAAAACGTCACCAGTTGCCATCGCTGCACGCCCCGGCCCACGCCGGCGCGCCGCCACAACGACAAAACGCCGTGTGTATACCGCCAGCCAACTACCGCCAGCAGCGCCAACAGCGGAATGTCCCAGTTCCACGCGTGCCACCAGTTCTGCGGCGACAGCCCCGCCGCCTGATCGCCGTGCGCCTGGACTGTGCCCGTAGCGGTCAGCGCCAGCAGCAGCGCGAGTCCGGTCCAGCGCAAACGTATCATGATCCCGACACGATCTGTAGCGCACACGGCTCGATGATCAGGATCGGAAGCAGCGAGGCGATGATGCTCAGCAGGAACAACCCGTTCAGTAAAAAGCCGACAAACATCAGAAACGGGTACGGGCTGCCGTTCATCACAAACGACTGTCCATTTGCCTCGTCACGTAGCCTGCGCCACCCTTGTAGTGCGGTGAGCGCGGCGCCCAGCACGATCACCGCAGCGACAATCGTCGCCACAAGCTGAATCACTTGCAGCGTGGTTAGCCCGGCCACGCGCCCCATCAGCGCGTTGCGCTGGCAGGCGAACGAAACCGGCCCGTACACGGTAATTAGGTGCAGCGCCCACGCGACCAGGCCTCCGAGCAGGGCGAACACCATCTGCCCACGCGAGACTGATGAGGGGAACGGGTATCGCTCGGTTTGTGCATTCATGAAACCGGCTCCTTTCCGATCAGTCTGCCCCCAGGACATGCGGCGCGATATAGAGCGTTAGAAACAACGGGATCCAGACGATGACGACGAAATGCCAGTACAATCCGTTGACCTGCATCGCCGCGTTGCGCTCCTCATCGAAATAGTCCCGGAAGGCCAGAACGCCGACAACCGCTGTCTTAATCAGTAGCGCGAGGACGTGTACGGCGTGGTAGCCGATAATCACCCAGACAATCGAGCCGTAGGCGTTGGTCGACCAGTCGTAGGTTTTGCCACTGTATTCAATGACCTTGATCACGAGGAAGATTAGCCCTAGCACGAAGCCAATCGCCAAGCCGATTTTCTGGCGCCGCTGATCGCCCTTCTGAATTCCCCTGTCGGCATAGTAGATCGGGATACTGCTGAGAAGCAGCACGACCGTGCCGATGATTGGCAACAACAGATCCGGCGGGTCGATGTAATCCAGCGGCCACACCTCAGCCCCGGCCCGCAGATAGAAGTAGCTGCTGATCAGCGAAGCAAACACCACCGCCTCGATGATGATTAGCAGGATCATGCCCCACCAAAATGGCGGTTGGCTCCCTTTGCTGCTGATGATCGTGCTGACCGGCAGCGCGCCTTCCGGGCCAGCGGTGGCCCAGTCGATGTCTTGCTCTTTCTTGTTGGGCCAGTTCCAGGCGACGAGCGCGATCACTGTCAGCACCGCGCCCACCGGCACCAGCCATAGATCGATCATCAGCGCCACGAAGGTAAAGGCAACCGCTAGCGCCGCCAGGAAGGGGATGATCGTCGGTCCGGGCAGAACCACTCGCTGCTCTGGCACCGCGCTGATCACGGTCGTGCCCAGGGTTTCGCGCCGGTCGGTAGAAACCGAAAACGTTTCCCAGTCAGTGCGCTCATCCCACAGAGGGTGGCGGCTGTGCACGACAGGGATCGTCGCGAAGTTGTACGGCGCAGGCGGCGACGTCGTTGCCCATTCCAACGTCCCGGCGTCCCAGGGATTGTTGCCGGCTTCTTTGCCCGTACGCAGAGCGCGAAAGGCCATGATGAAGAAAATCAAGATCCCAAAGACCAACACGAAAGCGCCAAGCGACGAGACCAGGTTCCAGAGTTCGAGCCCTGGCGACGCTTGAAAGGTGTAGACACGGCGGGGCATACCCAGGAAGCCGAGAAAGTGCATGGGGAAAAACGTCACATTGAAGCCGATGAACGTGATCCAGAACTGCCAGCGCCCCCACCGTTCGTCGAGCATGCGGCCCGTCAATTTTGGGAACCAGTAGAACATTCCCGCGAACAGCGGAAAGACCGCTCCGCCGAGCAGCACGTAGTGGAAATGCGCAACCACAAAATAGGTGTCATGCACTTGCAGTTCAAACGGGATCGCCGAAACCATCACGCCGGTGATGCCGCCCAGCACAAAAATGAAAATAAAACCTAGCACGTACCGAAGCGACGTGGACATCACAATGCGGCCATACCACAGCGTCGCGAGCGACGAGAAGATCTGGATTCCGCTGGGGATGGCGATGGACATACTCGCTATTGTGAAGAAGCTGAGGCCCAGAATAGGCAGGCCGGTGGCGAACATATGGTGCACCCACAACGCGAAGCTGATGATCCCGATCGCGACAAACGCCAGCACCAGGAACGGATAGCCGACCATCGGCCTGCGCGTGAACGTCGGCAGCACGGACGCAACCATCCCGAGGCCCGGAATCAGAATGATATAGACTTCCGGATGTCCGAAGAACCAGAACAGATGCTGCCACAACAGCGGGTCGCCCCCAGCGCGCGGGTTGAAGAAGTGCGTCCCGACTGTGCGGTCAAAGGCAAGCTCCAGACTCGCCACAATCAGCGGCGGCATGGCGAAGACGATCATGAACGCCATCACCAGGATCGACCACACGAACAGCGGAATACGGTTAAACGACATCCCTGGCGCGCGTAGCTTGAAGATCGTCACGATCAACTCGACTGCCGCGACCAGCGCCGCTAGTTCCAGAAACGTGATCAGCGTCGTGTAGAAGTCCATGCCCAGGCCGGGCGAATACTCCGGGCCGGCCAGCGGCGTATACGCGAACCAGCCATCACGCGGGGCAACGCCGAAGAACAGGCGACCACACAGCACAACCCAGGAAATGAGATAGACAAAGTATCCAAACGAGTTCATCCGGGGGAA
>CAZVCM010000338.1:0-3512 GCA_964626105.1 uncultured Thermoflexus sp.
CGCCAGCAGCGGTAGCGCGATCATCCAGGTGAAAGCTGTCATATCACTCATCGCCTTACGCTCCCAGCGCCAGCACAGCCAGCACGGTCACCAGCCCGCCGACAATCCCGAGCACGTTCCAGTTCAGCAGGCCGGTCTGCGTCACACGCAGCGCCTCGCCCGCCGAGGTTGTCGCCGTCACAATGCGCTGGTTAAGCCACTCGAAGCCGAAATCTGCGTCCGCCGCGCGCGCCAGCCAGGGCACCGCCTCGCCAACCCACGCCAGCCGGTCGCGGAACCACCACGCCGCCAGCCCGATCGCGATCACCGCCAGCGCGAGGTACGTCGCCGGAGCTGTGAGAATTGTCTCGTACAGGTCGAGCGCGCCGGGCGCGTGCAGGTCATGGAACGGCAAGCTCTCGGTGAGCATCTTGCCAAACCCGCCCGCCAGCAGCCAGGTCGTCAACGTGCCCGCCGCCAGGATGCCAGTAGACAGCTTCATCGCCTGCCCCGCGTCGTGCGCGTGACCTTCGCCGCGCCGCTCGCCATAGAAGACCAGCCACACCATGCGGAAGGTGTACAGCGCCGTGATACCCGCCGCGAGCAGCATCCCCGCATAAGCCCAGACCGGCCCGTGATGCAGCCCGTCTTCGAGCACCAGTTCCTTGCTCCAGAAACCGTTGAGGATCGGCAGCCCGGCCAGCGCCAGCGCGCCAATCACGAAGACCGTCCGCACGAACGGCATGTCCTTGCGCAGCCCGCCCATCTGCCGCATATCCCGCGTGCCGACGCCGTGAATGACCGCGCCCGCTGCCAGGAACAACAGCGCCTTAAAGACCGCGTGGCTCAGCAGGTGGAACTGGCTGGCGAACACGCCGCCCACGCCCACCGCGTAGACCATGTAGCCAAGCTGGCTGATCGTCGAATAGGCCAGCACGCGCTTGAGGTCGGTCGCGAACAGCGCCATCAGCGCCGCCAGGAAGGCCGACAGCAGCCCGACGATCACGACCGCGGTCTCCCAGCCATTGACGCTCGCAAACGCCGGGTAGAAGCGCGCCAGCAGATACACACCCGCGTTGACCATCGTCGCCGCGTGAATGAGCGCGCTGACCGGCGTCGGCGCTTCCATCGCGCCGGGGAGCCACGTGTGGAACGGAACCTGTGAAGACTTGGCTGCAGCCGCCGCCAGCGCACCGAACGCCATCACCGCCAGCACGCCCGACGGCAGCGTGTCCGCCTGCGCCAGGAACGTGCTGATCTGCGTGTCGCCCAGGTAGGCGTAAGCGATCAGCGCGCCCGCCAGCAAGCCCAGCCCGCCCAACTGCGTGATGATCAGCGCGCGCAACCCGCCCGCGACCGCTTTCGGATCGTCGTTGTAGAACGCGATCAGCGCGTACGAGCACAGCGCCGTAATTTCCCAGAATACGAACATCAGGAACAGGCTGCCGCTCAGCGCCAGCCCGACCATCGCACCGATGAACAGCAGTATCTGCGCGTAATAGCGGCCCAGGCTCGCCTCGCCGCGCATGTAATCAACCGAGAAGATCACCGCGAGGCTGCCCACGACCGTGGCCACCGCGCTGAGGAACAGCCCCAGCCCGTCTGGCACGAACGTAAACGTGCCGAACACGCTGCCGACTTCGATACTCAGCGCCGGACCATCTCCATACGACGGAAGCAAAAGCAGCGAGCACACACCCGCTGCCACAGAAAACACAACCGCCAGCCGGTGCTGAATTTCGGCGCGATCGTCACCCGCCATCCACACCGCGAGTGCCCCAACCCAGGGGAGAACAATCGTCAGACCAATCAACCAGTCCGTCATCGTCTCACCCTCGCAACTCTGACAGCGCGTGCAGATCGAGCGTGCCGCGCATCCGCTTGACCTGGACCGCAAACGCCAGCCCGATCACCGCGACGACCGTATCCGCCACAATGACCGTCAGCGCGAGGCTCTGCCCCAGCGCCACCTGGTCGGTCGCGCGCCCAGCCATCACCAGCGCCAGCAGCGCGCCCTTGATCATGATCTGCAGCGCGATCACCACTTTGATCAGGTTCCGCGTGGCCAGCAGCCCGTACAACCCGACGCCGACCAACGCAAATGCGGCGACCAGCACGATTTCTATCGTGTTCATAAAGGCATTTCCTCCAGCGCTGGCTCGTGCTCCGGCTCGGCAGGTTCCGGCTCGACCGGCAGCGCGTCTGGACGCTCGACGTTCTCAGTGAGGGCCTGTGTGGGTGGCTGCGCGGGCAAGCGGCTTTCCGCCAACAGCCCTAGCAGGCACAGCACGCCGGTGAAGATCAACACGATCTGCACCAGCACATCGAGCGCGCGCTGATCCCACAGCATCGCCTCAATCGAGAACCCCCCGGCGTTGACGTCAACCTCGCCCAGCGGCAGCGCCATCCCGACCAGCAGCACGAGCAGCGCGCCGACCGCGCCCACCGTCAGCCAGCGGGGAAGCGCTTCACCCTCGCGGAGCCCATCGTCGCCCGCGACGCTAATCGCGAACACAAACAGCACCGTCACCAACCCCGCCCCAACGCTCAGTTCAATCACCGCCACCTGACGCGCGCCCAGCTCATAGAGCAGGATCGACACCAGCGCGCTCACGGCGGCCAGCCAGAGCGCGGCAGAAAGGAGGCGGCTTGCCCGGATCGCCAAAACCGCACAGACGACGGCGGCAATCCCTAAGCCCGCAGCTAGCATTTGTGCTCTCCTTCACAAACATTCTTCGCACCAATACTAGAGCGTTTAGCGCCAGGGCTACAGTGCCGGAAGTCACACCGACGGTTGTCAATGATCCCCGCTCACAGACCGCTTCGGCTGTGCGTTTTTTCTAAGAGGATCGCTTGCAGAACTGCAGGTTGAACACTACACTAAGCATGTGGTTTACGGCAGCATCTAGGACAATTCTGAGGAGAGCAGGCATGTTTGGACGAAGGCTTGTGGCAATCGGCGCGCTGTTGGCGGTGCTGGCAGTGTCGCTCATTCCCGCTTCGGCGGCCGGTCCGGTCTATACCGATCTGCCGGATCTGGGCGGGCAGGAGATTGTGATCGCGGTCGAGAACCTGTACACGCCGTTCCAGTTCGAGCACCCGCAGTCCGGCGAGGTCATGGGTTACGAGTACGACATGATGGCCGAGCTGTGCGCGCGCATCAACTGCACGCCGGTCTACGAGAACGTCAGCTGGGAAGCCATGATCCAGTCGGTGGGCGAAGGCCAGTACGACATGGGCATGACCGGCATCAGCATCTATCCTGAGCGGCGCGAGATTGTTGACTTCAGCGAGCCGTACATCAACCTCGACCAGTACCTGCTGGTGCGCGCTGATGAAGAGCGTTTCGCCACCATCGATGAGTTCGCGGCCAACGACGAGCTGGTGCTCGGCGTGCAGGCAGGGACAGCGGGCTTCTTCGTGACCGAAGGCGTTGTGCCAGACGAGCGACGGGTGGTCTACAACGAGTTCGGCGCGCTGGTCCAGGCGCTGCTTGTGGGCGACATCGACGCCATGCCTGCTGATGCCTCGGC
>CAZVCM010000339.1:0-411 GCA_964626105.1 uncultured Thermoflexus sp.
TTGTTCCTGCCCACGCCGGTAGGGCTGCGCCGCGGCGCCTCGTTCGAGGGGCTGACGCTCAGCGACACGCTGCGCGCGCGGCTGTACGGCCCGGCGCTCCACGCGGCTTGGGATGGCGCGCAGCACAAAGAGCGCGCCTATGTCGAAATTCTGCGCTGTGCGTGGGCGGACGATCCGGCTGACACCGCCGCCGCACTCATGCTGCTGACATGGCTGCCGGGCAACGGCCTGCTGGCGGTCGATAAGGTGACGATGGCGCACTCGCTTGAGGCGCGTGTCCCTTACTTCGACCCGCCGCTGCTGGACTTTGCGCTCAGCGTGCTGCCCACAATCCGCCTGCGCGAGAACAAAATCGTGCTGCGCGAAGCCCTGCGCGATCACCTGCCGGATTTCGCGCTCCAGCGGCCCAAG
>CAZVCM010000339.1:421-3262 GCA_964626105.1 uncultured Thermoflexus sp.
CGCCGATCCTGCGCTGGTTTGATACGGCGCTGGCGAAGCGCGTGCAGGCTGTCCTGCTCGACGAGCGCAGCCTGGGGCGCGGCCTGTTCGACCGCGCGGCGCTCGAAGGCGTGCTGCGCGGACATTTCAGCGGGCAAACTGAGCGGGTTGAGGTCGTCTTCCGGCTGTTGCTGCTTGAACTTTGGCAGCAGGCGACGATCGACGCGCCGCCGCACATTCCGCAGCCAGATGCTAACCGGATCGAGGTGCGCGCATGAGAGTGTTGCTTGTCGCCACGCTGCATCACCCACAGGCGCTTGAGGACGCGCGTCGCGCCGCGCCGCCGGGCGAGGACCCGCTCTTTCCCCCGTCGCAGGCGCAGTATTTCTGGGTGCGCGCCTTGCGACGCCAGGGGCACACGTGCGCAGTCTTCTGGCGCAGCGAGAGCGCGTTCCCCTGGGCGCGGACGCGACAGATCCGCATGACGCAACGCATGACTCCCGCACGGGCGATCGGCGCGCTGGCGGGGCGCGTCCCTGCGCTGAACCCGGATATTCGCCTGCGGAACCGGCGGCTGCTCGCCCAGGCGCGCGCCTTCCAGCCGGGCGCGATTGTACTCATCGGGGACAACCGCGTGATCCTGCCGGATACGCTGGCCCGTCTCAAGCGCGAGACCGGCGCGACGCTGGTCTACGCCTCGGGCACGTCGCCGGTGGTGTTCTCGCACGCGATCGAGCGCGCTGCCGCGCCATTGTTCGACCTCGCCATCACGAACGACCTGTACCACGCGATCCAGTGGCGGGAGCTGGGCGCGCGCCGCGCCGAGGTGCTGCCGATGTCCGCCATCGATCCGGCGTTTCATCACCCGTTCGCGCTGAGTGAGGATGAGCAGCAGCGCTATGGGTGCGAAGTCGGTTTTGTGGGCACGCTTGTCCCCGACCGGCTATATGGCGAGCGGATCGCGGCGCTCGAAGCATTGCGCGATTTCAAGCTGGGCATCTGGTCGGTGCACGAAGTCCCGGCCAGCCTGCGCCCGTTTTATCGCGGCGCGGCGCTGGGTGAGGAAATGCTGCGGGCCACTGGCGCGGGGACGATCGCGCTCAATCCGCACGGGGATTTCATGCGCTGGGGCGGGAACATGCGGTTGTTCGAGGCGTGCGGGGTCGGCGCGTTCCAATTGGTCGACGACCGGCCCGGCGTGCGCGAGTGGTTCCGCAACGGGGAACATCTGGTCATTTACCGCGATCGCGACCACCTGCGCGAGCTGGTGCGGTATTATCTGGCGCACGACGACGAGCGCCGCCAGATTGCCGACGCCGGGCGAGCGCACGCGCTGGCGCATCACACGTATGATCACCGCATGGCGCGCCTGATCGAGTGGGTCCAGGATGTGCGCAAGGAGTAAACATCACATGAGCGAACCGAAATATCACTTGCCAGGAATTTTCGATCCCACTCACGCGCATCCGTGTGATGCCCATTCAATTCTGATGCGCTTTATTCCCCCTGGTTCGCGCGTGCTGGAATTGGGTTGCGCTTCTGGATATTTATCGGGTTATATGGAGCAGGCGTTACGCTGCCGTGTCACCGGTGTGGATGCAGACCCCACGGCGACGGCTATTGCCGCAGAGCGCTGTAGCGAGGTATTTACTGCTGATCTCGATATGCCGGAGGCGCTCGAACCGGCGCGCACGGGTGCGCCTTATGATGTGTTATTTGCTGCTGCGGTGTTAGAGCACCTGAAAGAACCTGAGCGCCTGTTGCGTGACGCTGGCAGGCTGCTCGCTTCTGACGCGCTGGTGATCGTCTCTCTGCCGAATATTGCACACTGGTCGTTTCGACTGCAGCTGCTTCGCGGACGCTTTGACTACACGGATTACGGTGTGATGGATCGCACGCACTGCCGGCTTTACACTGTTGCAACCGGGCGCGCGTTACTCGAAGACCAGGGCTATCGCGTTGAGCGGCTGGCAATTGCGGGAAGCGCGCTGCAGAATGTGCTGACCGGGCTGGCAAAGCGGCTGGGGATGGCAGAACCGCGACCAATCCTGGCCGGTTTGCTCGCCTATGAATTGATCTACGTCGCGCGACTGGCGCGCCAGGGATAACCGCTGCATATAATCAGAAGGATAAGAGTATGGAGCCAACCGGCAGCCGCTATGACAGCACGCGGCAGGCGTGGGAAGACATCTGGGCGCGCGCCGACGTGCAGATCGAGCTGGACGCGCTCAACGAGAAGCGCACTGCCGATCAGTTGGGCGTCTTTCCGCGCTACCTCTCGCGTAACGGCGTGATCCTCGAGGCGGGCGTCGGCCTGGGGGCGACGATGATCTGGCTGCGTGAGCAAGGCTTCACGATGATCGGGCTGGATTACGCGGTCAATGCCTTGCGCGCCGCCCGCGATTATGATCCCGCATTGGACATGCAGGCGGGCGATGTCCACGCGCTGCCGTATCGGAGCGGGTCGTTCCACGGCTACCTGTCGTTCGGCGTGCTGGAGCACTTCGAGCACGGGATGGGTCCGGCGCTGCGCGAGGCGAACCGGGTGCTGGCGACTGGCGGGACGCTGGTGCTGACGATCCCGTATCCGAACGTGGTACACCGGCTGGTCGGCTGGAAGCGCCGGCTGACGGGGCAGAGCCGCCTGACCGACGAGCACTTCTACGAGAGCGCGTATACCCAGCACGACCTGATCCGCGAGGTGAAGGCGGCGGGGTTTGCGCCGGTGCTGGTCAAGCCAACGAGCCACGCGTTTACGCTGTGGGGCTTGGGCGGGCCGTTCCGAGCGCCGGGCTATTACCGCGCCTCGCCCCTGGCGGACCGGCTGGCGCGCGTGCTGTGCGTTGTGGCGCCGTGGGCGTT
>CAZVCM010000339.1:3282-3494 GCA_964626105.1 uncultured Thermoflexus sp.
CAAGGTGCGCGACGTGAGCGAGCGCGGGGGATGAAGCTCTCGACCGTCATCGTCAACTACAACACGCGTGATAAGCTGGCGCGGGCGCTGGACTCGCTGCTCGAAGCAGGCGGCGTCGCCTCGCACGAGATCATCGTGGTGGACAACGCCTCGACCGATGGCAGCGCGGCGCTGGTGCGGGAGCGGTTCCCCTCGGTGCGGCTGATCGAGCC
>CAZVCM010000340.1:0-3468 GCA_964626105.1 uncultured Thermoflexus sp.
GCGCGACCGCGCGCTTCATGACCTCCGCGCTCTGGAGCACGAACGGCAGGATCAACTCGCCCGCGCCGAACTTGTCGCCAACCTCTTTCATGGCTGGCAGCAAGACGTTGTTCAGCACGCCGACCGCATCCTGACGCGTCAGGCTCTGGTCGATCAATGCCTCGACGCCGTCCTTCTTGCGGTGGACGATCTGCCAGTGCAGCGCTTCCTCGGCGGTCATATCAGCGGTGGGATCGACCTGCTCAGCGCCGCCGACCGCGACATCGTGCTCCTCAAAGTACGCGATAAAGTCTGCCAGCGCGTCAGGATGCTCGTTGAAGATCAAAGCGTCCGCCAGCTTGCGCTTGTCCTCCGGGATTTCGGCATAGGGCGTGATGTGCGCGGGGTTGACGATCGCCATGTCCAGCCCATGCTCCACCGCGTGGAACAGAAAGACGCTGTTCAGCACCGCGCGCGCCGCCGGGCCCAGACCGAAACTGACGTTGCTGACACCGAGCTACGTCAGCACGCCGGGCAGTTCTTCCTTGATGCGGCGAATGCCTTCGAGTGTATCGACGCCGCTGTTTGCCATCTCGGCGTCGCCGGTCGCCAGCGTGAAGGTCAGCGCGTCGAAGATCAGGTCGCTCGGCGCGAGCCCATACTCGTCCACGACGATCTCATAAATTGCGCGCGCGACCTCGACCTTGCGCTCTGCGGTCTTCGCCATGCCCTGCTGGTCGATCGTCAGCGCGACAACCGCCGCGCCATGCTCCACCGCCAGCGGGACCACTGCATCGATCCGCTCGCGCCCGTTCTCGAGGTTGATGCTGTTGATTAACGCGCGGCCCGGGTAAATCTTCAGCGCGGCTTCGATCACATCCGCCTCGGTGCTGTCGATCATCAGCGGGACGTCGACGCCCATCGACAGCTTCTTGACGACCTTGCGCATCTGGTCTGCTTCGTCAGCGCGCTCGGTCAGCGCGACACACACGTCGAGAATGTGCGCCCCGGCCTCGACCTGCTGGCGCGCAATGTCGAGGATGCTGTCATAGTCGTCTTCGAGTAGCAGGCGTTTGATCTTGCGGCTGCCCTGGCTGTTGACACGCTCGCCGATCAGGGTGGGCGGCGGCGATTGTTGGAGCGCCATCGCGCGCATCCCACTCGACGCGGCAGGCTCGATTTCAGGTGTGCGATCCAGCGGCGCGCGCGAACATTCCGGCGTGCCCTTGACGCGCTCGATCAGCCGCGCAAGGTGTTCGGGCGTCGTGCCGCAGCACCCGCCGACGACGTTCACACCCCAGTCCACGAACTCGCCGAGCAATTCCGCGAAAGGCTCCGGCTGCATGGGGTAGACCGCGTCGCCATCGACGTTAATCGGCAGTCCCGCGTTCGGCAGGACGCTGATCGGACGCGTGCTGTGCTCGGTCAGGTATTTCACCGGCCCGGCCATATGCTCTGGCCCGGTCGAGCAATTCAGCCCGAGTACATCGATTGGCAGGGCTTCGAGCGTGGTCAAGGCGGCGCCGATCTCGGTCCCGAACAGCATCCGCCCGCTGGTATCGAGTGTGATCTGCGCCTGGAGTGGGATCCGCACGCCTGTTTCCTCGAAGTAGCGCTGGATCCCGGCGACGGCAGCGCGGACCTCAAGAATGTCCTGGCTGGTTTCGAGTAGCAGCACGTCTGCGCCGCCTTCGACCAGCGCGCGCGCCTGCTCTGCGAAAACGTCCGCCAGATCGTCAAAGGTGATGTTGCTGAGATCCGGATCGTCGGAGCTGGGCAGCTTGCCGGACGGGCCCATGCTCCCGGCGACAAAACGCTGGATACCGGTCCTGGCCTCGTATTCGTCCGCGACTTCGCGCGCCAGTTGCGCCGCAGCAAAGTTGATCTCGTGTACGCGGTCTTGCAGGCCGTATTCGGCGAGCGTGAGCCGGTTGGAGCGGAATGTATCCGTCTCGATCACCTCGCTGCCCACCTCGAGAAACGAGGCGTGAATCGCCCGGATCACGTCCGGACGGGTGATGACGAGATAGTCGTTGCAGCCCTCGGTGCGCTCGCCGCCGAAGTCCTCGGCAGTCAGGTTCAGCGCCTGAATGCTAGTGCCCATCGCGCCATCGTAGATCAGGACGCGCTCGGCGATTGCGTCAAGATAGCGGCGGTTCGTAAACGGTGTCTGAGGTGTCATCAGTGGTTTGCTTCCGTTTCTGCTGGACGGTTTTCGGGGCGTGGCATGCGCGTTAGCGGACACAGAAAATGCCCCTTGAACCAGCACGGGGCATCATAAGCCAAATGGTTATGGGACCCCTCATCTGTCAGAGTGACTCTGCCGGAATTGGCACCGCGCGACGCAGCCATTGGCTGTCGCACGGTTGCCGCGGCGTCATAGGGCCGGTCCCTCGGCCGCTCTTGATGAGAGACGACATCAGGTGTGATGGTAGCATAGAGAAGATGAAGTTGCCAATAATTCCGTGCTGGACGCAGGCGGAAGTTGAGTATAATACGAACGGCAAACGGCCATTGGGCCGCTTCGTGCGCAGCAAGCAGATGGAAGGAAATGACCGGTATGCATCTCGATCTGGCTCTCCTGGGGTTTGGGAATGTGGCGCGGGCGCTGGCGGAACTGCTGATCCGCAAGGAAGCGACGCTCCGTGAGGACTATGACCTGACGTTCCGCGTGACTGGGATCGCAACGCGCTCGCGCGGGATGGCGATCGATCCCGCTGGGCTGGACCTTGCAGATGCCCTGCGGATTGTCCGCCTCGGCGAGCCGCTGGACCGGTTGCACCAGGGTGAGGCGGTCGCCGACACGCAGGCGTTCTTGCAGCAGTGCCCGGCAGACCTGGTTATGGAAGCGACCGTGCTCGACCCACAGACCGGCCAGCCTGCGACCGACTATGTGCGCGCTGCGCTAGAAGCGGGGCGGCACGTGGTCACCGCGAATAAGGGGCCGATCGCTTTTGCGTATCGTGAACTACGCGCTCTGGCAGAAGCGAAAGATGTGGGCCTGTTCTTCGAAAGTACGGTCATGGATGGCGCGCCGGTGCTCGGTATTGCACGCGAGGGGTTGGTGGGCTCGACCGTCCAGCGCGTGCGCGGCATCCTGAACAGCACGACCAACTACATCCTCGGCGCGATGGAGCAAGGGACATCGTTTGACGACGCTGTCAAGGAAATGCAGCGGCGGGGCCTTGCGGAGACCGACCCGAGCAACGACCTCGAAGGATGGGATGCGGCGGTCAAGATTGTGGTGCTGGCGAATGTGCTGATGGGCGCGGACCTGCGTCCGTCGGATGTAGACCGCACCGGGATCGTCGGCATCTCGCCAGACGATGCGCAGACGGCGCTGGCTGAGCAACAGCGCATCAAACTCCTGTGCGAGGCCGTGCGCGAGGGCGACACGGTCCGCGCAAGTGTGTGGCCGACGCCGCTTCCACTGAGTGATCCGCTGGCGCAGGTCGACCAGACGAGCAGCGCCGTGACTATCGTGACCGA
>CAZVCM010000341.1:0-3458 GCA_964626105.1 uncultured Thermoflexus sp.
TCACCCTGGGTCTGGCGTTTCTTGCCGGAATCATCTCGTTTATTTCTCCTTGCGTGTTGCCGCTGGTTCCCGCTTACGTAGGCTACATGGGCGGACGCATGACGCGCCAGGTGGCCTCAGCGGATGCGCCAACCCCTGGACGCAGCCGCTTCCAAACCTTCACGCATGGGCTGTTCTTTGTCCTCGGCTTCACGCTGTTCTTCGTTGTCTTCGGCTTGCTGACGACGGCAGCCCTGTCTTCATTGGAAGCGATTGGCATCTCCGACAGCCAGATCAAAGCTGGAATTGCGCGCATCGGTGGTACAGCCGTGATTCTTTTCGGCCTGCACATTATGGGCGTGCTGCCGCGCGTGCTGACCTGGCTGCATCGTCAGGCGCTCCAGCTTGACCGCAACCCCTATGGGAACGTGATCTCCGTCCTGGCGGGGATTGCGCTTATCGGCGCCATCTATTGGCTGTTTGTCGAGTCCTGGTTTCTGACGCTGGTGGTGATCCTGCTGCTGGCGCAGGTTTTCCGCCCGGCGCTGAAGACGGACACCGCCGGGCAGTTCTGGGGGACGGCCATCAATCAGGCGCACATGGCGCTCTACGTCGATACGCGCCGCCAGTCTGCGATGACCTCGCGCGCAGGGTATGGCGGCTCGCTGTTTATGGGGATCGTCTTCTCGGCAGGGTGGACGCCTTGCATCGGCCCGATCTACGGCGCGGTGCTGACGCTCGCAGCGGATGGCGGATCGTTGCCCCAGGCGGGGACGCTGATGACCGCATACTCCCTCGGCCTGGGCATCCCGTTCTTGCTCACGGCTCTCGCGCTGGATCAGGCGCAAGGGTTGTTCCGGCGCGTGCAGCAGCGGATGCGAACCGTCGAAGTGCTCAGCGGCGCATTCCTGATCCTGATCGGCGTGCTGGTCTTCTCAGGGCAGCTTGAGCGATTGACACAGGTCGGTGGCAATCAAGGCTCGCTGGCAGACATCTCCATCAATATGGAGAACTGCATCGTCGGCGCGATCGAAGGGGATGTACGCTGGCGCAATGTGATTGACTGCATCGGCGAGGGACCGAAGGCTGACGTGTTCTTCGCGGCCAAGCCTGTGAGCCTCGCGCTCGCTGCGCAGGGGGGCGATCTGCCACTTGATATCGCACCGTTCGACGCGCTGGATGTGCCGGGCCTGGGCGGCGAGCCATTTGCCGCGCCAGGGCAAGAGCGCCCGAATCTCTCTGCTGGCGAATCGGCTGGCGGGGTCGAAGCCGATGATCTGCCGGTGGGGGGGCAGGTTGGTAACCGCGCGCCTGATTTCGAGTCGGTGACGCTCGATGGGCAGCCAATCGCCCTGTCGGACTATCGGGGGCAGGTTGTGCTGCTGAACTTCTGGGCAACGTGGTGCGGCCCCTGCCGTGAGGAAATGCCCGATTTCGAGACGATCTATCGGAAACGCGGCGCAGATGGCTTTACGGTGCTCGCGGTGAACGCCTTCGAGTCACCAGAGCAGGTTGCCCCATTTGTGGATGAACTGGGGCTTAGCTTCCCGGTGGTGATGGACGAATCCGGCGACATCAACACGGATGTCTATGGCTCGGCGGTGAGCGGCTACCCGACCAGCCTATTGATTGACCGCGACGGCGTTATTGTTCGGCGCTTCCCCGGTCTCGTCCGCGCGCCCGATCTGTTGGATGCGCTCGATACCCTGATGTTTGGCTGATTTCCCTTCGGGCTGCGCGTCGGCATCTAAACCCTAGAGGAACGAAATCCTATGACTGCATCTGGTCAACGCTCGGAGAGCGAGCTGCGACGCATCATCAAGCTCAACCGCTGGGTGCTGTGGCTGTCGAAGCATTGGCTGGCGATCGCGCTAGTGATCCTCGGTCTGTACGTTGGGCTGGCGCTCGCCGCGCCCGTGCTGATGGCGGTCGGGGCGGAAGGCCCGGCGAACGTGCTATACGCGTTCTACAGCCCCATGTGCCACCAGTTTGCGTTTCGCTCGTGGTTTCTTTTTGGAGACCAGCATGCCTATCCGCGCCAAGTCGCTGGCTCCAGCCTGACGTCCTTTGAGGCATACGCCGCGAACGATCCGCACTTTCATGGGCTGAACCTCGCGCATTGGACGGCAGACCTGCAACTCAGGTCACGTTCATTCAAGGGCAACGAGGACATGGGCTTCAAGACCGCTTTGTGCGAACGCGATATGTTGATCTATGGCGCGATGTTCCTGGCGGGCTTGCTGTATGGCCGCGTGCGGAACCGCCTGCGTCCGGCGCCGATCTGGCTGTATCTGATTCTGGGGCTGGGGCCGGTCGGGTTGGACGGGTTTAGCCAACTGCTGAGCTATCCCCCCTTTGAGTTCTGGCCCGTGCGTGAGACGCTGCCCACCTATCGCGCGCTGACCGGGGCGCTGTTCGGCGTGATGAATATCTGGCTGGCATTCCCGTATTTGCAGATGTCCATGCGCGAGACGATGGAGACGGTCGAGATCAAGCTCGCGCAAGCCTACGCGCGGCTGGAGACGATGCGCCCGGATAGCGCGGTCTGAGCGCAGACCATTATCTGGAACAAGAAAAGCCCCGGCAGGTTCGCCGGGGCTTTTGTGTTGCGCTTGTGCGGGTGTGGCTAGTTGCCTTCGCCGCCGCCATCGCCTGGCTTCCTTGGCGTATTCGTGAAGGTCGGGGTGGGCGTATTCGTCGCTTCCTTCGTATTGGTCGGGATCGGCGTATTGCTTGGGATCGGCGTTCTGCTCGGGATCGGCGTTCTGCTCGGGATCGGCGTATCGCTCGGGATCGGCGTTCTGCTCGGGATTGGCGTATCGCTCGGGAGCGGAGTGGGCGGTGGCGTCGGAGCCGGTGGCGCCTGATTCTCACAGTACCACGTCAGCGTGAAGGTTGTATCGTTGAAGTCCGAGCGGAGGTACCCCTCGCTATCGAGCTTCTTACTTGTCCCGTCGAAGTCGATCCAGATGTCCAGCGTACGGCCGGGTTCGATCACCGGGCTGGTGATCCACCCGCTGCTGCCTTCGCTGGCGACCAATGGCGAACTGGTGGTGGATCCGTCCCACACGATGACATCGCTATCCTGCGCCTCAGTCCCACCCGCGCCGACAAAGTCGAGCGTGAGACGCTTGAGGCCGCTTCGGTTGTACGTGTTCCAGTTGATCGAGAAGCCGGTCAGATACGCGACGATAGGATCGGTGTTCGTGATCGAATACTGCACCACACCGTCTTTGTGAAAGCCGACGAACTGGACGAGGTAGTTCTCGCAGATCGGCATGGGCGTTTCGGTTGGCGGCTCAGTAGAAGGTTCTGGCGTTGGATATCCTGTGATCTCGTACACACACTCCTGGTTGCTGGTGCCATCCGGGTTCATGCCGCCCCAGGTTGTGCCAAAGTAGATGCGGGTGCCGTTGAAGCTGCCTGTCGTGAAATAGTCTCTCAACTGGGTCGGCCCAGTGCTGAACTCTGCCACGAAG
>CAZVCM010000342.1:0-3452 GCA_964626105.1 uncultured Thermoflexus sp.
GCTCGCCCTGGACCTCGCTGCGGCTCTGGCGCATAAACTCGCGACCGATCGATTCAGACATGTGACTATTCTCCTATTGGTCGAAAATCATCCCGTGCCGCACCGAGAAATCGCCCCTCGAAGCGGCATCACTCAACGTGGTTTTTGGCGATCTTTTTCTAACTTTTTGTTGCAGCTTTCAATGCGATGCCCTATACTGCATTTAACTATTATTTGAGCTATGTAGGCGGAAGCGCAGTGGATGGGTGTGTTGTAGCGCGACGATGGATATTGACAATCTCTCGGGGCGGCAACTCGGGCCGTATGAACTGCACGAGTTGCTGGGTGTTGGCGGCATGGGGGTGGTTTACCGCGCCTACCAGCCCAGGCTGAAACGCTGGGTCGCGATCAAAGTGCTCTCGACGATGACGCTGCGTCGCGTCAACTACGTCGAGCGCTTCCATCGCGAAGCCGAAACTGCCGGCTCGCTTGAACATCGCCATATTATCCCCATCTACGACTACGGCACCGAGCGCAATACCTATTACGTCGTCATGCGCCTGCTCGAAGGGGGAACCCTCGACGAGCGGCTCGCGCAGCATGTCAACAGCGACAGCCCTCTACCGTCGCTGGGCGAAATCGCCGACGTGCTCGATCAGCTTGCCAGCGCGCTCGACTACGCGCACTCGCGTGGCGTCATTCACCGCGATATCAAGCCCAGCAACATCATGTTCGACACGCAAGGCAGCGCGTATATTGTGGACTTCGGCATCGCTAAGCTGCTCGAAACCACCGAAACCCTCACGCGCTCCGGTGTCTCGCTGGGCACACCGGTCTACATGGCGCCCGAGCAGTGGCGCGCCGAGGCGCTTGGCCCGGCGACCGACCAGTACGCGCTCGGCGGCCTGACGTACACACTCGTGACCGGGCACCTGCCGTTCGAGGTCCCGACGGCGTACGCGCAGATGCACAAGCACCAGCACGAAGACCCGATCTCGCCGCGCCAATACCGGCCCGATCTGCCGGAAGCCCTCGAGCCGGTGCTGGCCCGCGCAATGGCGAAAGACCCGAACGATCGCTTCCCGACCGTATCCGATTTTGCGAACGCCTTCACGGACGCGATCGCAGAGAATCCGGGCAAGTATACCGGGTATTTCGTCGGCACGCTGCAGAAACAGCACCTGTTCGCCTATGAGGGCATGCAGGATCTTGACGGCGAGCACGGCGTAGCGATCGATCCCAACCCAACGCCGGTCGTTACGATGCCGGAAGTGCCGTACGTCGAGGACGAAGACGAGCGCGCCGTGTCTGCGGCAGCCGAGAGCGAAGTCGAAGCGGCAGAAGCGCCCGAAAACGTGTGGGCAGAACGTGGCACAAATGGTCACAGCGCCAACGGCGTTGGCAACAGCGCAACCGACGAGAATGATTTCGTTGCCACCGACAGCGACGAGGTCTACGTCGCGGGCAGGGTCAGGCGCCGCCCATTCTACCGGCGGCCAATGGCGGGCGTGGCGACGCTTGCGATCGTTGGAATGCTCGGGCTGCTCACGCTGACGCGGCTTGGCAGCGCCGAAAGCCCGCCGCGCGGGCCAGCCGATACACCGTCGGATCCAGGGCAAGCCAACGCGGTGATGAGCGCGACCGCGCTGCAGCAGACGATTGTCGCGCTGCGCCCAACCGACACGCCAGAACCAACATCCACCGCGACGCCGACGCTGACGGATACGCCTTCGGCTACGCCAACCAACACGGATGTGCCCGCCGAGAGCCGCACAGCTACCGCGCTGGCGCTGAACCCGCCGACCGCTACGGCCTCACCGACCAACCAGCCGACGCACACGCCTGAGCCAACCCTCGCGCCGTCGGAGACGCCGCGCCCGACTGATACAGCGCCGCCGCCGACTGAAACGCTCGTCCCACCGAGCGCAACGCCCGAGCCAACCGACACTGCTCAACCAGATTGGTTAGCGGTAGCCGCCGCCGGTGTCGCAACCGCAGTGGGCGGTGGCGGCGGACAGCTCGCATTCGTCTCAGAGCGCGACCGCAACGCCGAACTCTACAAGATGGAGCTGGACGGCTCGCCAGTTGAGCGCCTGACGGTTGAGCGCACGATTGATACCGCGCCCGCCTGGTCACCCGATGGCACGCGGATCGCGTTCGTCTCGGAGCGTTATGGGAACCGCGATATCTTCGTGCTCGAAGCGGACACCGGCTCGATTCGCCGCCTGACGCGCGAAGACACCGCAGATTATGAACCCGCGTGGTCGCCGGATGGTCGCTGGATCGCGTTCGTGTCTGACCGGGATGGGAATCCGGAACTCTATGTCATGGACGAGACGGGCGGATCGCTGCGGCGCCTGACGGAGCATTTTTCCGCCGACACGTCCCCGTCCTGGTCACCAGATGGCAGCCGCCTGGCGTTCGTCTCTGACCGCGAAGGCTCGCCCGACATCTATATCATGGACGCCAATCAAGAGATTGTGCGCCTGACCGAAGACCCCAGTGGCGCGACACAGCCCGCGTGGTCACCCGATGGCAACTGGATCGCGTACGTCTCCCAGCGCGACGGGAACGCGAACATCTACCGGCGCGAACTGACGAGCGATCGCCTCGACCGCTTGACCGAAGACCCCGGCGAGGACCTCGACCCCGCGTGGTCGCCAGACGGCAACTGGATCGCGTTTGCGTCCAACCGTGACGGGAACCGCGAAGTGTATCTTCTCGATCTGCTGGCGCGCGAAGAGTTCCGCGTGACTGCGGACGACTCGGCGGATTATTATCCGGTCTGGCAGTATCCTGCTGATTACGCCGGAAACGTCGAGGTGCAGACCTGCACCGTGATCGCGGCGCGCAGCGGCGTACGGATCCGCGTTGGTCCGGGGACCGATCGCGGGATCGTCGGATTGTTCCAGGCGGGGACGGGTCGCACCGTGATCGGCTGGTCGATGTTTGACAATAACGACTCCCTGTGGTGGAAGATCGAGGTCGAGGATGTAGACAGCGCGTGGGTGGCGCAATCCGACATGATCGCGACCGGTAGCTGCCTGACGGTCCCGGCGAGCAGCGCGCCGCCAATCCAGTACCAGCCGACGATCGCGCCGACCAATACCCGCCCGCCGCGCGATACCAGCACGCCCGCGCCCGCCTTCGACTTCAGCGGGTCGGCGCCACGGCCTCGCGCGACGAGCACGCCGCGCCCAACGGCCACGCGCGTGCCGCCGACGCGCACGCCGCGCCCAACCAATACGCGCATCCCGCCGACCAACACACCGCGTCCCACGGCGACTAACACACCGCGTCCCACGGATGTACCGACGGCTACACCACGCCCCACAGATATACCGACGGCTACACCAAGGCCCACGGATGTACCGACGGCCGTGCCAACGGATCTGCCAACAGCGATACCAACAGATCCGCCAACAGCCATACCAACTGAAGTACCAACCGAGCCGCCAACGGAAGAACCAACC
>CAZVCM010000343.1:0-3410 GCA_964626105.1 uncultured Thermoflexus sp.
ACGGGCCGCGCTGCGTCGAGCACCTGCGCGGGATGTTCGCCTTTGCGCTGTGGGACGCGCAGCGCGGGCGGCTGGTCCTCGCGCGGGACCGGCTCGGTAAGAAGCCGCTGTATCTGTACCGGGACGCGCGGCGGCTGGTGTTCGCCTCGGAGATTAAGGCGATCCTGCGCCATCCCGACGTGCCGCGCCGCTTCGACCGCGCGCAGCTTGCCCTGCTGCTGGCGTACGGCTATGTGCCCGCGCCGCACACCGCGTTCGAGGGGATCGAGATGCTGCCGCCCGGTACGCTGCTGATCGCCGAAAACGGGGCGATCACTGAGGAAACGTACTGGTCCCCGCCGCCCGCCGCGCCCGCCGATCCTGAAGCTCACCTGGAAGACTGGCTCGATCCGCTGCGCGCCGCGCTGGACGAGGCAATCCGCCTGCGCCTGCTGAGCGACGTGCCGCTCGGCGCGTTCCTGAGTGGCGGGCTGGACAGCAGCCTGATCGTTGCGCTGATGGCGCGACACTCTGCGGCGCCGGTCAAGACGTTCGCGATCGGGTTCAGCGGCGAGGCGTCGTTCGATGAGACGGCGCACGCGCGCCGCGTGGCGACGCTGCTCGGCACCGAGCATCACGAGTTTGTGATAGAGCCGGACGCGATCGCGCTGTTGCCATTCTTGGTGTGGCACCATGATCAACCGTTCGCAGATTCGTCGGCGATCCCCACGTATCTCGTCAGCAAGCACACGCGGCAGCATGTGACGGTCGCGCTGAGCGGCGACGGCGGCGATGAGTTGTTTGCGGGTTACGAGCGCTTCTACGCGGCGAATCTGGTCGCGCGCTACCGGCGGCTGCCCGGCGCGCTGCGGAGCGCGGTGGCATGGGCGGCGGAGCACCTGCCGGAAGCGACCTCGTATCGCGGCCCGGCGCAGCGGGTGCGGCGCTTCGTGAGCGGGGCGGCGCTCTCGCCGGAAGCGGCGTATTTCAGCTTCGTGCGGTTGTTCGACGACGCGCAGATCGCCGCGCTGCTCGGCGGCGCGCTCCAGCCCGATCCAGCGGCGCATTTCCTGGGTCGCGTGCCGGACGATGACCGCGACCTGACCGCGCGTCTGCTCGACGCCAACCTGATGACGTACCTGCCCGACGACCTGCTGATCAAGGCTGACCGCGCCAGCATGGCCGCTTCGCTTGAGGCGCGCGCGCCGTTTCTCGATCATGTGCTGCTGGAGCGGGCGGCGGCGATTCCGTCTAATCTCAAGCTGCGCGGCGCGACGACCAAAGCCGTGCTCAAAGAGGCGGCGCGTGGCATTCTGCCGGACGATATTATCAGCCGTCGCAAGCACGGTTTCGGCGTGCCGGTCGGGCGCTGGTTCCGCGACGATCTCGCGCCATACGCGCGAGAGGTGCTGCTCGACCCGGCGGCACAGGCGCGCGGCCTGTTCCAACCGGGCGCGGTCGAGACGCTACTCGACGAGCACACGCGGGGCAGGCGCAACCATGGCCAGCGCATCTGGCTGCTGCTGACGCTCGAATGGTGGCACCGGCTGTTCATCGACGCGGAGACACCCACCGCGCCGGGAGAGCCATCATGAGCGCGTCGCGCCCGATCCGCGTCATGCGCATCATCGCCCGGCTGAACGTCGGCGGGCCCGCGCTGCACGTCACGCTGCTGACGGAGCGGCTCGCGCCGCCGGAGTTCGAGAGCACGCTGGTCTGCGGGCGGATCGGGCCGGGTGAGGGCGATATGGCGTATCTGGCCGAGGAGCGCGGCATCGCGCCCGTGATCGTCCCGGAACTGGGCCGCGAGCTGCACCCGCTGCGCGACCTGGTGACGCTGGTCAGACTCTGGCGCCTGATGCGCCGCCTGAAGCCGGATGTCGTCCACACGCACACCGCGAAGGCGGGCTTCGTCGGGCGGTGGGCGGCATGGCTGGCGCGCGTGCCGGTGCGCGTCCACACGTTTCACGGGCACGTCTTTCACGGCTATTTTGGCGCGGCGAAAACGCGCCTGTTCCTGGCGCTCGAACGCCTGACCGCGCGCTTGACCGATCGCCTGATCACGATTAGCCCGGCGCTACGCGACGAGCTGGCGGGCGTCTATCGCATCGCCCCGGCGGAGAAATTCGCGGTCGTGCCGCTGGGGCTGGAGCTTGCGCCCTACGCCGCTATGCCGCGCGGGATGGGGACGCTCCGCGCCGCGCACCTGATCCCGCCGAGCGCGCCGCTGATTGGGATCGTCGGACGGTTGGTGCCGATCAAGAATCACGCGCTGTTCCTGGAGATGGCGAGCCGCGTGCTGCAATCTCAGCCGGACGCGTACTTTCTGATCGTGGGCGATGGTGAGGACCGCGCCGCGCTCGAAACGCTGGCGGACCGGCTGGGGCTGCGCAAGCGCGTGGTTTTCACCGGCTGGATGCGCGACCTGACGCCGGTGTTCAGCGACCTCGACCTGCTGGTGCTGTCGTCTGATAACGAGGGCACGCCGACCGCGATCATGCAGGCGCTGGCGGCGGGCGTACCGGTGGTGTCGACGACGGTCGGCGGCGTGCCGGACCTGCTGCGCGACGGCGCCTGGGGGCGGCTGGTTCCCCCCGGCGATGCGAACCAGTTGGCCGAAGCGGTGCTGGCTGCGCTGCGCGACCCCGCGCCCGACCCGTCGATCCGCGAGGCCGCACTGGCAGAGTACGACGCTGGGCGGCTGGCGGACGCGCTCGCCACGCTGTATCGCGCGCTGCTGGCCGCGAAGGGCCGCCCCGTATGAACGAGCGGGCGCTGCCGGTGATCGTGCCCAACCCCTCGCGCCAGGTGGGGATTGGGCTGGCGCTGATCGCGTTTCTGGTCGGGCTGTATTTCCTCACGTTCAACGGCGATGCGATTAGCAGCGACGAGCTGTTCCTGTTCGACGCGACCGAGAGCCTGGCGCGGCGCGGCGATATGCGGATGAATTACCTTAACGACGTGCACTCGCCGCAACTACTGGCCGAGGTGAAACCGCCCGCCGCCGATGTGGAGCCGCTGCAACCGCTGCTGGCTGTGCCGCTGTTCCGGCTGGCGGAGGTGCTGCCGGGGATCGGGCTGGCGCACACAGTCTGGCTGTTCAATCTGCTCATCACGGCGCTGACGGCGGGCGTGCTGTTCGCTTATGGGCTGGCGCTCGACTATCGACCGCGCGCGGCGGCGATCGTCGCGCTGCTCTACGGCGCGAGCACGATCGCGTGGCCGTACAGCCGGATGTTCTTCCGCGAGCCGCTGTTCACGCTGCTGGCGCTGCTCAGCGTATTGCTGATGCTCCGCTTGCGCGAGGCGCTGGGCGCGGGCGAGCGGCCCTGGGGCGCTGTGATTGCGCTGGCGGTGACGTTCGGCGGAGCTCTGTTCTCGAAAGAGTCCGCGTTTCTATTGCTGCCGGCGCTTGTGGTGCAGGCGCTCCC
>CAZVCM010000344.1:0-3318 GCA_964626105.1 uncultured Thermoflexus sp.
GGAGCGCGCTCCATCGAGCGCGCTCCGCTCAGGACACTACTCTTTGCGACCGAAGCGCGCTTCGAGCAGCTCCGCAATCGTGGGGCTGCCCAGTTCCTGCAGCTCGTAGCGCACGCGGCGGAACGGCTTGTCGATCGTGATCACGCGCGTCAAATCAAACGGCGACGCGACCAACACCAGATCGGCAGACGCCGCCTTGATGGTTGCTTCCAGGTCTGCCCGCTGCTGCGCGCCGTAGCCCATCGCCGGAAGCAGAGTGCCCGTGGCCGGATACTTCGCAAACGTCTCGGCGATGCTACCGACTGCGAACGGGCGCGGATCAACCAGCTCACCCGCGCCAAAGCGTCGCGCCGCGATCACGCCCGCGCCATAGCCCATTTCGCCGTGCGTTAGCGTCGGGCCGTCCTCGATCACCAGCACGCGCTTGCTGCGAATCGCCTCGGCGTCATCGACGAACGTGGGCGACGCGGCCTCGATCACAAGCGCGTTCGGGTTCAGTTCGCTAATGCTCTCGCGCACCTTCTGCACGCCCTCGGGGGGCGCGGTGTCCACCTTGTTGATGACGATCACGTCGGCCATCCGCAGATTGGCCTCGCCGGGGTGATACGTCCGCTCGTGGCCGGGCCGGTGCGGATCCGCCACGACGAAGTACAGGTCCGGCTGGTAAAACGGCAGGTCGTTGTTGCCACCGTCCCACAACACGATATCGGCTTCCTGCTCCGCCTGGCGCAAGATCGCCTCGTAATCCACGCCCGCGAACACCACCACGCCGCGATCGATATGCGGCTCGTATTCCTCGCGCTCCTCGATCGTCACGTCATGCTTGTCGAGGTCGGCGTAATCCGCAAAACGCTGTACCGCTTGCTTGGCGAGGTCACCATATGGCATCGGATGCCGCACGACCGCAACCGTGTACCCCAGCCGCCGCAGCGCATCCGCTACCGTGCGGGTCGTCTGGCTCTTGCCGGAGCCGGTGCGCACTGCCCCCACCCCCACCACCGGCTTGTTGCTCTTGAGCATGGTGTGGTCCGGGCCGAGCAGCCGGAAGTCCGCGCCAGCAGCCAGCACCTGGCTCGCCTTGTGCATCACCGTCTCGTGCGACACGTCCGAATAGGCAAACACAACCTCGTCGATATCCTGGTCGCGGATCAGTGTATTGAGCTCCGCCTCGTCATAAATCGGGATCCCATTGGGATACAGCTCACCGGCCAGTTCGGGCGGATACGTGCGCCCCTCAATGTCAGGGATCTGCGTCGCGGTAAAGGCAACTACCTCGTACGCCTCGTTGCCGCGATAATACAGATTGAAGTTGTGAAAGTCGCGCCCGGCGGCGCCCATGATGAGGACACGCGTTTTAGACATCTTAAAAGATCTCCTGAAGACTGAATAGAAAAACGTAACCTTATTAGCGTCTTGCGCGGCGGTCGTCCCGCAGTGCGCGCGGATAGGCCACCACGGCCAGGCCGATGCTCAGCAGGTAGAGCACGAGCAACGGCGCAATGACCAAAAGCATGTTAAAGGGATCGACCGTCGGGGTGATCATCGCGGCGGCCACCGTGATCAGCACAACTGCCAGCCGCCAGTTGCGAATCAACGGCTGCGGCCCCAGGATCCCAAGCCGCGCCAGGACAAACACCACCACCGGCATCTCGAACGCCACGCCGATCCAGAACAAGAGCGAGGTCAGGAACGCGATATACCGCTCGGCAGTCCACTGCGCCTCGAAAATCTCGCTCTCGAAGTCTTGTAAGAATCCTAGTGCTGCCGGAATCATGACAAACCACGCGAACGCCACGCCGATCAGAAACAGCGCGGTCGTCGCGGGAAGCGCCAGGTAAATCCAGCGCTTTTCGCGGCGGTTCAGCCCCGGCGCGATGAATAGGAACAATTGCAATGTGATGTACGGAATAGCGATAATCGCACCGGCCAGCAGCGCGACGCGGAAGTACATCACGACGCTTTCAGTCGGCCCCAGGACCTGCAGTTCCGAGCCGTAGGGGCGAATGAGATAGCGCAGGATCGAGCCGGTGAATACTGCTGACGCCAGCACGCCGACCACCAGCGCGATGATCGCCCGGAACAAGCGCTTGCGCAGCTCGTTCAGGTGTTCAAAGAGCGTCAGCGGCGTCTCATCGGCATCTTCGCGCAGAGCGCGCCACGCGTCATAGCGCTGAGGAACCGAGGGAGCCTGTTTGTCGCGAGGGACTGGGTGATTGGGCATTGATGTAACGGGTTGCTTTCCTATTGACTATCGTGTCCGGCAGAGCCGAGCAGCACCGCTGCGAGATCGGGTTCATGCGTCGCCAGCGAGCCGAGGACGCCGTTGACGAACCGCGCGGTTGCTTCCGCCCCATACAGCTTCGCCAGCTCTACCGCCTCGTTGATCACAACTTTCACCGGCGTTTCGCGCTCGAAGGCCAGCTCGTACACCGCCATGCGCAAGATGTTCCGGTCGACCACGGCCAGCAGGTCGAGCGAGCGCTCCGGCGTGTAGCGGCGAATCAGCACATTCAAAGCGTCACGATGCTCCAGCACGCCATCAACCAGGCGCGTCACTAACTGACGCGTTTCAAGGCGCACGCCCTCAGACTCCAGGCGAGTGCGCACAACCTCGTCGCGAGTGTGCGTGGTGCTGTCTAGCTCGTACAGGATTTGCAGCGCCAGACTGCGGGCAAGATGGCGATAATCCGTGATCGGCACGTTTGCTTACCTAGCCAACTGACCGAGTCTCACGCCTCGGGGTCGCGTTGTAGCCCAAAATCGACATCTTCGACATGCACGTTGACCGATTCGACCTTCATGCTGAGCAACTCGCGGATGGAGCGCGTCACCGCTTTCTGCACATCCACGCACAACTCGCGCAAGTTCACGGTCGGGTCGGCGACCACATACAGATGCGCGGTGACGGTTCCGTCATCGACGACGATCTGCACGCCATTCGCTGCCGGAACCCGGCGAAAGAGCCGGTCTGCCCCGCCGGGCGTGCCGCCCATCCGCAGCACACCGGGCACGCTCAACGTCGCCTTCTGCGCGATCGTCAGCAACACCCCCGGCGCGAGCGTCACCGTATCGTTCGGATGGCGCGGATTGACCTCGTCCTTCACCGCTTTCATTGTGTCGGGCCCTTCCCCTTGCGCGGTCACTCAGCCCATCACCAGGCCGCCGTCAACCGACAGCACATGCCCGGTAATATACCCGGACGCCTCGTGCGCCAGAAAGGCGACTGCGTTGCTGACATCGTCAACCGTCCCCCAGCGGCCCATCGGGATATTCGCCACAAGCGTATCAAGAATATCCTGCGGCAGACTCTCGGTGAGC
>CAZVCM010000345.1:0-3317 GCA_964626105.1 uncultured Thermoflexus sp.
GCCTTCGATGATCTTCAGCAGCGCCTGCTGGACGCCTTCGCCGCTGACATCGCGCGTAATCGACGGGTTGTCACCCGACTTGCGCGTTGTCTTGTCAAGCTCGTCGATGTAGATGATCCCCTGCTCGGCGCGCTTGATGTCAAAGTCCGCTGCCTGGATCAGACGCAGCAGGATATTCTCGACATCCTCGCCAACGTAGCCCGCCTCGGTGAGCGAGGTCGCGTCGGCGATGCAGAAGGGCACGTCGAGCATCCGCGCCAGGGTCTGCGCCAGCAGCGTCTTGCCGCTGCCGGTCGGGCCCATCAGCAGGACATTGCTTTTTTCCAGCTCCACTTCGCCGCTGACGCCGCCCGCGTTGATGCGCTTGTAGTGGTTGTACACCGCGACGGACAGCACGCGTTTGGCCTGTTCCTGGCCGATCACGTACTGGTCGAGATGCTCGACAATCTCGCGCGGGGATGGGATGCGCTCGATGATGAACTCGCCGCTCTCATCGATGTGCGGCACTTCATCGTTGAGCACTTCCATGCACAACTGCACGCATTCGTCACAGATGAACACGCCATCCGGGCCGGAAATCAGCCGGTTCACTTCGTCGGCGGGGCGCCGGCAGAAGGAACAGCGTTGTGGTCCAATCAACTGTGTCACTTCGAGTCGCCTTCTTCGCTGCTATCGGCTTTCTTTGGGGGCTCGAGAATACCGTCCACCAGCCCATAGTCCTTCGCCTGCTGCGCTGTCATGTAGAAGTCACGGTCCGTATCTTCTTCGATGCGGGACAGCGGCTGGCTGGTGCGCTCTGCCAGAATCTCGTTCAGCAGATCGCGCTGGCGCAGGATTTCACGCGCCTGAATCTCGATGTCGGTCGCTTGCCCGCCGCCACCGGACGACCATGGCTGGTGCATGTGGACGGTTGCGTTGGGAAGCGCATAGCGGCGGCCCTTGGTTCCGGCAGCAAGCAGCACCGTCCCAAAGCTGGCCGTCAGACCGACCGCAACGGTCATCACCGGCGGGCGGATCTGCTGGATGGTGTCGTAAATCGCCAGGCCCGCGTAGATCATGCCACCGGGGCAGTTGATGTAAAGCTGAATCTGACGATCTGGGTCCTCGCGGTCGAGGAACAGAAGTTGCGCGACGATCAGGTTCGCGACCTGATCATTGATCGGCGTGCCCAGGAACACGATGCGTTCCTTGAGCAGCAGCGAATAGATATCATAGGCGCGTTCCCCGCGTCCGCTGGTCTCAATGACCATCGGAATGAGGCCATTGTACGTGTCAAGCATGGTAACTCCCTTCGTGGAGAGGCGGCCGGACGCAGATTCTGCCCCTGGCCGCCAAACGAGTTTGTCTGCCTACTCGTCCGCCGAAGCGGTGTCGGTCAATCCATCTGGCTGCGCGTCCGCCTCAGCGGGCGCGTCCAGCTCGTCGGTTTCGGCATCTACCGGCGCGTTAGCAGGCGCGTCTGCCGGCTGCGCGTCGTCTTCCAACTGCCCCTTGGTTGCCGAGGCGTCTTCCGGCGTTTCAACCGCCGCAACCTCAGCCGGAGCCGTCTGAACGTCTTCCTGCGGCATAGGACCCTTGGGCGGGTTCTCGCCGCGCGCAATCGCCAACAGGCGGCCAGTCGCCCGGTTTGTCGCGAGACGGTTGGCGATGTTGATACGGCTCTGATCAGACATAAGGAACTGCTTGAACTGGCCCGCTTGATCCCCGCCGAGCGCCTCGCTCATGGCGTCGACCTCAGCCTCGATGTCCGCGTCGCTGATGTCGAGGTCTTCCTCTTCGACCAGCCTGCCGAGCGCCAGCGCTCGTTCAGCGCGCTCGATGGCGCGCGGGCGGAACTGCTCGCGGACCATTTCTTCGTCCTGGCCGGTGATCTTCATGAAATCCTGCAACGTCAGCCCTTGCTGGCGCAACGAGCGGTCAAACTCCGCCACGAGATCGCTGAGGTAGTCCTGCAGCAAATCTTCGGGGTAGTGAATGGTTGTTCCGGCGACTAACTTCCCGAGCGCCTCTTCGAGCGTCTTCTGATCCGCGACATTGCGCGCGGCCTCTTCGAGCTGCTCGCGCATGGAAACCTTCAATTCCTCGATGGTTTCCTGCTCGCCGTTGCTGATCGTGGCGGCTAGCTCGTCAGTCCAGTCAGGTAGAACGCGCGAGCGCACCTGTTCCACAACCGCGTCGACGCGGATTGTCCGCCCCTGCAGCTCGGTCGCGTCGAAGTCTTCCGGAATCTCGAGCGTGAAGGTTTTCTCGTCGCCGGCGCTCAGGCCAACCAACTGCGCCGAGAAGCCGGGGAACAGGTCGCGCTCGTCTTCGCGCAGGACGCGGTCCCAGCCATGCTGGTGCAAAACCACGCGCTCGACGTCGTCATCCTCTTCGTGCGAGTGATCGTGCTCGTTGTGCTCGTCGTCAGCATCGTCCTCGTCGGCACCGTCATCAGCGTCGTTGTCTTCGTCAGCGTCGTCGTCCTCGCTGCCTTCCTCGTCTTCGACTTCGTCTTCTTCGTCGTCCTCAACATCAGCGTCGTCGTCTTCATCTTTGAGGACCACGATCTCGATGTGATCGAACGTGACGCGGTCGCCCATCTCGGCGGCGCGCTCGACAGGCTCTAGCTCGGCCTGTTCTTCACGGAGGTTTTCGAGGGCGTCCTCGACCATCTGATCGGTGACTTCTTCCACCTCATGCTCAACGCGGATCTCGCGATAATCGCCTAGCTCAACGGTTGGACGTAGCGGCACGACGAACGTCATCGTGCGCCCTTCCTGGTCAACGTTCTCCAGCGTGCCCGGCGCATACGGCTCGATCTCGGCCTGCTCCAGGGCTTCGCGGTAGATATCGTTTCCCAGGCTGTCGAGCGCCTCGCTAAGGACGTACTCGCGCCCGTACAGGTTCATCACGACGCTAAGCGGGGCCTTGCCGGGGCGAAAGCCCGGAATGCGGCCCTTCTTGGCGATCTCGCGGGCGGCGCGCGCCATCGCGCGATCCAGTCGCTGCTCGTCCACTTCGACGGTTAAACGAGCGGTATGATTTTCGAGGTGTTCGGTTTGGATGTTCAAGGTTCTGCCCTTCACAGTCTCGCGACGCTGCGATTATAGCACTCCGTGCCGGCTTCCGACTATGCACCGGCCACACTTCTTATAGAGGTTTAACGAAGAAAACGGGGCGCCTTTGGGTGCGCCCCGCGCGATGGGGAAGATGGGACTCGAACCCATACGGATTTCTCCACATGATCCTAAGTCATGCGCGTCTGCCAGTTCCGCCACTTCCCCAGAGGGGTTCAGCTTTCATTATAAAGGTCAAAAGGGCTTTCGGAAAGGGGA
>CAZVCM010000346.1:0-3238 GCA_964626105.1 uncultured Thermoflexus sp.
GTTCATTTCTTCGATGGTGCCCGTAACGGTGTAGATTATGCGCTCGGCGACGTTGGTCGCCAGGTCGACCACGCGCGCCAGGTTCTGAGCGGCACGGATCACGCCGAATGACGCCGTGATCTTCTTTCCTTTCTTCGACTCCGCCGCGAACTCGATCATCTCGTTCAGCACTTCCTCGAACAGCGTGTCTAGCTCAGCATCACGCTCAGCCACCTGCCGGGCGAGCGTGACGTCGTCGTTCGCATACGCCTGGATGCAGCTTTGTAGCATCACCTTGACGAGCTTGGTCATGCGCTCCAACTCGGCGCTGCGCAGCGTCTTCGGCGAGCGCTGAAGCTGGATGAACGTCTCGGCGATATCTTTCGCCTTGTCGCCCATGCGCTCTAGATCAATGATGATATTCATCGCGGCGATCACAAAGCGCAGGTCGCCAGCGGTGGGCTGCTGCGTTGCGATCAGACGGAAGCACTTGGCTTCAATCTGGAAGCGTGTCTCGTTCACCTTCTCGTCGAACGCGAACACACGCTCTGGAATCTCCGCATCGAGCGTTTCCATCCCCTGCAAAGCCAGTACCAGTTGATCGTACACCAGTTGCGCCATATCGATGACGCTCTGGCGCACGTCTTTGAGTTCCCGGTCAAATCGTTCTCGCAGTGACATGTCTGCCATCCTCTAACGCTCGTCGCGCCCATGCATGTCCGCTAAGTCGAGCCAGCGTGTCGATCCGCTAACTGTAAGTGTAATAGAAGTCGCGAGGGATTTCTAGCCGCGCCGCCCGGTGATGTACGCCTCGGTCAAAGACTCACGCGGGGTGCTGAACAGCCGTTCCGTCTCGTCGAACTCGACCAGCTTGCCCAGCCAGAAGAACCCGGTCCGGTCCGAGACGCGCGCCGCCTGCTGCATGTTATGCGTCACGATCACGATCGTATAGTCCCGCGCGAGCTCGCGCATCAGGTCTTCGACGCGCAGGGTGGCGACCGGGTCGAGCGCCGAGCACGGCTCGTCCATCAGAATCACTTCTGGCTTCACCGCGATTGCTCGCGCGATGCACAACCGCTGCTGCTGGCCGGGGTTGAGATTCAGCGCGGATGTGTGCAGCCGGTGTTTGACCTCGTCCCATAGCCCGGCGTCCGCGAGGCTCTGCCGGACGATATCATCCAGGTGACCGCGCGCCATGCCCAGCACGCGCGGCCCAAACGCGACGTTGTCATAAACAGACTGCGGGAAGGGGTTTGGCCGCTGGAACACCATGCCGACGCGCTGCCGCAGCTCGGTCACGTCCACGTCTGGGTCGTAGATGTTTTTCCCGTCGATCAGGATATCCCCGCTCGCGCGCGCGCTGGCGATCGTGTCGTTCATGCGATTCAGCGATCGCAGAAAGGTGGACTTGCCGCAGCCGGACGGCCCGATCAGCGCGGTGATCTCGTTTTCGTGAATGCTGAGGGTCAGGTCTTCCAGCGCGCGGAAGTCACCATAATAAAAGCTGAAATCGCGCACGTCGATCTTGACCGCTGGATTGATCGCCATTAGCCAAACCGTCCTGTCACATAATCTTCCGTCTGCTTGACGAGCGGCTGCCCGAAAATCTGGTCGGCATCGCCGACTTCGACCAACTCGCCATCAAGCATAAACGCGGCGCGTGTCGCGACGCGCGCCGCCTGTTGCACGCTATGCGGAACCATGATGATCGTGTAGCGTTGTTTCAGTTCGTGCAGGCTTTCTTCGACCATCGCGGTCGAGAGCGGGTCCAGGCCCGAGGTGGGGTTGTCCAGAATAAGGACTTCCGGCTCTAACGCCAGGCTGCGCGCGATGCACAACCGCTGCTTCTGCCCGCCGGACAGCGCCGAGGCGGGCTTGTCCAGCCGGTCCTTGACTTCGTCCCACAGCGCGGCTTGCGTCAGCGAGCGCTCGACGCGCGTATCTAGCTCGTCGCGGCTGCGAATCCCGGCCATGCGCAGGCCGTAGGTCAGGTTCTCGCGGATCGTGCCGGGCAGCGGGGTGGGGATGGCGAACACCATGCCAATCCGCCGCCGCAAGTCGATCACGTCCGTGCCGCGCTCGAACACGTCGCGCCCGTTGAACAACACCTGCCCCTGCACCGTCACACCTTCGATCAGGTCCGAGAGGCGGTTGAACATGCGCAGCAGCGTGGTCTTTCCGGCGCGCGCCGGGCCGAACAGCACGTAAATCTGGTACGGATCGATCGTCAGCGAGATATTCCGCAGCGCTTCAGTGCCGTCGGCATAGGTGAAGTACACGTTCTGAACGTCGATTTTAGGCTGCATCATTGGTCACCAGTCCCGGCGGCGGCGCATCCGCGTGCGGATCACGGTCGCGACCAGCGTCAGCGACAGCACCAGCATTAGCAAGACGAGCGCCGTCCCGTACTGCACCGAGAGCGGCATCCCCGGCACCTGCGTCGCGATGACATACAGGTGATAGGGCAGCGCCATCGTTTGGTCCATCGCCGAACTCGGTAGCGAGGGCAGGTAGAACGCCGCGACCGTGAACAGGATCGGCGCGGTTTCCCCGGCGGCGCGACTTAGCCCCAGGATCACGCCGGTGATGATGCCGGGCATGGCGTGGGGCAGCACTTGGTGGCGGATCGTCTGCCAGCGCGTCGCGCCGAGACTCTGGCTCACCAGGCGGAACTCTTGCGGGACGGAGAGGATCGCCTCTTCCGCGGTGCTGATCACGACCGGCAGCGTCATAATACCGAGCGTCAGCGACCCCGCCAGGATCGACGTGCCGAAGTTGAGGAACAGCACGAACGCGCCCAGCCCGAACAGCCCGTAAACAATCGACGGGATGCCCGCGAGGTTGACGATCGCCAGCCGGACCCAGCGCGTGAGGCGGTTGTTCCCGGCGTACTCAGCGAGGTAGATCGCGGCGCCGATTGCGAGCGGGATGCAGACGATCGCGGTGCCCAGCGTCAGGATCAGCGTCCCGAGGATGGCGGGCATGATCCCGCCTTCGGTCATGCCATCGCGCGGGCGCGCGGTCAGAAATTCCCAGTCGATCTCGCCGATGCCCTGGATCACGATGTACGCGATGACCGCGATAATCGGGATGACGACCAGCACCGCCGCCCCGGTGATGAGCGTCACGGCGAGCTTTTGCGTGTGCTGCCGTTTCATACGCTGCCCCCTCGCTTGCGCACAACGCTGCCCACCAGCCGCCCCGCGACCATGTTGATCGCGAACGTCACGACGAACAGCACGATCCCGATCCCGAACAG
>CAZVCM010000347.1:0-3211 GCA_964626105.1 uncultured Thermoflexus sp.
TCCCGCAGACCGACGACGCGCGCGCGCCCTATGAACGCCGCCGGTCCGAGCGCGTCCGCCAGCACCAGCCCATGATACGCTGGCTCTGGCTCGACGAGGCCATTATGGCGACCGCTCGCCTTCCAGTCGAACTTGCCGCTGTCCACAATCACACCGCCGATGCTCAACCCATGCCCGCCGATCCATTTGGTGGTGGAGTGCACGACGATGTCCACGCCATGGTCAAACGGACGGCAGAGATACGGCGTGGCGAAGGTGTTGTCGCACACAATCGGAATCCCATGCGCGTGCGCGATCTCGGCGATCGCCTCGAAGTCTGGAATCTCGAGCTTCGGATTGCCGATCACCTCGAGGTAGATCAGGCGTGTCTTGTCATTGATCAGCGCTTCGTAGCTCTCAGGTTTGTTGTCGGTCACCCAGCGCGTGGTGATTCCCAGGCGCCGCAGGCTTTGCGAGAACAGCGTGTACGTGCCGCCATACAGCGCGCTAGACGAGATGATCTCGTCGCCGGAATCGCACAGCGAGAGGATAGTCAGCGTCTCCGCCGCTTGACCGGACGAGGTCGCCAGCGCGCCGATGCCGCCTTCGAGTGCCGCGATGCGCTGCTCGAATGCGTCATTAGTCGGGTTCATGATGCGGGTGTAGATGTTGCCCGTTTCTTGCAAGCCGAACAGCGCCGCTGCGTGATCGGTGTCGCGGAACTGGTACGAGGTCGTCTGGTAGATCGGGACGGCGCGCGCGCCGGTGGTAGGATCGGGTGTGTACCCGGCGTGGAGCGCCAGTGTTTCGAAGCGGAAGTCTTGTGCTTTTGTGCCGTTACCGTTGGTCATCAGATCTGCTCCGTGTCTACAATGATGCGGTCACATGGCGCAGTATCCCCCCTCGCGTCCGAGCGAGAACAAAAAATCCCTCTCGGAGTGAGAAGGATTTGATATCTGACCAGATCGGCTACCAAATACCTTCTCATCTTCCAGAAATCTGCATTCTGCCGGAATTGGCACCATGCCTGGGTCCTGTCAGGTTCCCAGTCGGTTGCCGAGGCTTCATCGGGCCGGTCCCTCCGCCTCTCTGGATAAGAAGGGGCAAACTGCTATTCAGTTGTTAAGCTGGGTACAGGTTAGCACCCCCGCTGAATTTTGTCAATCACATTTGTACAAAATGTCAATGGGGCGATCATGTGCGATAGTGCCCGTTGATCGACACGTAGTCGTGGCTGAGATCACATGTCCAAATCCACGAATACGCTTCGCCCAGGCCGAGATCGAGGCGTATGCCCCATTCCGGTTCTTGCATCAGCGCGATGGCAGCGGGCTCGTCGTAATCGGTTGGCACGCCCCGGTCAACAAGCTGGATCGCGGGCGCCTGATCGGCATCCAGCAGCCAGAGGACCATTCGGTCGGGTTGGATCTCAACGCCCGAATAGCCCGCCGCGCACACGATCCGGCCCCAGTTCGGGTCGGCTCCGTAGAACGCGGTCTTGACCAGCGCCGACGTGCCGATCGCCTGCGCGACCTGGCGCGCGCTGGCTTCATCTGGCGCGCCGGTCACGTGGACAGTGACGAACTTCGTCGCGCCCTCGCCATCACGCACGATCGCCTGCGCCAGCGGCACGCAGACTGCTCGCAACGCTTCAACCAGCGCGTCCTCATCGGTCACGCGCACGCCGGATGCGCCGTTTGCCAGCGCAATCACGCTGTCGTTGGTGCTCATATCGCCGTCGACGATGATGCGGTTGAAGCTCGCATCGGTGGCGCGATGCAGCGCCTGCTGGAGCAGGGCGCGGTCGATTGCCGCGTCAGTCGCGATCACCGCCAGCATCGTCGCCATGTTTGGCGCGATCATCCCGGCGCCCTTCGCGATCCCGGCGATGGTATATCCGTCTGGATGGACCAACCCAGCGAGCTTGGGGCGCGTGTCCGTGGTCATGATCGCTTCGGCGGCGGCGGGCCAGCCGTCGGGCGAAAGCTGCGCGCGCAGGTCATCGATCCCGCGCTCGACCGGCGCCAGTTCGAGCGGCAAGCCGATGACGCCGGTGGATAGCGCCAGCACTTCGTGTGGCGCGCAACCGAGCGCTTGCGCTGCGCGCTCGACGGTGTGATGCGTGCGCGCTAGCCCGTCCTCACCGGTGCAGGCGTTGGCGCTGCCGGTGTTGGCGATCACGGCGCGGATGCTCGCATCCGGCGCGGCGAGAATGGCCTGGTCGTACAGCACGGGCGCGGCTTTCACCCGGTTGGTGGTAAACAACCCTGCGGCGGCGCAGGGGCGGTCGCTGGCGATCAACGCGAGGTCAAGGCGTCCATCGTGCTTCAGCCCGCACGCGACGCCCGCAGCGCGAAAGCCTTCAGGAAAGGGATACGGGTCGGACACCGATCGGTTCCTTTTCGTGGATGGGATAAATCAACGCAACTTCGTCACACGCGTGGCGGAACGGGCAGGGCGCGCAATCGCGCCAGACCTTTTCCGGGAAGTTGGCAACGAAATCGCGCCGGAAGCCAAGCTTTTCAAACAACGCGGCGGCGCGTGTCAGCACCAGCACGCGCTCGATCCCGCGCTGTTCAGCCAGCGCCAGCGCCTCGCGGACCAGCGCGCTGGCGATGCCCTGGCCGCGATAGGCGGGATGTACGGCCAGTGACCGCACTTCGCACAGCGACGGATTAAACTGCACCAGCGAGACGCACCCGGCGATCTGCCCGTGCGTGTCCGCGACGAGCCAGTCGTCCAGGCGCGCGCGGATGTCGTGCGCGGCACGCGGGAGCATCCGCCCGGCGGCGACTTCTTCGGCGAACAGGGCGCGGATCGCTTCAATTTCATGGGCTTGCGCCGGGCGGACGATCATACAGCGTCGATCTCCCACAGGATATCGCTCAATGTGCCGATCAGCGTGTCGATATGCTCTGGCTCGACAATCAGCGGCGGCAGCAGGCGCAGTACGTGCGTTCCGGCGTTGAGCATCAGCACGCCGCGCGCCCAGCCCGCCGCAATCACCGGCCCGAACTCATCCCCACCCAGATCAGCGCCCTGCGAGACAAGGTCGGCGCCCTGTGCGCGCACGGCATGCGCCAGATCGTCATCCTGCCCTTTCGCCAGCGCCTGGCGGACACGGCCGCCGAGGACTTCATCCGCCGCCTGCTGGTCGAGGGCTTGAACACGCGCTGGCTGCTGGTCGGCGAGGACTTCCGCTACGGCCACCAGCGCAGCGGCGACATCGCCT
>CAZVCM010000348.1:0-3199 GCA_964626105.1 uncultured Thermoflexus sp.
GTCACTGGGTGTCGTTCGCCAGAATGTGTTATGCGCTTGCGCTGGTGTAATCCCGACATCCCCTGCGCCCATGCCCCGTGAAGATGGAGAGTCCGCCCCGGTTCTTTTCCTTCCCTCGTTCTGGGGAAGGAACCGAGCGACGCTCGGAAGGATGGGAAGATGAGCCGAAAACCAGCCAGCGAAAGCCATCACGCCGTCTAGAACGGCAGATCGTCGACCTGCTGGTTGCCGTAATACTCGCCGCTCTCCTCGGTACGGTCGCCACGGCTGCCGAGGAACTGGACGTTCTGCGCGGTAAGCTCCAGCGAAGCGCGCGCTTCGCCGTCCTGCCCGACGAACGCGGACGCATCAATCTCGCCCGTGACCATGATCTGCATGCCCTTGCGAACATACTGATTGCAGGTCTCGGCCAGGCCGCGCCACGCGCTCACGCGGAACCACGTTGTCTTCTCGCGCGGCTCGTTGGTGTTGCGATCGGTCCAGCGGCGCGAGACGGCCACGCTAAAATCGCACACCGCCACGCCGCTCTGCGTGTAGCGCAGCTCTGGGTCGCGCCCGACATTCCCGATGATGATTGTGTACTGATAACCTGCCATTGTGTGTTCTCCTTGATCGGGATTGGGACCGCACCACTGAGATGCGTCCTGCCGCTTGAGATCGTTTCAGAATCGTGCTGATTGCGGTACGAATATTATACCTGAATCAGAACGTTTGTTCAAGTCTTTCTTCCGGCGGCGCGCCAACTTAGTCACTCCGCCGCGCCGCGAGTTCCTCGCCCAGCACGCGTTGCACCACCGCCGGATCGCCCTGCCCGCGCAACGCGCGCATCGCCATGCCCATCAAGAATTTCGCGACCTTCTCCTCACCGGCATGATAGCGAGCGACTTCATCGGGATGCTCGTCGAGCACCTGCGCCACGACCGCGCTGACCGCGCTCTCGTCGCTGACCTGCGCCAGCCCCTGCGCCTCGACCAGCGCCACCGGGTCGCCACCTTGCTCGTAGAGCGTCACCAGCAGCTTCTTCGCCACGCCGTGATGGATCACGCTGTCCTGCACCAGCTTGACCAACTGCCCCAGCGCCTGAGGTGTCAGCCTGATCGCGCTGATGTCGTCGCGCTCGCGGCCTTCGAGGTTCATCTGCCGGAAGACATCGCCGGTCAGGTAGTTGGCGACCTGCTTTGGATCGCCGCCCGCTGCCAGTGCCGCCTCGTAATAGTCCGCCACGGCGCGATCAGCCACCAGCAGCGACGCATCATAGCGGCTCAGACCGAGCTCGCGCATGAAGCGCTCGCGCTTGGCGTCGGGCAGCTCCGGCAGCGCCGCGCGGGCCCGCTCGACCCACTCCCGGCTGATTTCCACAACCGGCAGGTCCGGCTCAGGAAAATAGCGATAATCGTCGGCGCTTTCCTTCACGCGCTGGACAACCGTCACCTGCCGCGCCTCATCCCAGCCGAGCGTCGCCTGCTGCACCTCGCCGCCCGCCTCGTACACGCCGATCTGCCGCTCGATCTCATAGGCGGTGGCGCGCGCCAGGCTGCGGATACTGTTCAGATTCTTGACTTCGGTGCGCGTGCGTAGCTCGTCCGAACCGGCTGGCCGCACGCTGATGTTCGGCTCGATCCGCAGCACGCCCTTGCTCATGTCGCCGCTGTTCACGCCGAGGTATTGCAGGATCGCGCGCAGCTTGCGCGCGTACGCTTCCGCCTCTTCGGCGGTGCGCAGGTCCGCCTCGGTCACGATCTCCAGCAGCGGCACGCCCGCACGGTTGAGGTCCACCAGGCTGTATCCGTCGGCGTGCGTCAGCTTGCCGGTGTCCTCTTCCAGGTGAGCGCGGCGGATACCGATGCGGCGCGTGCTGCCGTCGGGCAGGTCGATCTCCAGCCAGCCGTTGATCGCGATCGGGTACGCGTACTGACTGATCTGGTAACCCTTTGGCAGATCGGGATAGAAATAGCTCTTGCGCGCGAACTGGTTGAAGGGTGGGATCGTGCAGTTCAGCGCCAGCCCGACACGGATGCCGAACTCGACGGCACGCTGATTGAGGACTGGCAGCGCGCCTGGCAGCCCCAGGCAAACCGGGCACACGGCGGTGTTCGGCTCGGCGGACGTGCTGTCCATCACCGGACAGCCGCAAAACATCTTCGAGGCGGTCATGATCTCGGCGTGGACTTCCAGGCCGATGACGCCTTCATAGGTCGTGACGGATACGCTCATACGGGCTTGCCTCTGCGTGCCAATGCGGGCGCAGGTCTTCACGGTTGAGAATAGCGCAGTTGGCGGCAAAGCTCAACGTGCAGCGCCGCCGGTACTTAGGGGCGGTTGTGGCCCATAAGCGCTCAGGCTACAATGAACGCGACATCCGTTGAGAGACTTACCGGCTTACGCGCGCCACCAAGGATCCCGCGATGCGACGCCTGCGCCCGTTGCTCGCGCTGCTGCTCGTCGCAGGAGCGCTGGCAGCTTGCCGCGAAGAATCCCCCACCCCATCCGCCCAAAGCGGCGACAGCCCGCTCGGGCTGTTCGGTTGGGACACGGCGCCGGACGCGCTGATCGTTCGCCTCGATACGTACGATGACGATGCCAGCCCGGCAGAAGCGCTCAACGATCTGCCCCCCTGCACCGTTTGGGGAGATGGCCGCGTGGTGTGGACCACCTCGGACGCGCTGGCCGGTGAGACTCTGCTTGAAGCGCGCATCGGCGAGGACACGCTGCGCGGTTTTGTCGAGAGCATCATCGGGCGCGGCTTCTACACGTGGGAAGACGAGCCGCTCGTCTCGCTGGATGCGACGCCGGAGCTTCAAGCGATCACCCTCGCGCTGTATGGTGACGTGCGCACCGTCCGCCGCGTGACAAACTGGCCGCAAGACAGCTTCAACCGCATCCTGGACGAGTGCCGCCGCCTGAGCGCGACCCCCGTGCTGGTTATGCCTTCCGCCGGGTGGGTGAGCGCCTACCCGATCACACTCGATTCGTCGCGGCCAAGCTGGCCGTGGCCGCCGAGCGCGCCGTTCACGCTGCGCGAGCTAGCCGAGAGCCGTCAGGCGCGCTGGCTCGAAGGCGATCTGGCGACCGCCATCTGGCAGAGCGCGCGCGAAGCGGGTGGCGCGATGCAGGTTGTCGAGCGCGGCGGCGGCGCCTACGCGCTGGCGATCGTCGTCCCCGGCTATTCGCGCGATGGCCCTGTCGAGACCACCGATCC
>CAZVCM010000349.1:0-3150 GCA_964626105.1 uncultured Thermoflexus sp.
CCACTCGCTGCCCACGAAGTTGTTCGAAACCCCGATCTTGAACGGGCCCTCGCACGTGGCGGCAATCTCTGGCATCCGCGAGTCAGCGGTGAAGGTCGAGCCGCTGATCACCGGGCCGTCATCCTCGTTCATAAAGGCGGCGGCCTGTTCCTGGGTGATGAAGCCATCGAGGGTGTAGGAGGCCGGGAAGCCACCGTACTGGGCGAAGTAGCTGGCGAAGTCCTCATCGGTCACAGCGTAGGGGATGGGGACGTAGAGCGAGTTGCCGAAGGGACCTTCGAGCTGGCTCGCATCCAGGGTGTTGCCGCAGAGCATCTCCATCGCCACGCGGACGCCATCGGCTGCCACGCCGGGCGGGTTGACCACACCGATGGAAGCGAAGTCAGGCTGCTCGGCCAGGACTTCGTTCCAGAGCTGGAGGTAGCCGCTGCGGGCTTCCCCGACGACGACCGGCCAGTTCTCAGGGTTGGCGGTGCGGATCGCGGTCAGGATGCCGAAGGCCATGCCGTCCTGGGTCCAGACGCCGTCGATGTTGGGCAGGCTGGCCAGGAAGTCGCTCATGACTTGCTGGCCAGTGGCCTGGTCCCAGCCACCGCTCTCACGCCCGACGACGTTGAGACCGGGATACTGCTCGAAGACTTCCATCGCCCCGACCATGCGCGCTTCGTTGGCCGGATGGCCGACAAAGCCTTCGATGATCACGATGTCGCCTTCGCCGCCGAGTTCCTCAGCCAGCCAGCGCGCGCTGATGCGTGCCCACTCGGTCTGGTCGATGACGACGTTGTAGACGCCTTCCGCACCGATCTCCTGGTCAATGGCGATGACCACGATACCCTGAGCGGCGGCTTCTTCCAGGTCGAAGTTCAGCCCGGCCACATCGCCCGGATTGATGATGATCGCATCGACCCCGGCGTTGACCAGGTTCTGGATTTGCTGCTGCTGACCGGCTACATCGGTGTCAGCGTTCTCGACGACCAGGTCCACTTCAATGCCTGCCGCGTTGAACTCGGCAACCGCGTTCTCGAAGTTCTGGATCATCTGCGTGCGCCACTCGCTGCCCACGAAGTTGTTCGAAACCCCGATCTTGAACGGGCCCTCGCACTGCTGCTGGGCGGCGACTGGCTCGGCGGTCAGACCGCCAAAGACAAATACTGACGAGAAGACTATTGCTATGACGGTTAACAGGTGAATGCCGCGCATAATCTGCTCTCCTTAGGCTCCAATGTTTACCGAAAAACGCTCGCTTTTGAGACTGAACTTTCTGTACCTCGGCTCCTCCTTTTCGCCGCTACAGGTTCCCGACGAAGATATGCTCTAGCGCAAGCGCGACGGCGCCGGTTACCCCGGCATCTTCGCTCATCGGTGAATAGTCGATCCGCAGGTGCTGGGTGGATAGCGGCAGCGAGCGGGATAGCACGCCGCGCCGAATCGTTGCGAGAAATTGGGTGCCGATGTTCGCCACGCCGCCGCCAATCAGGATTAGACTTGGATTGAAGAAGTTCACGACGCCCGCCAGCACGCCGCCGATGAGCGTCCCGCTGGTCTTGATCAGTTCCATCGCGGCTTTGTCGCCTGCTGACGCTGCCGCGCCGACATGCTCGGCAGTGAGCTGCGCGCCCGCAGCGAGATATTGCGCCAGGATCGGGCTGCGCCCGCTTTGCGCGGCTTCCACTGCCTGCCGCGCGAGCGCGCTGCCTGACGCCATCGCCTCGACGCAGCCAATATTCCCGCAGTGGCAGACGGGCCCGTTGCGGTCTGCCTGGATGTGCCCGATATCGCCGGCGCTGCCGGTGCTGCCACGATAGATCTCGCCGCCGACCACAATCCCGGCGCCAATCCCGGTGCCGACTTTGACGAAAATGAAATTGTCGACGCCTTTGCCTGCACCCGCGCGGAGCTCACCCAATGCCATGATGTTGACGTCATTGTCGACGACGACGGTGGTGTGCGGAAACGTTTCTTGTATTTTATGACGTATCGGATAGCGTTCCCACCCTGGCATGATTGGCGGCACGTTGAGCACGCCGTTGAGAAAGTCTACCGGGCCGGGGACGCCGATGCCGACGGAGCGCAGTGTTTCCCCCGTGCCGGGCGCGCGGCGGATCAGGTCCTGCGCGATCTCAACCACCCGGTCGAGCACCGGCTCCGGACCGTCGCGCACGTCGATTGGCTCCTGGTGGCGCAGTAAGATATCCCCGCGAAAGTTCGCCAGCGCAATATCTACGCTCGTTGCCCCCATATCCACGCCAAGGACAGACGCGAAATCCGCTTTGAACGCGAGGTTCTTAGCGCGGCGCCCGCCGGTCGAGTGGTCGCTAGGGACTTCGTGAATGATGCCGCGGTCGAGTAGGTCTTTGACGAGGCCGGTCACGGTCGCGCGGGAGTAGCCAAGCTGCTGCGCCAGCTCTCCGCGTGACAGCACGCCGAGCGCGCGCATCAAGCGGACGACGCGGTACTGCTGCCGGGGTAGGGCGAGGCTGTGATGATGGAGCGCCGTCTGTGGGTGGCTGTGAGCGTTCATACGCAGGCCGTGCAAGACATAAGGCAATACTTAACGGTACTTCACTACTTTCTAAGAGTGTACAGCTTCGAACATAATTTAGCACACTTTTGCATTTATGTGAAAGAAGATGGCGCGCTCTCGCCTGAACCATACCACAAAAAAGCCCGTTCGCTGCGAACGGGCTCCAACTAACGACCGGGTGACACGGCGACGAATGGGCGACTACCGCTCGACGACGAACGCTCCGCCGCCCGCGCCGTCTTCTGCCAGCGGCCCAAGCACGAGCGCGCCCTCTTGCGCCACGATCCCCGCGCCCGACATATTATAGGACTCAATCCAGATGCCTTCAGCGCGACCTTCGGCCCGCGTGATTTGCCATGTTGCGTCAGAGGTGAATGGCTCCGAGCCGTCGTCGGCTTCCAACCAGATTACCCCATCGCGGTGGCGTAGGTAATGACCCGGTTGGTTGGTCGATTCCAGCGAGTACGCGTCTGCGTCCGCCAATCCCGGTATGACGCGGAACTGCGAGCGCTCGATCTGCGTGAGGTTCGCGTCGAGGATGGCGCGATCCCCGTCGTGCGCCAGATAAGCGACTTCCTCGCTCGCTGCGCGGAAGCGCACCGGCAGCGGGCCATCGGGCACCGGAA
>CAZVCM010000350.1:0-3145 GCA_964626105.1 uncultured Thermoflexus sp.
CGTTGGGTGAAACGCTCCATTTTATTCGACACGTGCGGTCCTCCTCATCCCTCTCCTGGGGCGCAAGCTTGCTGCTTCTGACTCAAGAGCAGGGTATTGCGTGCTTTGTTCCAGGCTACCAACCCCGAGTGCGTATCTCACTTCGTTCGCTTGCTGATCGTGCAGTTCACCTCAATTGTAGAGGAAACATCAGCCCGATAGCCAGTTTTTTGCATCAATATCTGGTAAAAACCAGCGGTCTGGATGTGGCGCGGTGCCTCGGCAGGGGTTTCCCCATCAGCGCGAGGCGAGCGGCGCTAAGGGGCTGGGCAGGCTTGCTACCCAGCAATGAGGGTTCCTTCGAGATATGCCATTGCGGTGACGGTAGAACATATATCCGGTTTGCGGAGCTATTGTAACATAGAACAGGGCGCTGTCTATGAGGACTGCATAAGAATTTGTGTTAAAAACATGAATTGTGTGCAGCGGGCCGCGTCGCACGCAACACCACACGAAAAGGATGCAAACCCGAGTGACCAAACGACGACTCACGCTTTTGGGCGCGGCGACTGCGCTGGGCGTCTACGCCACGCGTGTTGAGCCGCGCTGGCTGCGCGTGACCCGGCTGCAGCTTGCCGTTCCGGGTCTGCCGCCCGCCTTTGACGGTTACCGCCTGGTGCATGTGGCGGACCTGCATCTGGGCGTCGCCACGAACGACGATCGCCTGCCCGAATTGGTCGCGACGATCCGGGACCAGCAGCCCGACCTGATCGCGATCACGGGAGATTTCTTCACCGGGCAGGCGGTCGATCCCTGCACCTGTTGCCAGCCGTTGAACGATCTCTGCGCGCCGGATGGCGTGTGGGCGTGCCTCGGCAACCACGATTATGTGCTCGGCCCGCACCGGGTCCGTGCGGCGATTGAGCGCGGCCAGACGCGCGTGCTGGTCAACGCGCATCATGTGGTGTGGCGCGGCGAGCAATCGCTGGTGATCGCAGGCGTGGACGACGTGCTGCGCGGGCAGCCCGCTCTCGGCGCGGCGCTGGCGGGTGCACCGGAGGCGCCGGTCGTTTTGCTGGCGCACGAACCCGATTACGCGCGCATCGTGGCGGCGGATCCACGCGTGACGCTGATGCTCTCCGGGCACACACATGGCGGTCAGGTCCGCTTGCCGGGGATTGGCGCGCTGTTGCTGCCGACCTTCGGGCACTTGTATTCGGCGGGGCCGTACCAGGTTGGCCCTCTGGCGTTGTATGTCACTACCGGCGCGGGAACCGGGCGCTTCGTGATCCGGTTCAACTGCCGCCCGGAGATCGCGGTCATCACGCTGCACCGTGCCCTACCCGAGGCGCCAGCGCCATGAACCGCGTCGGGGGTATAATACGCGCGGCGCGTGACCGGTTGCGGCCCGCGCTGTTTGCTCTGGGGATGAAGGGATATAAGCGACTGATGAGCGTTCCAAATTCGCCAATCCGACCGCTGGAGCAGCGCCCGCCCTGGGATACGCTGCTACCGATTCCGCGCTCGCTCGCCTCGGATCGCCGCCCGCAAATCGTGGGGCACCGGGGGGCGCGCGGTCTGGCGCCCGAAAACACGCTGCCCGCCTTCGAGATCGCCGCCGAGCTGGGCATTGACGGCGTGGAGTTCGACGTGCAGCGCACCACAGATGGCGCGCTCGTCGTCTTTCACGATGACGACGTGGATCGCACGACATCCGGCTCTGGCACGCTGTGGGAGATGACGCTCGCCCAGGTGCAGGCGCTCGATGCGGGCGCGCACTTCGATGCGCGCTTCGCCGGGACGCGCGTGCCGACTTTGCTCGAAACGTTGGAATATCTGAAGACGACGCGCCTGCTGCTGTTCATCGAGCTGAAAGACCCCTGGCGCTTCCCCGGCATGGCGCAGGAGTGCGTTGACCTTGTCCGCGAGCTGGGGCTGGTGGAGCGCACGCAGTTCCGCTCGTTCTATCACGACGTGCTGCACGAGCTATACGCCATCGCGCCGGAGATTTCGCTCTCGGCCCTGTGGGATGATCGCTTGCCCGCTGACGACGAAGTGACGTGGAAGACGGTCGACGCGCCGCACCAATTGCTAACGCCGCAGAACATCCAGCACATGCAGGCGCGAGGGCAGCAGGTCACCGCGTGGACGGTCAATGATGTGGCGCGGGCGCGAGAACTGATGGACGCGGGCATCGACGGGCTGTGCACCGATTTTCCCGACCGGCTGCTGGCGCTGTTCGGCTGAGGGGAAGACGGAGCGTACCCGATGGCTTTTTTGATCGATGGGCACAACTTGATCGCGCGCATCCCGGACATCTCGCTATCCGATCCGGATGATGAAGCCAAACTGGTCATGCGGCTTAAGCAGTACATGATGCGGCGCGGCAAGAAGTGTACGGTCGTGTTTGACCAGGGGCTGCCGGGCGGGGTCAGCCGCAACCTTTCCAGCGCGAACGTTGAAGTGCTGTTTGCGCACAGCAAGACCGACGCCGACCGCATTATAAAGGAGCGCATCCGCAGCAAGCGCGACCCAGGTTACTGGCAGGTGGTGACGAACGATCAGGCGGTGGCTGAGGTGGCGCGGTCACGCGGGGTGAAGGTCATCGACTCAGCCATATTTGCATCATGGATGGCGGCTGCAGGGGTGTCGGATACGCCCGATGACGAAAACCCGAACCCAGTTGTTCCACCTGATGAAGTCGAAGAGATGCTGCGGTTATTCAGCGAGCGCAAGCCCCCGCGCAGGCGGAAATAGGCGGCGGCGCGGACATTAATCTGGTTCTCATATTTCCTTCACGCCGCACTAAGCAACCTGGACTAGTATTGTGGTCATAGCGTCTCGGATAATCGAATGCAATGGCTCATGTACTGGAATGTGATGTGACTTGTCGGTAGAAAGAGACGCTTGGCCTAGCACGTCACGGAGATGCGCGTCGCCGATGTTGATGTTAGGCCATCTGAGAGCCGTTTGTGGTGTCCCCCCCTCTCCACAAACGGTTCTTTCTTGTCTGTGCGCTGTAACTGCGCCTTGTCAGCGCGCGGGTGAATGGTATACTTGCAGCCAGCAAACGGGGTGTGGCGCAGTTGGCTAGCGCGCTGCGTTTGGGACGCAGAGGTCCCGGGTTCAAGTCCCGGCACCCCGACAGCGAGAAATTGGATGGGCC
>CAZVCM010000351.1:0-3128 GCA_964626105.1 uncultured Thermoflexus sp.
AGTCGTAGCGCGCTGCTGTCCCGTTCACCAGGAAGACGGTCATCGCTTCTTCGCTGCGCAGGCTGGCGAACGGATCGACAATGCCGGGGTTAGTGAGGTTATCCATGCGCAGCACGCGATAGAGCGGCGAGTCTGGCCCGAAGTTAAACGTCCCGCCGAGCAGGATGCGATCGGTCCAGCCCGGGCCATGCGCGGTCGCGATCCAGTCGAGGAGCATTCGCATCTGCACGTTCTGATCCTGCTCGCCTTCAGGGATTGGCTGGCCATCACGTTCTGCCAGCCGGAAGCCGAGCCACGCGTTGTACAGATGCATTTCGCCGGGCGCGTCTTCCTCGGATTCGGAGACGAGTCGCTCCGGGTCGAGGACGACGTGCAACGCGGCGGCCTGATTGCCCTCGCTAGGGAGCATCATGCCCTGCCAGCGATCGATCGGCACGCGGCTGAGCACGGCCAGCCCTTGCAGCGCCTCGTTCTGCGGCCAGAAGACCGACTCCATATTCAGGCGGCGTGCCAGCCACAGCACCTGATCGACGCCATAACTTGCCAGCCGCCCGGTTTCGACTTCCTGCAGCATAATGACGTCCGCGCCGTTCAACTCGATTAACTGCGCGACGCGCTCCAGGTTCGGGTCAAAGTACTGGGAATAGCCGCCATGAATGTTGAAGGTCGCCACGCGCAGACAGTTCGCATTGACCGGGCGGTGCACACCGTTGCCGACCGCTGCCGCCGCGCCGCCCGCGCTGATCGCGACGACGAGCACTAGCATCAGGAAGGTATAGGCCGCTCGCCCGCCGCGCCAGGGGATCCGCCGCCGCGCCAGAATCATCGGGATCGCAGCCAGCAGCGCCGCGATCAGCACCAGCGCCAGACCCATTTCGCGGAACGCGCGCAAGAACTCGTCGAGCGCGTCATACGGTGGCGCGAAGTCCGGAACGTAAGCATAGTCATAGGTGAAATACTCACCGACCGCCAGCAGCGCGAAGGCCAGCACCGCAAACGGCACGAACAGGCCGGTGAGGTTGTGCGAGGGCGCGCCAGTCTGGATCAGCCACCATAGCGTCAGGCCGATCGCGAACTGCGCCAGCGCCAGCGCGATCGCCGCCGGAATGCCGTCATATCGGTCACCCACGACGAGCAGCAGCCCGAGCAACAGCAGCCACAACCACCCGCGCCATACGCCGTCGAACATCCCGGCGAACCGTCCAGCTCCGGCGCGGATCTCCGGCACAAGGGGCAGGGCAGTCGCGGCCAGCATCCAGGGGACGATGCCCGCATAGTCAATATCTGCCCAGCGTGCGACGACGTTCGGCAGGCCGAGCAGCGTTAGCTCCAAAAACAGGATGCCGCCCAGCGCCAGCGCGCCCCACAGGTTCAGCACGCCGCGCGGCGGCGCAACGTACCCCTCGGCGCGGGATTCACGCTGCTCTACAAACCACAGGCCGAGCGAGAGGAAGATCAAGACGATCGCCGCGACCGCGATAATGATCTCGATTCCGACCGTGAAATACCCCGCCACATCGAGGATGTAGCCACGCTCCCACGTGGGATCGTAGCTGTTGCCGAGCGCGCGGATCAACTGGTCGCCTGCTAGCCCGGCCAGGATGACCGCCGGGAAGAAGCCGGGGCGGCGGATGATGACGAGCGCCAGATACAGCAGCCCGCCGCCGATCACCAGCGATCCGCCAAGAATCTCCAGGTCGCGCGTCTGGATCGCCAGCGAGCGCCCCAGCGCGACCAAGATTACGGCGAAGGGCAGGCTCGCGCGCCAGCGCCCGATCACCAGCGCGAGCACCGGCAGCAGTAACAGCGCGGCCAGCGCGATGATCTCGTTTTGCACGGTCGCTAGCTCCACCACGCCCGGTGTGCCGGACAGCGCGGCACGGTCCGCCGCTCGCTCGACCAGGTCCGCGCTGTTGGCGCGCGCGTACAGCCCGGCGTAGACAAAGCGGATCGCCTGGATCAGAAAAAGCCCTACAAATCCGGCTTCTAACGAACGGAGCAAGTCCCGTCGCAGTTGCAGCATGGCGGAGTTGCCTCGCAATCGGCACGCAGTTGGCGCAAATGGTCTGGCGGCTCGTCAGAGCCGCTTATCATTGTACGCGAAGTTGGTGGAGATGCCACCCTCTGCCCGTGCGCTCCGGCGCGATTGCCGGTTGGTTCGCTAAAGAGAATGTCGCTATACTTATCGGAATTTTTACGCCAGAAAGGACCGGGGTATGGAAACCATCGACACCCTGCTGGTGGGCGGGGTTGTGCTCACGATGAACCAGGCGCTCGATCGGATTGACGACGGCGCTGTGGCGGTGAAAAGTGATAGCATCGTCGCGGTCGGTTCTGCCGAGGATCTGCGCGCGCGATACGATGCCGCCGAAGTGGTGGATTGCAGCGGGCAGATCATCCTGCCCGGGCTGGTGAACGCGCATACCCACATGCCGATGACGCTGCTGCGGGCGATGGCCGATGACTTGCGGCTCGACGTGTGGCTAATGGGCTACATGATGCCGACCGAGCGCGAGTTCGTCACGCCCGAATTCTGCCGCCTGGGGACTAAGCTCTCCTGCGCCGAGATGATCCGGGGCGGCACGACGCTGTTCGCGGATATGTACTATTACGAGGCGGACATCGCGGCGGCGACTGCCGAAGCGGGCCTGCGCGGCGTCTGCGGGCAGTCGGTGATGAAGTTCCCCGCGCCGGATGCCGAAAGCTATGACGAGAGCCTCGCCTACACCCGGCGCTTCATCGAAGAATGGAAGGGCCACCCGCTGATCGTCCCGTCCGTCGCGCCGCACGCGCCCTATACTTGCACCGACGAGATTTTACAGGCGTGCGCCGATCTCGCCGTCGAATATGACGTGCCGCTGCAAACGCACATCCTGGAGACGCGCCAGGAAGCCGAGGACAGTTGGGCGGAGTTCGAGAAGAAGGTCGTCGAGCGCGTGGCGGACCTCGGCGTCTTCCGCGCGAAGACGCTGGCGGCGCACTGCGTCCACGTCGATACCGACCAGATCCGCATGCTGCGCGAGCACGGCGTCGCGGTGGCACACAACCCGACCAGCAACCTCAAGCTCGCCAGCGGGATCGCGCCCATCAAGGAGATGCTGGAGCGGGGCGTTAAGCTCAGTGTGGGT
>CAZVCM010000352.1:0-3128 GCA_964626105.1 uncultured Thermoflexus sp.
GATCGCCCCGCCGGGCGCGGGCAAGCGGTCCGCGTCGGGCCGGTCAAGGCGCTGGCCGAGCGCGAGAGCGTGCCGGTCATCCAGCCCGAAAAGGTGCGCGAGCCTGCTGCGATGGACCAGATCCGCGCGTGGCAGCCGGATTTTCTCGTCGTCGTTGCGTTCGGGCAGATTCTGCGGCAGGACCTGCTCGACCTACCTGCCATCGCGCCGATTAACGTGCACGCCTCGCTGCTGCCCCGCTGGCGCGGCGCAGCCCCGATTCAGGCGGCAATCCGCGCGGGCGACACCTACACCGGCGTCACGACGATGGTGATGGACGCTGGGCTTGATACCGGGCCGATCCTGCTGCAAGACTCGATCCCGATCGCCTCGCAGGAAACCGCCGAAAGCCTGCATGACAAGCTCGCTGCGCTCGGCGCGAACCTGCTGATCCACACGCTCCGCTGGCTGCGCACCGGCAGCATCGCGCCCCACCCGCAACCCGCCGACGAGCGCCTGATCACCTACGCGCCGCAGCTCAAGAAAGAGGACGGCGAGATCGACTGGACACAAAGCGCCAGCGAGATCGACCGCCATGTGCGCGCGTTCACGCCCTGGCCGGGCACCTACACACATTGGAACGACCGCCGCCTGAAGATCATCGCCGGGCGCCCGCTGCCGGTCGATCTGGACCTGGAACCCGGTGAAGTCGCCGCCACCGCCGGAACCTCGCTGGCGACCACTGTGCCCGTCGTGATCGGGACCGGGCGGCACGTCTACACGCCCACGCAGCTACAGCTTGCCGGGCGGCTGGCGGTTGGCGCGGCGGACTTTCTCAACGGCCTGCCGGAGTTCATCGGGAGCAAACTGGGCAGCCAGGAACCGCAATCCACCACGACGGACAGCTAAATCAATCCCCAGCGCATCGCCCCGCGCGAGCGTCACAGCGCCTCGCCGCGAAGTTGCGTCTTGTAGTCAGGCGTATAGACGCCTCGCTGCCCCAGGAACAGGTTGAGCTGGCCCGCGTGCTCCTGCACGTGCCGCAAATTGTAGATCAGCAGTTCGAGGTAACTGCACTCGCCCCAACTGAAGCGATAGCGCGCCTCAAGGGCTTCGTCAGTCAGCGCGTCGATCGCGGCCCGGCATTTCTGGCGGCAGTCCTCAAGATACGCCAGAAGCTCCTCTTTGGTATAGGCGCGGTCGGGCACCGGACCGTCGTGATATTGCTCGATGAGCAAAAACGGTGGCGGCGGCAAAAAGCCTTCCTCTTCGCCCTGCAAGTACAGGTCCAGCCAGAACAGCGTGTGATAAGCGCGGTACCAGAACTGCGCGAACTCCGGCGGCACGCTCGCGTCCTCGTAGAGCGGCGCGAGCCAGAGCTGATCCGGGCAGGCGCGGATCGTGTCCGCCAGATAGTCAATCACCGCGCCGAACTGCCGCCAGATACTGGTTTTAACAAGGCTAACCATCGAAACGCCCCCTTCACGGATGATTAGATGCGCGCTGGAGTGAATCAGCGCCGGGTTGGATGAATGCGAGCGCACCTGCTCACGGAGTTGGGTGGCCGTAGACGTAGAAGATGTAATCCTGGTACCGGGTATCCGCGCCCAGGTCGTGCAGCACGCGCAGCACTTGGGCGCGGTGGTCCGTGCCGTGATTCACCACATGCAGCAGCACCTGCCACACCGTGAGGTCGGCGTCTTCGCCCTGTAGCGGCTTGTCGAACAGCGTATCATCCCGCAGGTCATCCAGATACGCGCGCATCATCTGCTCCACGCCGTCCCAGCGCGCGCGGATAGCTCGCCGGTCCTCGAAGTCAGCCGGATCCAGATCGCCCGGAAACTCGGCGCCGCGCAAGTCGCTAAACCACACATTATCTGCATTGATCATATGCACGATCTGGTTGCACACCGAGCTATGCGAGTAATCGACAGGTTGAAGGAACTGTTCCTGCGGCAGCGGAACGATATATGCATCCCAGATGTGGCGGTTTTGAAAGAAGTGGTAGTCGTAGAAATGGCGGAACATATCGGCGAACATAAGTCCGTGCCCTTTCTTGGCGACGCAGCCCCAAGTCGATAATAGCACAGATGTTCTATCCGAGTCAAGCACCAAATTCGCTGCGGGCCACTTGCGAAGTTGACGTGGACTATTCACGCCGAATCACGGGAAGGCTGGCGCTTTGCTGGTGGACGGAGCTTGCTCCACCCGCGACAACACCGTGATGGGATGAAAACGGGCGATGCTGGCATCGCCCTGGTTCTGGCTCTTGCTAATCACTCATCGCTAACAGAGCTAACCGCTTTCACTCCACCGCTCCCAGCGCAGCACCTCGTCGAGCGCCTTGCGCCCAGCGGCGCGCGGCGGGCGGTCGCGCGGGTCAGCTTCCGGCGCGGGATAGCCGAACGAGATCGCCCACGGGATCGCACGCTCCGCCGGAACACTGAGCAGGTCACGCGCGCGCTGCGCCTCGTAGATCGTCGCCATGCACGACCCAATGCCCATCTCCCACGCCGCGAGGATCATGTTCTGCGCGGCGCGCCCCAGGTCGAACGGCGTGGTCAGCGTCGGCGGCTCGTGAAGGTCATCCACCGTCAGCACGACGCCAAACGCCGCCCCAGCCAGATGCCCGCACCACGGACCGCACTCACTCAGCCCGCGCAGTGTCTCCCGCTCGGTGACGGCGATGAACTGCCACGGCTGGGTATTCTTGGCCGAGCCGGACAGCCGCCCGGCGTGGACGATGCGCTCGATATCCTCACGACTGACCGGACGATCCGCGAACTGGCGTACCGACCGGTTGGTCCGAATCGCCTGATACACTTCCATTCCCGGCTCCTTCTTCTTTCAGCGAGGGGTTCTCCGTGCGCTGCGCGGCGGATGATGGGGCCGCGCGCAGCCGCGTCAGCTCCGCCGAGAAGATGCGGCGCAGCGTCGCGATCGCGGTGGCGTAGGTCGGCTCGGCGCCGAGATAGCTCAGCCGCCCCGCCCCCAGATTCTTCCCCTTGCTGAGCGGTGTGTCGCTGGCGTAGTGCAAAAAGCCCACTTCGAACGGCGCGATGTACAGGTTCACGATCTCGTTGACCGGGTGTCTTTGCGCGCGCACCATTTCGTAGTTCGCCAGTTGCGCCTTGCGCAGAAAATCGTGC
>CAZVCM010000353.1:0-3125 GCA_964626105.1 uncultured Thermoflexus sp.
GTTAGATATGCTCCCGGCCCAAATCCCGCTTACCCAAGAGCCTCTCTTCCCCACCCCATCTGACTCAAATGGAAGGACCGCCACGAGCGGTCCGTATGTTCTCCAAGCCGTTATTCACAGTGTTCCTGCAATCAGTCGCGATCCGCGCCAACTGCGACTGTGCCGATAATTGCGCGGTCACCCGGCAGTTGCCCGTCCTGAAGTACCTCAAGCGGCTGCTGATCGCCGTACCAATACACACGCACGCCAAGATCATACTTGCCCGCTGCCAGCGATGGCGGCAGCGCCACGCGATGCACGTCCAGCCGCAGCGCACCCGGCGGCCAGTCACTGGTCGGAGACAGCCCCTCAAGCGGCGAGCTATCATGCTGAGCGACGATGTTCCCCTGCGCATCCAGACCTACAACGGACACGCTGTAATCGAGCGGAACTGGCTCAGACGCCCGCCACCACAAGAACACGTCGAGCGTCTCGCCGGGCGCGGCGCGTTCGGGCGCAGCCGCCGCGTTCAGCGCAAACAGCTCGCCGAAGCGTGCCACCTCGTCCGGCTGCGCGCGATCATAGCGATAGCTGTAGAGCGGCTCGCCCATGTGATCTTCAACAAGCGCGGCGGTCTGCTCAAAGCCTTCGTCCGCGATCAGCCCGCCATACTCGACCATTGGCGCCTCGCCCCAATATACCAGCCAAAACGCGTCGATCGAGCGGAGATACTCCAGCATACGTGGCAGAAACTCGGCGCCATGCTGCGCGCGCCACTCGCGCAGCGAAATCGCGGGCGTAGCATCTCCCATTTGCTGCGCGACATAATAGCGCACCGGAAAATCGCCCACCCAGACGTCCATCAGCACCGGCTCAGTCGCGCGGTGATAGCGCGTAACGTTTGCTGCGACGGCGCGCCAGTCCGGGTAGTTGCGCCGCGCATCGACGGTCGTCAGGCTCACGACGACGATCACCGAGATCAGCAACACCCGCCCCACGCGCTGGAGATTCGTCAGGCCGTGCGCGATCAACACCGCGATCGCCGGAGCGATCAAGACAAAGTTCCGCTCGGTAAGGAACTGGCGGCGCGCATTGATCGCCACCGTCAGCCCGACCATCAACACGATCCACAGCGCGGGATAAGCCGTCGCCCATAACGGGCGCAGCCAGATGCGGGCCGCGTCCAAACCGTCGCGCTGGCGATACACCACGTACACCAGGCCGAGCAACAGCAGTGCGAGCAGCAACCCGTAGTGACTGCCCAGCAGCGCAGTACGCACCGCGCGATATGTCTCGATACTATTGGGAACCGAATTGCGGAAGTACAGCGGGTCATCCCAGCGGACGCGGTTCTGATCGAGGATCACGGGAAGCCAGGGCAAGAAGCCAAGCCCCACCGCGCCGAAGAGAAACAACCCGTCCACCACACGCCTGCGCCCGCGCGCAAAGAGTAAGAAGTGCATGCCCTGCGCCAGCAGCACAAACGCGCCAAGATAATGCGTGTAGAGCAACGCCAGCGATGCCAGCACATATCCGATCCGGCGCGCCCGCGTGGGCCGGCGCCACACGCGCACATAATACACGCTCGACACAATCGCGAGCGTCGCCATCAGCCCGTAATGGCGCACTTCCTGCGCCAGATCGATGGGTAGGTCCGCCAGCGCCAGGAGCAAGGCAGCCAGCAGCCCGGTCAGTGGCGAGAACAGGCCACGCCCCAGCGGATAGATCGCGGCGACGCCGACGACACTGATGAGCACGCTGAAGTAGCGCAGCGCGAGCTCGCTCTCGCCGGTCAGCGTTCGCCAAACGCGAAATGCCACAAAGAACAGCGGAGGATGCTGGTCCGCCGCCATCGTGCGCGTAACATCGTCCAGCCCCGGTCCTTCGGTGAGCACGAGCGTCCACCCTTCGTCCGCCCACAGGCTGCGCGCGTCAAGCGCATGCAGTCGCAGCGCCCAGCCGAGCAGCAATACGGCTACGAGCGCAACAAACAAGCGCGGGGAGGTCACAGGGCGAGCGCGGGCCATCAGAGTCTGGTTTGCTCCGGCGCGAAAGGATACGCGCCGCGATTGTACCCCGTGACGATACGCGTGCAAGCGCCGCCGCCGCTAGAACAAGCGAGGCTGCTCGATCGGGCGGCGGCCATCAAGCAGAACGTACGGCGCGATGCGGCTCACGTTCCGCACGCCGATCCCCCGCAGGTCCGCCAGCGTGCGGAGTCGCCCGCTCGCCCGCGCCTTGAGGATGCGATCCGCGCCTAGCGGCCCAATGCCCGGCACGCGCAGAAGTTCCTGGCGCGTGGCGTGGTTCAATTCCACCGGGCGCTGAGCCAGCACCTCGTCGGCCCAGGCGCGCTTCGGATCGAGCGACAGGGGCAAGTTCCCCTCCCCCACGAACGGCAGGTCTTCAAGTTCGAAGCCATAATCGCGCAGCAGGAAGCTGGCCTGATAGAGCCGTAACTGACGCAGCGGATCAGTGGCGGGCGCGTTCTCCAGTGGCGTCTCAACCAGCGGGCGAAAAGCCGAATAATACACCCGCGACAGGCGTAACTGCCGGAACAGCACATCCGTCACGCTAAGCAATTCCAGGTCGGATTCACCCGCCGGACCGACCACCATCTCTGTCGTGCTGCTGGCGCGCAAACCCGCATCAGGGTCCTGGCGCAACTCGTCCACCCAGCGCAACGGCGTCAACAGCTCCTGATCGAATCGCTTACCGGGCGCAATCTGCTCGAGCCGCTGCGCGTTCGGCGCTTCCAGGTTGATCGAGACACGCGTTGCCAACCGCATCGCCTCGCGAACCTGATCGCGCTCCGCGCCCGGCATCAACTTGAGGTGCATGTAGCCGCGATAGTTGTACTTCTGGCGCAGGATCGCGCCCGTATCGAGAATTGCACCCTGGCTGGTCATGCCGCCACGAATGATCCCCGACGAGAGGAACAAACCTTCGACCGCGCCCGCGCGATACAGCGCCATGAACCCGCTCGCCATTTCGTCCGGAGTGAACTTGACGCGTTTCATCGACGAGCGCCCTGCTCTGAACGGACAATAGAAACAGTCCCGCTCGCAAGCAGTGGTCGACATCGCCTTGAGGACGGGCATCTTCCGGCTGCCCGCGGTGACGTTCGTGATGCAGCCGCTGAGGTC
>CAZVCM010000354.1:0-3091 GCA_964626105.1 uncultured Thermoflexus sp.
TCCGGCGCTTGCTCCCGCACAAACGTCAGTACCTCGCGCGCGGCATCGATCACCTGCTCGATAGACTTGCCATGCCCGTGCTTCATGAGAAGCGCCGAAGTCCCGATCACCACGTCCAGCCCGTGCACGCCGGTGTCGAGCGCGCGCTGGGCATCGTCCTTGTGGCAGCGGATGTGCGTCAGAATGCGCGCGTTCAGCCCCGCGCCGACCACTGCGCGGATGTCCGCCTCGCTGCGCGGCGAGGCGCAGGGCGTGGTCATCTCGATCATCTCGACGCCAAAGTCATCCAGCAATCCGGCGATGTGTAGCTTCTGCGCGGTGGTGAACGTCGCGGTGCTGAACTGCTCCCCCTCGCGCAGCGTGCTGTCGATGATGCTGTACCGGTCAAGCGGCATGGTTGAGGACCTCCTCGACGGTTTCGACCGCCTGCCATAAATCGTCGTCGGAAATAACCAGCGGGGGCAGCAAGCGTAGGACGGTCGCGCCCGCTGGCAGCGCCAGCACGCCGCGCGCCTGGAGCGCGGGAAGCACATCCGCTACCTTGCTGCGCAATTCAACCCCGATCATCAGCCCGCGCCCGCGCACCTCGCGCACAACGGCGCCAGCAAGATGCGCGCGCAGGTGATCGAGCGCGGCCTCACCACGCGTCCGCGCGCGCTCGATGAGATCGGACGTTTGCAGCACGTCGAGCACCGCCAGCCCGGCAGCGCATGCCAGCGGGTTCCCGCCGAGCGTGCTGCCATGCGACGATGGCGGCAGCGAGCCTGCGCGCTCGCCCATCAGCACGGCCCCCATGGGCAGGCCGCCGCCGATGCTTTTGGCGAGGCACACCAGGTCCGGCTGGATTCCCTCGCGCTGAAAGGCGAACAGGTTTCCGGTGCGTCCGAAGCCGGTCTGCACTTCGTCAAGGATCAACAGCGAGCCGTTGGCGCGGCACAGCGCCTCAGCCGCCGCGAGATAGCCCTCCTGCGCCGGGTGGATGCCGCCTTCGCCCTGCACCACCTCGAGTATCACCGCCGCGTCGCGCTCGGTCAGCGCCGCCGCCAGCGCGTCGAGATTGTTAAACGGCACGTGGCGCACATCCTCCAGCAGCGGCTCGAAGGGCTGGCGATACGCTTTCTTCCAGGTCGTGCTCAGCGCGCCCATCGTCCTCCCGTGGAAGGCGCGCAGCGCAGCCACGATTCCGGGACGGCCCGTCACCAGCCGGGCGATCTTCAGCGCACCTTCGACGGCTTCCGTTCCGCTGTTGCACAGGAAGACGCGCGGCATCCCCGCCGCGTCACACAGCGCGGCTTGATAGCGGGCGCGCACCGGATTGTGGAACAACTCTGGGCAGACGCTGAGCTCGCGCGCCTGCGCGCTGATCGCGGCTACAACCGCCGGGTGCGCGTGGCCGAGGTTCGCGGCGCCGATTCCGCTCACACAGTCGATGTAGCGGTTTCCGTCCGCGTCAAAGAGGTACGCGCCTTCGCCGCGCACGATCTCGATCGCGCGCTTGGCATAGGCGCCGCTGGTGTGGCGCTGTTCCAACGCGAGGGTATCAACCGGCGTGCGCAGCATGAGCGACCTCCTCGGGAAGGATATGCGTGCCGCCGCCGGAGAGCGCGTCATCAACCGGGCGCGCTCGGTCCGCCGTGGCAAGGATGATGTGTGCCGTATGAGCGATACGCGCGGCGAGCAGCTTCTTCTTCATGCGCCCACGCGCCAGCGTCGCATGTGCGTCGAGCGCGTGCTGCGGGATCGCCCCGATCAGCGAGCGCGGATCATCCAGATCGCGCAGCAGGCCGGGCACATTGCTGAGGATCAGCAGCGTTTCGGCGTTCAACTGTGCGGCGAGAGTGGCCGCGACCAGATCGCCATCGACGTTCAGCCGCTCGTACTGCTCGCTGAGCGCGACCGGCGCGACGACCGGCGTGTAGCCCGCGTCGACCAGCCGCTCGATCAGGTCCGCTTCCACGCCGGTGATCGTCCCGGTCTGGTCATCGCGGACGACGACCGGGCGCCCGTTGCGCCGGGCGCGGATCGCGCTTTTGCGGCGAGCGGCGATCACGTTCGGCCCGGCCAGCCCGACTGGCTGCGCGCCATACTCCGCCAGCGCGCTGACCAGCGTCTGGTTCACCGAGGCCGCTGCCGCGCAGTAGAGGTCGATCATGGCGGGCGGCGTGTAGCGGCTGGTATGCCCGTCTGCGCCGACCAGCGTTTCGACTGGCACGCCTGCGCGCGCAGCCAGCGCATCCGCCGCAGCGCTGGCGCCGTGCACGATCACCCAGCGCTCACCAGATCGCACGCGCTCCGCCACGTTTTCCAGCGCGGGAGCCGCGTCGATGCCTGCCCCACCGCCGATTTTCAACACTCCGATCATGGGTAAATTCCTCCAAAGGTCAGCGCGGTCGTCTCGTCGAAGCCGCACATCAGGTTCATGCATTGGATAGCGGTCCCTGCCGCGCCTTTGCCCAGGTTGTCGAGCGCGCACAACAGCACGGCGCGCCCGGTCGCCGGGTCATATTCCCAGCCGACATCAGCGTAATTTGTGCCCGCCAGCAAACGCGGCTCGGGGTGCCGGTGCAGGCCGCTGCGGGCGTGAACGATGCGGACGAACGGCTCGTCTTCCCACGCGGCGCGATAGCACGCCCACAGGTCGCGCTCGCTCAGCCCGGCGCGCAGCGTGACGTGGACCGCCGCTGACACACCGCGCACCAGTTCCACGCTGGTCACGGCCAGCCGCACGTCGAACCCATCGCCGAGCGCCTGCGTGACCTCGGCTTCGTGGCGGTGGCCGGTCAGTTGGAAGGGCCGCACCACGCCGCTGCGCGCGGGATGATGCGCGGCCGCGCTGGGCGCTTTGCCCGCTTCGCTGCTGCCAGCCTTCACATCTGCGATCAAGGGCTGGTCTGGCGCCAGCAAGTCTCTACGCACTAGCGCCCACACCGCCAACAGCACAGCGGTCGCATTGCAGCCCACGCCGCTGGCGTAGCGGGCTCCGGTCAGCGCCGCACGGTTGATCTCGGGCAGCCCGTAGATGAAGCGGTCCGACCACTGCGGCGCGGCGTGCGCGTGTCCGTAGGCTTGCTCATATCGCGCCGCCTCCCGC
>CAZVCM010000355.1:0-3041 GCA_964626105.1 uncultured Thermoflexus sp.
GGGGCGATATAATGACGCGTGGCCTATACCGGCTGGCGATCCTGTCTTCACCGTGTCCCATCGCCGCGCCGCGTGGGCTGGCAGCGTGGCTGCTCTGCGGGTTGGGGCTGCCCCTGTTGCAACTCCACTGCACTTGGCTTGCGTTACGCTAATCGTCAGAGATTAGCTTAGTTGTGCCTCCGGGAGCTTGTATGCTTGAATCATTCTTCAAACCAAAGTCTGTCGCCATCATTGGAGCCAGCACCGAACCTGGTAAGTTAGGGTACACGGTGCTGGCAAACGTGATCGAATCTGGCTTTAAGGGCCACATCTACCCGATTAACCCTAAAGCCACCGAGATCTATGGACACAAAGCGTATCCATCAGTGTTGGATACGCCAGAAGTCCCTGACCTGGGCGTGATGGTGATCCCCTACCAGATCGTGCCAGGCGCGCTGCGCGAGTGCGGCGAGCGGGGCGTTCCGGCGGTCGTCATCATCACCGCCGGGTTCCGCGAGTCTGGTAAGGAAGGCGTCGAGCGTGAGCGCGAAGTCATCGAGATCGCCAAAGAGTACGGCATCCGCATCATTGGCCCGAACGTGCTCGGCATTATCGACACCTTCACGCCGATCAACGCCACGTTCGCTGCGGGGACGCCGCCGCAAGGCTCGATTGCCTTTATGTCACAGTCGGGCGCGCTGCAAACCGCGATCCTCGATTGGTCGCTGGCCCAGCAAGATCTTGGCTTTAGCAAGTTCGTCAGCCTCGGCAACAAGGCCGACATCAGTGAGAATGACCTCATGCTCGCCTGGGCCGATGACCCGGAGAGCCACGTCATCCTGTCGTACATCGAAGGCGTGCCGAACGGACAAGAGTTCATTCGCATCGGGCGCGAGGTCAGCCGCAAGAAGCCGATTCTGGTGCTTAAGAGCGGTGTGACCGAAGCAGGTTCGCGCGCGGTGTCGAGCCACACAGGGTCGCTGGCAGGCTCTGAGCAGGCGTACGACGCCGCGTTCTATCAGGCGGGCGTGCTGCGCATGGACTCGCTGCAAGAGCTGTTCGACAATGCGCGAGCGTTCGCGCACCAGCCATTGCTGGAAGGCGACCGGATCGCGATCATCACCAACGCGGGCGGACCGGGCATTCTGGCGACTGACATGCTGGAACGGCGCGGGCTGCAACTTGCGCGGCTGGAAGTCGAGACGATTCACCAGCTTGAGGAATTCCTGCCGGACGCGGCCAGCGCAGCGAATCCGGTCGACGTGCTGGGTGACGCGCGTGGCGATCGCTACGCAAAGGCGATCGAGATCGTGGCCCAAGACCCGAACGTTGACGGCCTGATTTGCATTGTCACGCCCCAGGCGATGACCGAGATCGTTGAAACGGCGAACGCGGTCGGCAAGCTCTCCCGCAACCTCGATAAGCCGATCCTGGGTGTGTTCATGGGCGAGGCCCGCATCAAAGCCGGGGTCGACGTGCTGGCGAGCTACGACATCCCGAACTACAAGTTCCCAGAGCAGGCGGGCGCAGCCTTTGCCGCGATGCGGGATTATCGCCGCCTGCGCGACCGGCCCGATCCGGAGTACGTGTCCTATGAGGTGGACAAGGCGGCGGTCCAGCAGGTGTTCGATGAGGTGCGCGCTGAAGGCCGCGTGAGTGTGGGCGAAGCGGAAGCACGCCGCGTTGCCGAAGCGTACGGGCTGCGGCTGCCTGCGAATGAGCTGGCCGCCACTGCCGATGAAGCGGTCGAGGCGGCGGACGAGATCGGTTATCCGGTCGTGCTGAAGATCGCCAGCCCGGACATTTTGCACAAGACGGATGTGGGCGGCGTGCGCGTCGGCCTGCGGAACGCGCAGGACGTGCGCGACGCGTTCGACCTGATCGTGTACCGCGCGCAGCGTTACGTGCCGGATGCGCGTATCTGGGGCTGCCTGGTGCAGGAAATGGTCAGTATGGACGGCGTCGAGGTGCTGGTTGGCATGAACCGCGACCCGCAGTTCGGCCCGCTGGTGACGTTTGGCCTGGGCGGTGTGCTGGTCGAGGTGCTCAAGGACGTGACCTTTCGCGTGGCGCCGTTCGGCAAGCAGGACGCGTACGAGATGCTGGAAGAGATTCGGGCGGCGGCGCTGCTGCGCGGTGTGCGCGGGCGCCCGCCGGTGGATCGCGATGCCCTGGCGGAGACGCTACTGCGTATCAACCAGATGGTGACCGATTTCCCGGATATCGTCGAGATGGACATCAACCCGCTGATGGTTTACGAAGAAGGGCGCGGCGCGATCACGCTCGACATGCGGCTGGTGTTGAAGAGCTAAGCGGGATGTGGTCAGCAGCGTCTGACCGGTTTCTCGCAATTTGCCAAGTGCTAACCGTTGGAATAACCGTATGACAGAAAACGCGACCTGGCGTAAGCTATGGAGCAGAGTGGAACTTCATTCGCAGCCATTGAAACGGAAAAGGGCAACAGCATGAAAAGTGTGTACGTCACCTCAGTCGGCACCTATTCCGGCAAGACCGCGCTCAGCCTGGGGCTGGGGCTGCGGATGCAGGCAGCCGGTCTTTCGGTGAACTACTTGAAGCCGGTAAGCACGCAGCCGCACGAAGTGGGCGGTCGTATCATCGACGAAGATGCAGACTTCGTCCGCCGCACCCTCGGCCTGGAAACGCCACCCTGGGAGCTGTCTCCGGTGGTAATTACATCCGAGCTGCTCGCCGAAGTGATGGCGGGAACGGTCGAGCGTGATTTCCTCGGCGAGATTGAAGAAGCGTATCAGCGCGCGAGCGAAGAGCACGACGTCCTGATCATCGAGGGCGGCGCGAGCATGCGCGAGGGCTACACCGTCGGCGTGAACACGCTCAGCGTGGTGGAGCGGTTGAACGTCCCGGCGGTCAGCGTGGTGAGCTTCCACGGCGAGGAATGCCTGGCCGGGATGTGCATTCTCGACGACGTGCTGGCCTCGCAGCGGCGCCTGGGCGACCACCTGATTGGCGTGGTGATCAACGCTGTCCCGCGGGAAGATATGGACTATATCCGCGAGCGGGCGGTGCCTTTCCTCGAGAGCCAG
>CAZVCM010000356.1:0-2963 GCA_964626105.1 uncultured Thermoflexus sp.
ACGCCCTCCAATTTGCGCACACTCCGCTCGATGGTGGCGGCGCAGTTGGCGCAGGTCATACCCGTCACGGGGAGTGTGATGGTTTTTTCGCTCATAGTGCGTCCCCTCTCACTTCACAAAATGCTGGCGTGTTTCCGCCAGGCACACCAAGGGTATCACTCGGCGCAAGGTCGCGTAAGCGTGATCGTGCGTGCTGGCCGTAAGCAAAACGGCGCAGTACGAACTGCGCATTTTGGCGCATATCGGTCTGTGACTACGCCATTCGGCGCAGGTGCGATGCCGCGAGATGGCGCTCTTGCAGCCGCGCGGAACCTGGTAAGCTGTCTGTAGATTTATAAGAAGCGTATTGAACACTCGAAGGACAACGTCTATGACCGCCAGACAACGCATTGCCTGGCCTGTGGGGGCGGGCATCCTGGGTGCCGGATTCTTGACGGCGATCTATCTGGGCATCGTCTCGCTGGCCGAAAGCCCACAGCACGCCCTCGATCTACTCTGGGAGGACCGGCTGATTGTCACCCCGATCATTTTGGGGTTCGGCGTGCAGATGGCGCTGTATGTGATCTTGAAAAAGCGCCTGTTTGCGCCTGTCGTGCAGACCGGACCGTCGGGGAAGCTGGCCGGGGCGAGCGGGACGACCTCGACGTTGGCGATGGTGGCCTGCTGCGCCCATCACGTCACGGACGTGCTGCCTGTTCTGGGGCTTACGGCAGCTACCACCTTTCTCGCCGAATACCGGATCGCGTTCATGCTGGTTGGCCTGGGCATGACGCTGTTCGGCGTTGGCTTCATGTTGGTTATTCTGTTCAAAGAGTGGCGCAAGGCGCTGCGCTTGATCGAACTGTCTGTGGAGGGAATATGAGTCGCCAACTGTTATGGATTGTGGTGCCGTTTGTTGCGATCGCGGCGCTGTTTGGCGTGGGATCGCTGCTGGCGTCGTCACAAGAGACGGCAGCCCCGGAGGTAGTTGAGCCAGTCGCCGGTGAAGGCGGGTTTCCGACGGCGACGCTGACGGATGAGCAAGGCGCGGTTTCGGTCACGGTCACCCAGCTTAATCTGAACGGGCCAGGGGACACTCTGGACTTCGCCGTCGCGATGGACACACATTCGGTCGAGCTGGACATGGACCTGACTCAGACTGCCACGCTGACGACCGACACCGGCCTGGCACTCTCACCGAGTCGGTGGGATGCGCCCTCCGGCGGGCATCACGTTTCCGGCACGCTCAGCTTTGCGGCGCTGGCAGACGGCGCAGCCGTGCTCGACGGCGCGACGCAGCTGACCCTGACCCTCCGCAACGTTGATGCGCCCGAGCGCGTGTTTACCTGGGAGCAAGAGATTACCGAGTAAGCGCCGCGCTGAGGTCACTCTCTGTCCGGCAGCGCTTCAACCGGGGCTTTGACCGTGATCGTCGTCCCGGCGTCGGGCGCGGACTTGACCTGCAAGTGCGCGCCGATCAGCGCGGCGCGCTCGTACATGCCGATGATGCCGAAATGCCGCTGGCCGGAAGCTTCCAGCTCGGCGGCATGGCGCGGTGCGGCAAAACCCTGTCCGTTGTCGCGGACCGTGATGGTGACCTGCGCCGTCTCGAACTGCACGGTCAGCCAGACCTGCGATGCGTCGCTGTGCTGCCAGGCGTTGTTCAGCGCTTCCTGGGCGATACGGTAGAGCGCGATTTCATGCTCGGGAATGAGACGTTGGGGCGTGCCGGACTTCTCGAAGTGGACGGTCAGGGTGTCTTTCAAGTCGAGGTCGCGGGCCAGCGCTTGCAGCGCCGGGGCCAGGCCCAACTCCTCGAGGTAGATCGGGCGCAGCGCGCGTACAATCCGCCGCAAATCGTCCATCGTCGCCGCAATCATGGTGCGAATCTCCGCCAACAGCGCTGCCGCTTCGGGGTTGTCCTTGAGATACGGCTTGAGCATCTGCTCGCGGTGATCGAGCGCCACGAGTGCCTGAGCGGTCTGGTCGTGCAGCTCGCGCGAGAGCCGCCGCCGCTCATCTTCCTGGGCCTGCGTAATCGCGCCGATGTAGTTGCGCATACTGGCCTGTGCCGCCTGGACACGCCGCGTCATGTGTTGGAGCGTGCCCTGCAAGTGCCGGATCTCGGCGATGCCACCGGCGGGCTGCTCGATGGCCGCAAAATCTCCCCAGGCCAGCTCCGTCGCCTGCGCTTCGAGACGGCGCAGCGGGTAGACGATGCGCTGGATGCCCAGCCAAACCGCGCCCAGCGCGATCAGCAGGCCGGGGACCAGCGCCAGCGGCGCAGCCTGCGAGTAGCGCATCAGCGGGCTGAGCGTTTCCTGCCAGCGCTCCTCCTGGATGAGCGTCCACCCGGCGGCGGGTACGGCTGCCACAGTCGCAATGACGTCGTGCCCTGCGGCGTCTTGGCGTTCTGTCGCTTCGACGGGCTGCCCCGGCTCCAGCGGCGCGATCAAGTCGCCGGTGCGTTGTCCAACCCGGGCGGGATCGCTGTGATAAAGGACGAGGCCATCCGCACCGATGAGCTGCAAGTGAACGCTGCCCGCTGCGTGCAGGCTTTCCAGGGCGTTCGTGGCGGCCAATGCGTCGAGCGTGACCACGCCGACGACCTGGATAGTCTCTTCCTGCGCGGTGGGGCTGATGAGCGCGACACGCGTCGTGTTCTGGCCGGGAGCAACTAGCGGGACGAACGCCGCCTCACCGGTGGGTCGCAGGTCGCCGGCCAGGTCCGGCCAGGTCGTGGCCTCGGACGTCGCGGCCACCCGCTCACCGTTCGCGTACACCGCGAGGCCGCCATCGAATAATGCCTTCAGCCAAGCTGCCTCCACAATATCCTCGAAGGGCGCTGCGGCGTTGGACGCCAGCGCCGTCAGCACGTCCTGACGCTGCGCCAACTGCGCGGAGAGCGTTTGCGCTGCGCCGGACACCATCTGCCGGTTGTGATTGACCAGCATCTCGCGCATCTCGGCCTGGTGCAGCGCCAC
>CAZVCM010000357.1:0-2956 GCA_964626105.1 uncultured Thermoflexus sp.
GTCCGCCGCGAGATTGTCGCCACGCTGAAGACCGAAACCGAGCGTCTGACTCAGATGGCGACTGACTTTCTGGATCTCGCGCGGCTTGAGTCTGGGCGGACGCAGCTTGAACTGTCCCCGTGTGATCTGCTGGATGTGATCGAGGACTGCGTTGAGTTGGTCTCGCACCAGGCGGCAGAGCGTGGGATCACGATCGCGGTGCACGGCAGCGCGCTCACTGTCAGCGCCGATCTGGCGAAGATCAAGCAGGTGCTGCTAAACCTGCTGACCAACGCGATTAAGTACAACCGCGAGTACGGGCACATCGTATGCGAGATCGCCCGTTCTGACGGCGAGGAAATTGCGCCACCCCATCACGCGGTCATCCGCGTGCAGGATACCGGCCCCGGCCTGAACGAGGAAGACCGGCAAAGTGTTTTTGACAAGTTCTTCCGCGCGCCATCAACCGCCCGCGCGACAACTGGGACCGGGCTTGGCCTGTCCATCGCGCGCCGAATCGTCGAGGCGCATGGCTGCGAGATGTGGGTGGAAAGCGAGCCAGGCGTCGGCACAACGTTCACGTTTACGCTGCCGCTTGCCGATCAAAGCGCCGGACGCGGCGCGCCCGCCGGCAGCGCCGAAGTCTCGCCTCAGCCCGTGTAACATCCCCCGTCAGGGAATGAGTAGCACTTTCAGCGTGCCGGGCTGCGCGGCGCGCGCCAGCGCCTGCTCAGCATCCGCCAACGGATAGCGCGCTTCGATCATCGGGCGCGGATCGACCAGCCCGTCAGAGAGCAATCGCAGTGCCGCGCCAAACGGCCCGCACCGGCTGCCGATCACGCGCAACTCATCGACCGCGACCCGCGTCAGATCCGCCTCCGGCAGTCCCGCGTAAGTGCTCTTGAGAATGATCGCGCCGCGCGGGCGCACCAAATCCAGCGCGGTGGCGAACCCTTCCGCGCTGCCCGTACAATCGATCACCACATCCGCCATGCCCGGATCGAGATCTGGCGCCGTCGCGCTCGGAATCCCCCACTGCGCCAGGAGCGATCGCGGGCGGTCACGCCGCGCTACCACCGTCAGGTCCGCCCCAGTCAGACGTACGACCTGCGCCACCAGCAATCCCAGCTTCCCGGCGCCAAGCACGATCGCGCGCGTTTCCGGCGCGATCACGCCTGCTTCCAGCACCTCGCACGCCGCCGCCAGCGGCTCGGCGAACACCGCCTGCTCGTCAGAAACACCGTCCGGCACCGCCCAAAGATTATCGACCGGCAACCGGAACACATCCGCGAACGCGCCGTCATAGTTCATCAGGCCGAGCGTCGCACGGTTCCGGCAGTGCGTCCGCATTCCCCGACGGCACAGATCGCACTCGCCACAGCTAATGTTTATCTCGCCTACCACGCGCTTCCCGAGCCACGCGTCCGGGCCCTCGATCACCTCGCCGACGAACTCGTGCCCCAGCGTGCCGCTGAACCCCTTGTAGCCGCGCATCAACTCCAGATCGGTGTTGCAGATGCCTGCCAGCCGCAGCCGGATCAGCGCTTCGCCCGGCTCGGCCTGCGGCGCGGCGCGCTCGACCACGCGCAGCGCGTTTTCATACACCACAGCACGGATATTTGAAGACATTACTCCTCGCCTGTTCTGCGTCAACCCGCGCAAACGCTTGTCAGCGCTCGTGCCGGACCGTATAATCCCGCCCGATGAACCCACTCCCCCAGGAGATAGCTTCATGCGACGCGGGATGTTCCTGCTCTGGCTGGCGATGGCGCTCGCCCTCGCGGCCTGTACAACCAAGTCTGAGCTGCGTTTCGCCAACAACACCGAGTGCGGCGCAGCAACCATCACGCTGATCGATACCGCATCAAGTCAGGCCACGACGCACACCGTCGGCGAAGGCGAGACCGTATCGCTCGAGGTCGTCCCGGACGCGCTGTATCGCTATGAGGTGACGTACCCCCGCGACACAACGACCAACCGCCAGTGCGAGCCAAAGACCGTCGAAACCCGCGTGGCACGCGGCCAGCGCATCAACGTCTCGCTCGAAAGCGTCCCGGAAGGCGCGCCGTAATCAAGCGCCCGCGCGGGGCTAGTCCCAGCCCTGCCAGGTGAACGCCTGCTCCGGCTGGACCGCGCCCGCCGGGTAGAGCAACCCGTTCTCACCCTGGCGCACAACCGACACCTGCCACACCAATTCGCGCGGTGCGCCGTCTGCAGGGAGCATCGCGGCGGGCAGATCGTATGACAACTGGCGCGTCATCGCGCTGAATGTTTCGCCGGTCACTTCATCACGTACGCTCACCAGATAGGCTTCATCCGCAGCCAGCAGGCCGACCGTCACCCAGCTCAAGCGCACCGCGCCGCTCACCGACGCACCCGCCGCCGGATAGACGATCTGCGGCGCCATGTGGGTCGGCGTGGAGGTCGGAGTCTCGCTGCCGGTGTAAGTCGGCGTGAAAGTCGGCGTCGGTGTTGGCGCGGGGATGTTGATCTGCTGGCCGACCGACAGCGGCGGCGCGATCGGGCAACAGCAATGGGCAGATTGCCACGTGCAACCGCGACAGTCGATCCCGCCCGGCCCGGCGTTTAGCTCGCACAACTGGCGCAGGCTCGAATCAACCGCGATCGCGATACTGCTCAACGTATCGTCCTGCTGCACGGTGTAGCTCTGGATTGAGTAACTCGGCCCGGAGACCGCCAGCGTCACCATTGGCGGGGCGCTGGTCGCGACGGCTGTCTGCGTGATGTCAAACCCTTCGGGCGTGGCAGTCGCAGTCGGGCGCGGCACAAGAATCCGGTTCCCTGGACCAGGAAGCTGGCGACAGTCACTGAGACTGTTTAGTTGCAGCAGCGCATCAATCGCATCGAGATCGCTGAACCCATGCTGGTAAAGCACGCTGATGCAGTCATCACCCGCCTGCATGATGTACTCGTACGGTCCGGGCGTGCTGGTCGCGGTCGGCGTGCCAGTCGGCTG
>CAZVCM010000358.1:0-2915 GCA_964626105.1 uncultured Thermoflexus sp.
GACCGTCCGCCGCGTGGCGATCATCGGCGCGCTGAAGCTGTACCTGGATTTCATCAACCTGTTCCTGTATATCCTGCGGATCGTCAGCGACCGCTAAGGTTCGAGTCGACCGCTGGACGGGCGCTTCATCAGCGCCCGTTTTGCTTTCTTGGTGACGCAGCGACAAGAAACAGCCCCCAGGGGACACAACAGAACGCCATGACGCAGAACCCGAAACACCTCACCCAGCAGCAATTCGGCGCGCACGCGCAGGGCTATGTGGACTCTCCGACGCACGCCAGCGGCTCCAATCTCGACCGGCTGATCCAGGCAGTCGGGCCGGGGCCGGGGATGCGCGCGCTGGACGTGGCGACAGGCGGCGGGCACACCGCGCGGCGCTTGTGGTCCGCAGGCGCGCGCACCATCGCGGGCGATCTCACGCGGAAGATGCTGATCGCGGCCCGCAACAGCCTGTGCGCGGAAGGCTGCGACGGCGTGACGTTCGTCCAGCTTGACGCCGAAAACCTACCCTTCGCCACTGGCGCGTTTGACGCCGTGACGTGCCGCATCGCCCCGCATCACTTCCCGGATGTGGCGCGGTTTGTGCGAGAAATGGCGCGCGTGGTGAAGCCTGGCGGCGTGGTCGGCGTCGTCGATCAGCTTACGCCGGGCGATCCGCAGGCGGCGCGCTACATCAACGCCTTCGAACGCCTGCGCGATCCGAGCCATCTATGGAGCTACAACCAGGCGGAGTGGGAAGGATTCTTCACCGGCGCAGAGCTGGCAGTGGAAACGGTCGAGACGTTCGCGGTCGATCACACCCTCGGCGAATGGACCGAGCGGATGGGCTGCGATGCGGCGACGACGCTCCGCTTGCGCGCGATGATGGTCCACGCGCCGCCCCCGGTCGCGGAGTGGATGCGCCCGCACGTCGCGCCGGTGGGCGATCCCACGTTCGTCATCCGGCAAATTCTGCTTGTCGGGCGCAAGGGCTGAACGCAACGCTCTACCGCTCGCGCTGCCAGCGCCAGATGCTCGCCTCGGCCCGCTGGCGGATGCCGCGCAGCATCTTCTGTTCCATGACCATATGCGCCAGTTCCGCCGCGCCCCACATCACGTCATTGGCGAGCGTCGGGGAATACGCGAGGCGAAAGCGCACGATCAGCCGCGTCATGTTGCCCTGCGGCTCCAGCAGGAAGGTCCACGCGACGCGGACGCTCTCCTCGCCCTCTGCCCCGCCGAGCACCAACGCCCGCGCCGGATCGATCGCCGCCACCGTGAACGCAGGCATCGGCTCTGGCCCCAGACGAATCACGTCCCCTTCGGAAAGCGTTTGAAGCTCCGGCACGACCCGCCGCGACGAGCGCGATCCATCCACAAACTGCGCCACCCCCGCCAGCCGTTCGAGCGCGTCATAGCTGTACCAGCCCGCACGCTGCCAGCCGATCTGCACCAGCCAGGGCCAGATCGCGCGCGGCGGGGCGGCGATGCGGATCGCGCGCGTCGAAGCGATGCGCGGCGCGGGGACCAGTTCATCGCCCGGCAGCGCGCGCTGGCGCTCAAACGGAGTGGCGCCATAGGTCCACAGCCGCCGCAGCACGCCAGCCAACAGCAGCGCCACGCCAACCCCCAGCCCGACGGCGAGCGTTGTTCGCCTGCGCATCAGCCGCCCGGCTCCAATTGCTCGGTAAGGTGCTCGATCAATTCGGCGGCGCGGGCTGGCCCGCCCAACGCGGCGAAAGACTCTTGCAGGCTGCGCACGGCTTTGTCCACCAGCGGCGTTGAGGTGATCGCGCCGACCGCCGCGGCAAGCTGCCCCTGGTGGATCTCGCGGGCGTGTAACTCCAACCCAACTTTCGCCTGCCGGGCGCGGCGCGCCTGACCGCGCTGGTCGGCGGCGTGCGGCGTGATGATCTGCGGCAGCGCGTGCAGGATCGCGGCGTGCGTCGTACCCATGCCGCCATGATGGATCACCACGCGCAAGCGCGGGAAGACGTGATCGTAATCGATCCAGCTCAGCAGGCGCGTCCCGCCGGGGAGTCGGCTCTTCAGCAGCGCTTTCTGCTCCGGCGAGGTCGGCGTGCGGCCCATTACGACCAGGGGAACAAACCCGTTATCCGCCAGCGCCCGCGCGCCCCACACCAGGAAGTTGTGATCGGACGTGAAGGTGCTGCCCAGCGTCACCATGCCGACCGGCTGGTCCGGTGGAATCGCGTCCAGCCAGTCGGGCGTGCGCCCATTTGGCGCGCTCGCCTGCCCGCCGACGAACTCCGTCTGCGGCATGTACGACTCGCCCTGATACCAGTACGGGCTGAAGTAGCTAATGTGCAGGTGCGGGCTGACCACGCTTGGCGCTGCCCCGCCGCCGAAGTTCGTCCCGCGCACGCCGAACTGCTCGCACAGGCTCTCAAGCCGTGCCATCCCCACGCGCCCAACTGGCTGCTGCGCGTAGGCAAGCTGGTCGTCGTCCAGCGGCGGACCGCCAGGCCATCCCCCGACCACCAGCGGCACGTCGAGCGCTTCGGCAGCGAGCGCCGCCGCGCTGAGAAACGGGTCGGTGACGATCGCATCCGGCCTGCCGGTGTCCTCGGCGAGCGCCAGCAACGCCTGCACGCCTCGCGGCACGAGCACCGAATCCAGCCACGTATCGAGCGCGCGCTGATAGCGCTGGACAACCGGATCACCGGTCATGCCCATCGGCGACGCTGGCAGCGGCGGGGGCGGCGGCCAACGCCAGCCACTGTGTTCGATGGCGCTGAACGGTACACCTGCCGCCTGCACAAACGGCGCGATGCGCGCCTCGGACACCCAGCGCACGGCGTGACCGCGCGCCTGGAGCGCCTGCGCCGTCTTCAGCAGTCCGCCCCAGTCGAGGTGCCCCGGCAGCGGCGCGGATGTAAACCAAAAACTCGCCATATAATCCTCGTTTACTCGTT
>CAZVCM010000359.1:0-2906 GCA_964626105.1 uncultured Thermoflexus sp.
GGAAGCGGTCCTTCCACAGCGGGTTGGTGAACAGATCCTGAGAATTTTGCAGCCCGACAAATTCGGTGGGGCGCAGCCCGGTCCCGGTGTAGAGGCTGAGGCGCATCGAGTTCAGTAGCGGGTACGCCATGAACACGGTGTACACGACCACGGCAGGGATTAAGAATAACACCCACGCCCGGCGCCGGGGCGCCTGCCAATCTCCCGCAAAACCAAGCGTGCGTAATGATTGCTCGACAACACCCATGGCGGGTAATCCATCTCTGAATACAGCCACTCACGGTTGCGGAGTGTGCCTAACCGTACGAAAAAACTAGATCTCTGGCAAGTCGTTACAAGCTTTCTTGACCGGCACACGGGAAAAAATCTAGTGTTCGGAGTAGGGGCCGAGCTTGCTCGGCCCGTATAACCTCACCCAAAGTTTTCCAGCCACGGACGTAGCAAGAGCAAGCTACGCCCCTACAGGAATAACTGGCGCCAGTGCTCTCATTTAACGCATGCCAGACATGACAGGCTTTTGCGAGAAACACCATCGCCCGACGGCTGCCGGGCGATGGCGCTCATGCTTACGAAAACCGTCTGCCTCGCGATACCGCCGAGCGCTGCGCTAGCCAGCCGTGGGGCAGGCTTGCGCTGGCTCGAACCACTGTGCGAGACCTTCTTGCAGGCCGTCCGCGGCTTCCTGTGGCGTCATCGTGCCGTTGAGAACCGCGATCGCGTTATCCTGCATCAGCGTGTAGCCATCGGGTGAGCCATCGAGCAGCACTTCCCAGGCCCAGCGCACGTCCTGGCCGCGACCCTCGTTCAGGTCGATGAAGGCCTGCGCGTGCGCGTTCTCGATCTCTGGCGCCTGCTGGTTCAGCGGGAAGAAGCCCGGCAGCAAATTCGCGAACAGATTGGCGAACTCGGCGGTCGTCATCCACTCCAGGAACAAACGCGCTTCTTCAGGATGCTCGGTCGCGGCGTTCATGCCCATTCCAGCGTCGAGGTGGAAGGTTACGTGCTCCTCTTCCTGGCCCTCAGGCGCGGGCACGGCGAAGACGCTCCACTCAAAGTCCGGTTCTTCCGACTCGAAGAACGGAATATCCCACGAGCCGCCCATCCACATGCCAGCCTCGCCCATCAGGAAGATCTGCTGGCTGTCATAGTAGGTCAGCGCCTGCTGATCATCAGGGAAGTACGGCGCGATATCCGCAATCGCCTGGAAAGCCGCGACCGCGTGCTCGTCGTTGAAGCAGCGCTCGCCGTTCAGATAGGCCATGCGCCCTTCGTAGCCGCCGATGAAGTTCGGAGCCAGGTTCATGAAGACGATCTCGGCGATGGTCCAGGGCTCGCCGCTGGCGTTGGCGAACGCATCATAGCCGTTGTCCTGCAGCGTCTGCGCGGCAGCCAGCAGTTCTTCCCAGGTCTGCGGGATCTCGATCCCAAGCTCGTTGAACAGGTCCACGTTGAAGTAGATGCCATGCGACACGGCGATGAACGGCACGCCGTACTGCACGCCATCTTCTGTCCGCCACACCGACAGCGACTGATCGCTGAAGGCGTCGCTCAGGCCCGGCAGATCGCTGATGTCGGCCAGGAAGCCCTGGTCATACAGCCCACGCCCGGTCGCGAACGAACGCAGATACATCAGGTCCGGCGCGGTGCCGGTTTCAAACTGGCTCTGCAACGTCGCGTTATAGTCGGGCGGGTTGGTGGGGTCAAACGTGATCGAAATATTCGGATGTTGCTCTTCGAACGCGGCGATCAGCGCTTCAATCTGCTCGACATCGTCCACGCGCCATGATCCCATTACCAGGTTGACTTCTTCCTGGGCTGAGAGCGCGGCTGGCGCCATAGCAACTACCAGCGCCGCCAAAATCACCAGAACAAGCAATTTCTTCACGGTATCCTCCAAGGAGAATTTGGTCGTATTGACCCGGAAATTAAGTAGAGATGTGCCGTGTCAGGGTAACACGGTTGTGCATGAATGAGTATACTTTGCGGCGAACTGGCGTCAAATCTTTCTGCCTGTCGGAGTTTGTTCGCGAGCGATCAGGACACGTTATTCGCTGCGCGTTACTATCGAGAAAGGGTGTTGCATGAACGGAAAAGAACGCATAGCGGCGGCCATGCGCCATGAAACGCCGGATCGCGTGCCGCTGATGTGCCAGCTTGCGCTGGGGCATTACTTCCTGAACACCGATCTGCGCCCGCACGAAATCTGGTTTACCAGCGAAGGCTTTGCCGAGGCGCTTGTGGCGCTCCAGCGGCGCTACCACTTCGATGGCATCCTGATCAACATCCCAGGCCGCGATCCGGCGTGGCGCGAGGGCGTCAGCGCGATCGAGGAAACCGCCGAGGGCGAGGTCGTGCGCTGGAAGAACGGCGACCGCACGCTCGTCCCCTGGGACGACAACGCGCAGCACACTCCAGCGGACCCAGCGCGCGGGCGGCCCGCCTTCGACGACTTCGACCCGGATCGTGACTTCGACCGCCTCGACGATTGGACGCTCTACACCTGGGGCGTGTATCACACGCCAGTCCTGCCCGGCAAAGCGCCCGGCCTGCTCAGCGAGCCGCCCAACTACTTCTTCCGCACGATCGACCTCGTCAAGCAACAGGTAGGCGACGAGATCTCGGTGCATGGTGAGGTGTTCTCGCCCTTCACGCATCTGATGGAGCTGTTCAGCTACGAGGACACGCTGACGCATCTGGCGCTCGACCCGGAGAAGGCCGAAGCGATCCTTGACCGGCTGTGCGAGCCAAGCATCGTCTGGGGGCTGGCGCAGGCGCGGCATGGCGTCGACGCGGTGCTGCTCTCGTCGGCGTATGCGGGCGGTGGCTTCATTTCGCCGCGCATGTATCGCCGCTTTGTGCTGCCCTACGAGCAGCGCGTGATCGAAGCGATCCACGCCGGGGCGCCG
>CAZVCM010000360.1:0-2840 GCA_964626105.1 uncultured Thermoflexus sp.
ACCTGAGTGAGCATTCGCGCCCGCTGCTTCATCGTGCACAGTTGTATGTCGCCAACCTGCTTGCCGAACGCCAGAACGGATTGCTGACGCTGCTTGGCGAGCCGGATGATGCGTACCACCTCGATCTCGCATTGCCGCTTGAAGGAATACTCCCCAGCGTCTGATTTCCAGGTGATTTCGACTTGACACCGGCCACGACTCTCAGTAAGGTTCTGAGGTGCAGTCTGGCGACGCCTGGTGCGATCCCAGAGGCGGCTTGCCGACTCGTATAGTCACCATACACACCGGTTGGGAGCAAATTCATGGGCCGCGTAGTGAATACGAACAGCACAGGCAAAGTCCGCAACCAGATGATGCGGACCGCTGCTGAGATGTTACGCCATCTAAGTCAGAAGCAAGCCCTCGACGAAGAGGCGCAGGATATGACAGCGCTTCTTGTCTACTGCCTACGCACAGTTGATGAAGGTATTGAGGCATCGGCTGAGGTGTGGGAAAACCGCGATTACTGGCTGAAGGCCGATCAACTTCGCGAACGCTGGGGCTGGGCCGGGCATGCCGCCGCGCGCCTGGAGCAGATGATCCGCGATGATAGCTGGGAAACGCTGCCGGGTATTATGGCCGGGCTAGCGGAACACTTTGCAGACATTCGCATCACCAAGATGACCCGCTCGGCGGACGCGTGGACCGGCGCGTACGACCGCCTGATTGACGATTTGAACCGCTAATCGATCAGTCGAAATGCGCGTCAATCCAGGGCTGCAGCGCGTCGTAGTCCGGCACCCAATACCCTGCAGCCATCCCGATCAGGTCCTCACGGTTGAGCACGCGCGCCTCGCGTCCGGACCAGCCGAGTAGCAGCGCCGGGCCGGATTCCAGCATGTTCCACACGGTGAGATCGGTGTCGGTGTGCGTTTGCAGCACATAGACGACACGCGGCCAGTTGACGATCTGAAGCGGGTTGGTGAGCTTACGCACCAGCGCGTCGATGACCTGCTGCTGCCGCGCGGCGCGCTGGTAGTCATCGTCCTGATGTCGCGTGCGAGCGTACTGCAGGGCGCGCTCGCCGTCCATCTTCTGGCGTCCCGGCTCGAACTCGATTTGCATGATCCCGCCATCGTGCGTGGGATATTCGTAATCGACGATCCGTTTGGGCACGTCGATGGTTACTCCGCCTACGGCGTCGATGAGTTCGACAAATGCCTCGAAGTCCAGCCTCACGTAGCGGTCGACGTCCACGCCGAAGCTCTCTTGGAAGCTCGCCTTCACAAGCGGCGGGCCACCATTCGGCGCATCTTGCTCGCCGAGGACATTGATCGTGTTGATGCGCTGCACGCCATAGCCCGGCACCTGAATGAAGACGTCGCGCGGGATCGAGAGCAAGCTGACATCGATCTTGCCTGGCGTGATGTTCATGAGCATAACGCTGTCTGTGCGCGTGATCCAGCCCTGGCCATCGCGCGCATCCACGCCCAGGATTACAATATCGAGCGGCTCTGGTGGCACGACGACGTACACCAGCAGCAGGGTCCCAAAACAGACCAACGGCGCAAGCAGCAGAAACAGGCATCCCAGCGGCAGACAGCCACGCCGCCGGCGAACGGCGGGCGGCGGAAAATATCCATACTGGGCGGGGCGTTGGCGCTCTCCGCCTTGGCGCTCAGGTGGCTTCACTGTGCGGGCGCTCCTCTCTGGCGTTGCGCGGCCAATTCTGCCGCGAAGCAGGGTGGTCTGCAAACTGCCGGGTGGCCCGGCGGGGAGCCGCTCCGTATAATCTGGGTGTTGGCTGGCCGCTTTACCCCCTGAGGGAGACCCGCGTTGGATGCTGAAATCTTCGTATCGACTATCCTCACCGTCGCCATACTAGGCGGTATCGTCGTTGCCGCGAATGTTGCGGACAAGCGGGGTGACCCGCGCCTGCGCCTGTGGGTGACCGGTGTTCTGCTGGTGATGAACGTGATGCTGGTGGGGTGGTATGGGTTGCTGCCGCTCGCGACTGAAGCAGACGACGGCGAGACGAGCAGGCTGCTCGGCAGCTTTGCGCTCGCGACTGTGTTGGGCGTGGTGGCAACGGCGGCGCTGTCTGAGCGAGTGCGTGAGAACCTGACGCGCGTGTTCCCTGCGCGCCAGGTGCCGCAGCGCGACGAGTACTTGGCTGAAGTCGAGCGCCCGGCAGAGGATAGCTCTTCGGGCGAGCCCCTGTTTCCTCAAATGCTGGGGTACTACACAACGGCTACTCGCGCCAATGCGCCTCAGATGCTTGAACCGGACGAGCCATCAAGCGCGCGCGGCTTCAACCCACGGTCCGCAGTGCATACGGTCGCGTTGGTTTTCTGCGTCTATCTGCTCGGCACGCAGTTTTTAACCTTTCTGCTTGGCGGCGGGCTGGAAGGTGTCGCCGAAGGGTTCTCTGACGGCCTGACCACGTGGGACCTTGTGCTGAATGGGCTGCCACTGCTGGTGATCCCGGTGCTGGGCGTGGGGTGGGGCGTTCGCCGCGATCTCCGCCAGGTAATGGACCGGCTCGGGCTTGGCCCGCTGACCATCCAGGGAGTTGGCGTGGCGCTTGGCATGACGGTTGCCCTGCTGATTCTGGTGTCTGTCGTTGGCTCGACGTGGCAACTTCTCACGCCGCCAGAGACGTTCGAGGAGCAGACACAAGCGTCTGAAGCGCTGGCAGACAGCGTGACAACGATCTGGCTGGCGCTGGTGCTGGCTGCGTCGGCAGCGATCTCTGAGGAGATCGCGTTCCGTGGCGCGCTGCAGCCTGTTTTTGGCTTCTGGGCGACGGCGCTGATCTTCGCGCTAACGCACATGCAGTATGCGCTCACCCCCGCGACGCT
>CAZVCM010000361.1:0-2218 GCA_964626105.1 uncultured Thermoflexus sp.
GGCGGGCAACAAGCCGACGAGCACGCCGAACAGCGGCGTCACGATCACACCACCCGCGAAGCCTTCCCACGTTTTCTTCGGGCTGACGCGGGGCGACATCTTGCGCTTGCCGAAGCGACGGCCCACAAAATAGGCGGCGCTGTCCGCGATGATCACGCAACCGTAGAGGAAGATCACGAAGTACGCGCCGCGTTCCAGCATCCGCACCGCGACTAGTGTCCCCCCCAGCCAGCCGAGATACACCCCGCCGAACGCGCCCAGCGCGAGGCCGATCATCGGCGAGGAATGGCCGCGCTCCATATCCCAGATTGCCTGCGCCATGCCCGCGATCAGCAGCGCGATCAGGCCCGGCGTGCGCCAGTCGGGTTCTTCCAGCCAGACCGCCGCCCAGCCTAACACGACCAACGCGGCGACCAACCACAGCGCAGGCGTTTGGTGTCCCTTGCGCCACAGGGTGACATATTCCCAGGCGGCCAGCAGCAGCGCCGCGAGCACAAACAGCGCGAACAGCCACCCGCCGATTAGAATGACCGCCGTCAGCACGGGCAGAGCGACAGCCGCGACAAGCACACGGGTTCTTAGCATAATGATCCTCGGAAGCGAAAGAGCAGCAAAACGCAGCGGAAACCAGCGACAGACAGCAAAGAACAGCTAGAAACGGCGATGAACAACTCCGGCTGTTTTTGGCCGTGCCCTGCTGCTCTTAGCTGTGCATCCGCTACGTCTGCGGGACCAACCCAAAGCGCCGCTCGCGCTGCGCATAATCCGCGATCGCCTTAAGCAATTCGTCGCGGTCGAAGTCCGGCCAATAGACTGGCGTCGAGTAGTATTCCGAGTAGGACGCCTGCCACAGCAGGAAATTGCTCAGGCGCATCTCGCCCGCAGTGCGCACGATCAGATCGGGATCGGGCTGGCCGCCAGTGTAGAGGTAATAGTCGATTAGCGTCTCGTCCACCTGGTCGGCAGGGATGCCCTCGTCAATAATGCGGCGGATCGCGTGGATCAACTCCTGGCGCGCGCCATAGTTGAACGCGACGTTGAGGATCAACTGGTCGTTGTTGCGCGTCAGCTCGATCGCCTTGCGAACCTTGCGCTGCACCGCTGGCGACAGCCCGTCCAGCTCGCCGATATGCCGCAACTGCACGCCGTTGGCATGAAGCTGCGACAGCTCGCGGTCGATCACGGTCTCAAGGATATTCATGAGGCCGCGCACCTCGGCTTCGGGACGGCCCCAGTTTTCGGTTGAAAATGCGTAGATCGTCAGAATTTTGATGCCGAACTCGCTGCACGCACGCAGGATGCGGCGCAGGTTCTCAACCCCCGCGCGGTGCCCGGCCAGGCGCGGCAGATTGCGCGCCTTCGCCCAGCGCCCATTTCCATCCATGATCACGGCGAGATGGTACGGGACGTGCTCGGGCAAACCGTTGGACTGATCAGCCATCGTCGATCGCTGTTCTCCATGCCATGAGCAGAGCGGTCGCGGCGCGCAAAGGGCGTGCGCCCAGCGCTGAAATCAGACTTCTTTGATTTCCTGTTCTTTGCGCCGGCCAGTCGCTTCTACTTCTTCGATGTATTTGTCGGTCAGCTTCTGGATATCATCCTGACCGCGCTTGCTCTCGTCCTCGGAGATCAGCTTCTCGCGCTCGAACTCGCGGATGTCGTCGATCGCGCCGCGGCGAATGTTGCGCACCGCGACGCGCGCTTCTTCCACGCGGCGGCTGACGACCTTCTGCAGCTCGTTGCGGCGCTCTTGCGTCAGCGCCGGGATGTTCAGGCGGATCACCTGCCCGTCATTATTGGGCGTCAGCCCGAGGTCCGACGCCTGGATCGCCTTTTCAATGACTTTCAGGCTAGACCGGTCAAACGGGCGAATGGCGATCAACTGTGGCTCTGGCACCGAGATCGTCGCCAACTGGTAGAGGGGTGTGGGTGTGCCGTAATAGTCGATCGGCAGCTTCTCGACCAGCGCGGTCGACGCACGTCCGGTGCGCAGCCCCATGAGGTCGTCTTCGAGGACGGACACAGCGCTTTTCATGCGCGCTTCAGCATCTTTCAAAACGTCTTTAATCATTTTGTCGCGCTCCACAAGAGAGAATGAACGGTCATAAACAGGACCGCAAGTGCGCCGAAATTGTCGCCTATTCAAGGCGGCTTGTCAACCGACCTCGCACCTGGCGGCACGCTGGTCTCCGCACTATAGTACAGCGTCAAGGGATAG
>CAZVCM010000361.1:2228-2824 GCA_964626105.1 uncultured Thermoflexus sp.
GCGCGTCCGACAAATACAACCTTTTTTGAAGTCTCTGCATCTGAACCATTGTGACACGCGACACAAGTCGTCAAATCGAGAGACAATCACGAGGAAAGAATCCACGATGGAGATGCAAATCGTTTTTCCCGGTGAGGCGCAGGTCGACGCAGTGATGCCCGGTGGCATGGTGATCACGACTGATCAGGATGGGTCGGCTCCGGCGCCGTTCAGCCTGTTCCTGGCGTCGATCGGCACGTGCGCGGGGATTTACGTGCTAAGCTTCTGCAAGCAGCGCGGCCTGGACACCGAGGGGCTGCGTATCGTGCAGCGCAACCGCACGAACCCGATGACCCGGATGGTCGATGAGGTCGAGCTGGATATCCAGCTTCCGCCCGATTTTCCGGAGCAGTACAAAGAAGCGGTCATTCGCTCTGCGAACCTGTGCGCGGTGAAGAAACACCTGGAGAACCCGCCGCACTTTGACGTGCACACCTCGGTGCGGACGCTCGAATCGGCCTGATGTGGCGCGCGCGGCGCGTAACTCCCCCATCTTACCTGCAGTAAGATCGACCATCTGCCTCATGGGTAGGTGGTCTTTTTCTTAAATAATTAAA
>CAZVCM010000362.1:0-2808 GCA_964626105.1 uncultured Thermoflexus sp.
CGATCTATCGCACATCCACGCGCGCCAGCAGCCACTCAGTTATAGTCGGCAGAAACTCCGGCACGAAAGTCTGCTCCAGCCGTCCGAACTCGTCCGGGCTGCCGGTGATCGCGGGCTGAAAGAGGTGATTCGCTCCATCGAGCGTGATGACCGTGACATCCATGTTTCCGGCAGCGTCGAGGGCGTCACGCAGCGGGCCGATGTTCTGCTCGGCATCGACCTGCAAGTCCAGCCCGCCGTACACCGCCAGGACCGGCACGGTCGTCTGCGCCCAGTCCGGGGCCGGGTCGTACGCCAGGAAATAGCGCATCCACGGGATATCCAGTCCGGCCATCTGCTGCGCGACAAGCTGCTGTTTGTAGTCGTCCGAGAGGCCGCCTGCGCTCGCCTCAATATCTGCCCGGATGTGCGCTTCAAGCTCGGCGCTGTCGCCCGCGATCACGTAATCAAACGCCTGCCGCACGAAGTCCACGCGCGCATCAATCATCATCTCCGGCAGACCGCCCGCCCGCAGCACAAGTTGATTTTGCAGCAGCAAGACCTCTTTGCCACTGACGCTCGGCGGGGCCATTGCGATCACGAAGGCGACGTGCGGGCTGCGGGCGGCCACCATCGGCGCGACAATCCCCCCTTCGCTGTGTCCGAGCAGCCCGACCTGCGCCGGGTCGATGTCATCCCGCGCGCGCAGATAGTCGACCGCCGCCTCGGCATCGTCCGCGAAATCGGCGGTCGTCGCCGCGTTGTGATCGCCCCACGACTGCCCCACGCCGCGATCGTCATAGCGCAGCACGGCCACGCCCGCGCGCGTCAGGTGGTCCGCGATCAGCGCAAATGGTTTGATCGCCGCCAGCGGCTGCATATTCTCATCGCGGTCCTGCGCGCCACTGCCGGAGACCAACACGACCGCCGGATGCGGCCCCTCGCTGGGCGGCAGCGTCAACGTGCCGGTGAGCACGACGCCGTCGCTGCTGGGGAATGACACGATCTCCTGCTCGTACGGGACGCTCGCGTGCATCTCGTCGGGTAGGGGGCGCACGCTTTCCATGACGCGCACAAACACCGTGTCGTGCAGATCGTCGTAAACGTCCGGCGACGCAATGAGCGACACCCACAGCGTGCCCGCCTTGGTCTCGGCCAGCGCCACATCCGCGCTGATCGCATTCCCGAAAGCGTCCGTTCCCTCAAACGCGTACAGATCCCAGGTGAGATACTCGGTTTCGTGGACGGACGCTGGCGCGGGAAAGGCGTCTAGCCCGTAAAGCCCCGCATAGACGTCGAGCTGGTCTTCCAGCGGGACCGGCGGCAGCAGCGTCACTTCGAGCACGACGACATCCGCCTGCGCTGAGTCCCAGATGAACAGGCCACCAGACGTTTGCAGCCACCCTGCCGGGACCTCGGCCATCAGCCCGGCGTGTTCGTTGGTGTAGCCCTCAAACGGGAGCGTGTCATCTTGCGCGGCGACAGGTAGCGGCAGCGCCATCACGGCCAGGGCGCACAGCAGCGCTGATGTGCGAAACGATCTCATAGTACGATTCCTCCTATACTGTCTTGACCTTACTAACGTATACGGGAAGATTGTGCTAAGGGTCGCGCTGGTGCATTTCAGCGCGCGGCAAGAGACGCGAGCGGCACGTGCCTCTACGCCTGCAGGGAAATGTGTTGTGGTCTTACACGGGAAATTTCAGAATCATAACGATATGGTAATGCAAATATCACCCGATCGGCCATGATTTATGTACAGATGGGTGATGGAGGGCTTTCAGAGGTCGGCTAGAGTATGGCCTCCCGGTCCCGGCCGATCTGACGCCGGGACCGGGAGGCATCGTTTTGAGGAGGATCGGAATTATGGAACAAAGCAAACAGCTTTCAAAAGTCCTCGACGATACCGTGCTTTCCCGCCGTAGCTTCATGAAGTGGAGCACGGCATTGGGCGGCACGGCGGCGCTGGCCGGTGGCCTGCAGCCGATCGTAAGAGGCACGGCGGCGCGCGCGAAAGCCGCCAGCGACTCGAAGCTCATGACGACCGCGTGCTATCACAACTGTGGCGGGCGCTGCATCATCTACGCTGATGTGCAAGACGGCGTGGTGAAGCGGCTGGTGCCGGATATCGACACCGAGGACACCATCGACAAGCCGCGGGCAATCCCCTGTCTGCGCGGGCGTGCGCAGATCAACCGCGTCTACGCACCTGAGCGCCTCAAGTACCCGATGAAGCGTGTTGGTAAGCGTGGTGAGAACAAATTCGAGCGAATTAGCTGGGAAGAGGCGCTAGACTTCATCGCCAGCGAGATGAAGCGGTTGATGGATGAGTACGGCCCTGAGTCGTTCTTCTTCCACTACGCCAGCGGCACGCAGTGGCGTGGCCCGGACGGCCGGGCGCCTATTCGCCGGCTGATGCGCCTGTTCGGCGGCTACACCGACTACTATGGCACGTACAGCTCAGCCTGCTACTCGGCGGCGCTGCCTTATATCACCAACCTCGGCAGCAACTCGGTCGACGACTTGGTGAACTCGAAGCTGTGCGTCCTGTTCGCCTCGAACCCGCTGGTAACCACCGCTGGTGGCGACAACAAAGGCTATTACATGCTGCTGGCGAAAGAAGCTGGCTGCAAGTTCATCACGGTGAACCCGATTTATACCGAGTCCGCTGCGGCGCTTGACGCCGAGTGGATCCCGATTTACCCCGGCACGGACGTGGCGCTTATCGCCGCGATGGCCTATGTCATGGTCAAGGAAGACCTGTACGACAAGGAATTCATGGCAGAGTACGCGGTCGGGTTCGACGAGGACACGCTTCCCGAAGGCGCG
>CAZVCM010000363.1:0-2791 GCA_964626105.1 uncultured Thermoflexus sp.
CCCCAGATGTCGTTGTCGATGCTGCCGGGGATGCCGACGACCGGAAAGCCAAGCTGGTGCAGCGCCTGGGCGCCGCGCAGGCTGCCGTCACCGCCGATCACGATTAGCCCCTCAATCTCGTGCTCGTTCAACCGCCGCAACGCGCGTTTTTGCCCTTGCGGCGTTTCAAATTCTTTGTTGCGGGCGGTTTGCAGAATCGTCCCCCCGCGCTGCATGATCCCGCTGACATCGCGGCTGGTCATGCGCTCGAAGTCACCCGCCAGCAGACCGGCGTATGCCTGCCGAATACCGTACACTTCCACGCCGCGCCCGGTGGCAGTACGCACGACCGCGCGCACCGCAGGATTCATCCCGGGTGCATCTCCACCGCTGGTCATCACAGCGATACGTCGCAACATGTCCTTGTGCTCCTTTGAGCGGACAAGCGCCCGCTCGTTTGGAAGAAAACCGGCTGGTTTATACCATCGCGGCGGGAGCGCTGTCAATTGGGCAGAGCGACAAACCCGGCGCCGCGCGCGCGGCGCCGGGCGAGGCAAACGTGGCGGGCAGCGGACCTATTGCGCCGCGACTTCGGCGCTGTCGATAATACGCGTGATGTCGTCTTCGAACTCGGCGTAAAACTCTGACGGCAGCTCGATCGACCAGCTTGACGCCAGGAATTCATCGACCGGGACGGTGAAGCTGATGATGCGCACTTCGGCGGGCGGGTCGAAGTCTCGGAAGACGTTTGCGGCGAGCGACTGCGTGGTGTCGACGCGCGCGCCGCACAACGCGCCGCGCCGCAGCAGCGTGGCGTCCTGGGGCAGGTTGCTTTCGACATCGCTGCACGCGGTGTCGGCGGTGGCAATGCCCTCGAAGGTCAGCAGCAGCGGGCTGCCGCCATCCCGCAGCCGGATGGGGTCGGTCTCGACAATATTGACGGCGGTTGTGGGCGTGGCGGCTTCGAGGTCCACGCCATAGTCGCCCCACCTTCCGGTAGCTTCCGCCAGCGGAACGAAATCATCAAGCAGGTCGCGCGCGGTCACCCACCACTGATTCTGCTCGACCGCGGGGAACCAGCTTCGCGGGACGGTCACCGAGACTTCATACGAGGTCGGGCGCTCGCTGGACGCCCCGGCGGTTTCGAGCGTGAACGACACATCCTTGCGCCCGAAGTCACCCGGCAGGTAGGTCATCGCCAGATCGACCGGACCGAAGCTGAAGCGCACGTAGCTCAGCACGCCACACAAGACCGCGGGCAGGATCACGAATAGGAACACCACCAGCAGACAGCTCCGCAGGCATCCCCCGCCGCAGCCACACCCCATCGGGAGCAGGCAGCCAGGGAAGCGCGATCCGCGCGCCGGTGCGGGCTGAGGCTGCGCGGGCGGCGGCGTATATTCGGGCATGTAACCGCCCGGCGCAGCGGGATAGCCGTAGGGGGGCGCGGGATACTGCGCGGGCGGCGGCGTTTGCGGCGCGGGTTGCGGCCCTGGCTGCGCGGCGTAAGGCGGCGTCCCCAGCGGCTGCGCAGGGGGTAACGCGCTGTATTGCTCGCGGTACTCGGCCAGAAGCTGCCGCGCTTGCTGGTGCGCCGGATTGATGCGCAGCACCTCGGTTAGCGCGCGCTCGTACTCCGGCAGATCGGCGGCGACCGACGCCAGCCACAGCCAGGCGACTTCATTGTTCGGCTCGTCCTGGACGACCTGCCACAACAGGCGGCGGGCATCCTGACGATTCCCCGCCTGGGCCAGCCGGACCGCTTCATGCAGTTGAGAGGCCATGATCCAATTGCTCCCGCTATGCGCGCTGTGTTGCAGCGCAAGCATTTAGCTGTTAGCGATGAGCGATTAGCAAGAGCCAGGGCAACGAAACCTTATTAAGGTTCGCCTCGACCTCCAGCAAGCGCTATAGCGATCTGCCGATTCCCCCTTTGGCGAACCGCTAACGGCTAATCGCTAAGAGCTAAGAGCTAACCGCTGTTCCATGTGCATTATGCTTCACTTTGGCGCATTGCGACAACTTCCCGCCACGCTTATTCGTCGCGCGTCACGCGCCAGACCGCGATGACACGCTCCCCGTGCGGCTTGGCGAACCCGAACACACGCTCCCAGCGCAGGCCGTCGAGCGCGGGCGGGCTATCCAGGGGGACGGCTTCGGGGAACTCGGTCACCAGATACACCCACGGCAGGTCGTCCAGCGCCTCGGGCAAGAAGCGCCAGCGCGCGGGGTTGAACGTGACATCCTCGCCCAGCCGGTAATAGTCATGGCAGCGCCAGTCGATCTCGGGTGTGGCGTAGAGCGTGGCGAGGCTGCATAGCTGCATCACGCCGATCGCCGGGACTTGATCGCCAACGCGATCGCCGCGCTCGGTGACATACCGCAGCGCCTCCCGCGTGCCCCAACCGTTGAACGATCCCCAGAAATAGTCGTAACTGTCGCGGCGCGGTAGTTCGAGCGCGGCGGGATCGGTGCTGGCGCGCCAATCGAACGGCAGCGCGAAGCTGATCGCCCACGCCGCCAGCGCGAGCGCCGTCATGGCGCGTACGGCTGTCCGCGCGGGGGGACGGCGTCGCAGCGCCCGCAGGCGGAGTAGCGCGACGATCCCCCCGCCGACGAGGACTGCGATCGGCGGGATGCCGGCCAGCAGATAGCGAGATTGCAGGCTGGTCGCCAGCAGGACGCTCGGCCCCCACAGCAGCGCCAGCCACGCCAGCGTGTAGAGCGTGGCGCGCGTGCGGTAGCCGATGGCGACCGCGCCGAGCAGCAGCGCGCCGAGCGCCAGCCCTGGCGAGAGGAAGAGGTCGATCCG
>CAZVCM010000364.1:0-2776 GCA_964626105.1 uncultured Thermoflexus sp.
TGGCGGAGAACACGCAACTCCTGAGCGTGCCTGCGCCCGACCTGGACGAGGCGAGCGAGATTCTCGAAGTCATCGCGCCGCACCTGGCAGCAGATTATGAGATCGAGGTCGCGCCCGAAGCGCTGCGCGTCGCGGCAAACCTGGCGCGCCGTTACATGAGCGGTACGCCGCTGCCTCTGAGCGCCGAGCACCTGCTGCACCGCGCTGCGTCGCTGGTGAGCCTGAGCGATCAGGCGCACCTCGGATTCCGCCGCGAGGAAGGGGACAGCGTGCTCGACGCCGAGGATGTGACGCTCGCCGCCGCGCAGATCACCGGTATCCCGGTCAGTAAGCTCGGGCAGGACGAGCGCACCAAGTACGCGAGCATGGTGGAGCATCTGCACGAGCGCATTATCGGGCAGGACGAAGCGGTGATCGCGCTCAGCCGCGCGGTGAAGACGGCGCGTGTCGGCCTGAAAGACCCGAAGCGACCGATCGGCTCGTTCCTGTTCCTGGGTCCGACCGGCGTTGGCAAGACGGAGCTGGCGAAGGCGCTGGCGGAGTTCATGTTCGGCAGCGAAGAGGCCATGCTGCAGATCGATATGTCCGAATACATGGACGAGAACAGCGTCAGCCGCCTGATTGGCGCGCCGCCCGGCTACGTCGGTTACGAGGGGGGCGGGCAGCTCACCGACCGCGTGCGCGAGCAGCCCTATATCGTGGTGGTGTTCGACGAGGTGGAAAAGGCGCACCGGCGCGTGCTGGATGTGCTGTTGCAGGTGATGGAAGAGGGCCGTCTGACGGACGGGCAGGGCAACGTCGCGCGCTTCAGCGAGGCGGTGATTATCATGACGAGCAACGCCGGCGCGCACGAGTTGGAAACGACCGTGATCGACGACGAGACGCGCGACGAAGTGATGGCCCAGGTGCGTGCGGAATTCCGGCCTGAGTTCCTCAATCGCCTGGATGAGATCGTGATCTTCCACCCACTCAACGACGATCATCTGGCGTCGATCCTTGAGCTGCTGCTCCGGCAGGAGAACCGGCTCGCCGCCGAGCGCGGCCTGACGCTCGATTTCTCGGACAAGGCGAAGCGTTGGCTGCTGGCGCAGAACGATCATCCGGAGTGGGGCGCGCGCCCGCTACGGCGCATCATTCAGCGCAACGTGCGCGAGCAGCTTGCGGATTATCTGCTGAGGGAAAACCCGCAGCCGGGCACGCGCGTCAAGATTGACGCCAACAAGAAAGGGCTGACCTTCGATATGAAGGCGAGCAAGAAATAAGGCGAGCGAGAAGCTGACAATCTGGCGAAACATGCAGCGCCCCACACAAACCGGGGCGCTGCTTTTGCATCAGGTGAAGCCTGCTGATCGGGCGTTCAGCAATCGAGAGATAGACTAGCTACCGGCGCCCTCAGCGGCTTCCTGGGTCGGTTCTTCCGTGGGTTCTCCAGCAGGCTCCTCCACCGCTTCCTCACCGTTGTCGTCGCTGGCGTCATCCATCTCGGCGTCGTCGCTTTGCGCGGCGTCACCCGGCGCGGTGACCGAGAACGGCACGACGACCACGTTCCCCTGCGCGTCCGTTACTGGCGCGTCGGGGCCGGGGAACTCGTGCACGCCTGCTTCGCCCGCGTCTTCATGCAGCATCGCCCACAGCGTCGCGGTGACCTGGTTGCCGTCGATCGGGACCGGTACGTTCAGTGTTTCGCCCGCCGCGACCTGAGCGTAGCCGATGATCGTGCCTGGCGCGCCGCTATTATCCGCGTGGATGTCCACCCAGCCACTGACCGGACTGGTAACCTGAGCGACCAGCACGGTGCCGTCGTCCGAGATCATCTGGTCCTCGACGCTAATCGCGGGCGCGAGGCCGGTGGCATCGTCCATCTCGCCATCCGCGCCATCCATATCATCATCATCGGTCATCTCATCAGTCTGTGGACCCTGGAGCGAGAAGCCGAGTTGGCGTGCAAGCGCGCTGGCGTCATAGTACAGGTCGAAGCGCACGATCTGCTGCGCGTCGGCGCCTAGCTCGATGATCGCCACCATCGGCGCGCTCACGGTCTGCTGCGTCGGCTCGGCGCCCATAAACGCGCCGGTGTTCGTGCCGCTGAAGTCAAACTCGACGACGACCGTGTTGTCCGCGATCAGCACGCGATGGATTGTGTAGTCCTGGTCGCTGAACGCGGTATTCAGATAGTTGGCTGCGCCCGTGATGTCCTCACGCGTGGTCAGCGCTTGCTGCTGCGTGAAATCACGGTATTGCACGGTATCGGCCAGCAGGTTCGGATCGAACGTCTGGAAGTAGTTCAGCACCGTTTGCGCAGCGGGCGACGATTCATCGCCGCCGACGAAGACCGGTCCACCCGGCTGGGCAGCCGTATCGCCCGCCCCGGTGTCACCGGTAGCCGCGTCGGTCTCACCCATATCCGTATCGGTGTCTTCAGTGCCTTCGGTCATGTCGCCGCCGGTGTCGCCAGGATCACCTGCCGGGTCCGGGGTTGGCGTTGCGTCGTCCTGCGCCAGCGTGGGCGAAAACGACAGACTGAGCGCCAAACCAAGCATAAGGATGAACGTTAGAGCGCCAAGACTGAACGGTAAAGTGCGTTTCATAGTGCCCTCCTGTACGAGTGTTGAAATGTGCTTACGTTACGTCTCTGTTCACGGCACGCGGGGGTCGTTTTTTCATGATCCCCATGCCACATAACTTACGACCGATTTACGGCGTAAACATCCGCCACCGGTACGGTTTTTGAGGGGGTAAACTGGCGGACGAAACGGATGGGTCATTGATCCTAATC
>CAZVCM010000365.1:0-2741 GCA_964626105.1 uncultured Thermoflexus sp.
AGGTCGGGCTGGTGAAGGTCCGCCTCTATCGCCCGTTCGATGCGAAGGCGCTGATTGCGGCGCTGCCCGCCTCGGTGCAGAGCATCGCCGTGCTGGACCGCACGAAAGAGCCGGGATCCGCTGGCGAGCCGCTCTACCAGGATGTGGTGACGGCCTTCAACGAAGCGTTCACGGATGGCGCGATCACGCGGATTCCGCGCATTGTTGGCGGGCGCTATGGCCTCGGGTCGAAGGAATTCAACCCCGGCATGGCGAAGTCGGTCTTCGACAACCTGGTTGCGCCGCACCCGAAGAATCATTTCACCGTCGGCATTGTGGACGATGTCGCGGACACCAGCCTGCCCTGGGACGACACCTTCAACAACGCCCCGGCTGGCGTGCACACGGCCATGTTCTACGGCCTGGGCGCGGACGGTACGGTGGGCGCGAACAAGAACTCGATCAAAATCATCGGTAAGGCGACCGACAACTATGCGCAGGGCTACTTCGTCTACGACTCGAAGAAGTCGGGCGCGCAGACGGTTTCGCACCTGCGCTTCAGCCGCAAGCCGATCCGCAGCCAGTACCTGATCCAGCAGGCGGATTTCCTGGCGGTTCACAACTTCGCATTCTTCGACCGCTTCGACATGGTCTCGAAGGTGAAGCAGGGCGGCGTGGTGCTGATGAACGCGCCGTACTCGCCAGAAGAAGTGTGGGACAAGCTGCCCAGCGAAGTTCAGCAGCAGATCATCGACAAGCAGGCGCGCCTGTACTCGATCGATGCCAACAGCATCGCGAAGTCGGTCGGCCTGGGCGGGCGCATCAACATCATCATGCAGGCGGCGTTCTTCAAGATCTCGGGCGTGCTGCCTGAGGACGAGGCGCTGCACCTGATCGAGATGGCGGTTGAAGACACGTACGGCGTGAAGGGTTCGAAGGTCGTGGAGATGAACATCCGCGCCGCCCACATGGCCGTCGATCACATTGCCCGTATCGACTATCCGCAGCAGCCGACCAGCGCGATCAGCATGCGCCCGGTTGTGCCGGAAGACGCGCCAGAGTTTGTCAAGAACGTCACCGCCGAGATCATGGCGGGGCGTGGCGACATGCTGCCCGTCTCGAGGATGCCCGCCGATGGCACGTTCCCGACCGCGACGACGCAGTACGAGAAGCGCAACATCGCGACCGAGATCCCCGTCTGGGATCCGGCGGTCTGCATCCAGTGCAACCAGTGCGCGTTTGTCTGCCCGCACGCCACGATCCGCATGAAGGTCTACGGCGCCGAGTTTGCCAACGGCAGCTCGCCGCAAGGCTGGCAGACGATGGAAGCCAAGGGCCGCGCCTGGGAAGGCATGAAGTACACGCTCCAGGTATCGCCCGAAGACTGCACCGGCTGCGGCGTGTGTGTGGAGACCTGCCCGGCGTACGCGAAGGACGAAAGCGGCCAGAAGACCGACCGCAAGGCGATCAACATGGCGCCGCTGACCGACGACCTGCGCATGATGGAAGCCGCCAAGTGGGATTACTTCATCACGCTGCCTGAGACCCCGGCGGAGACGTTCAGCCGCACGACGGTCAAGGGCTCGCAGTTCGTGCGCCCGCTGTTCGAGTTCTCGGGCGCGTGCGCAGGCTGTGGCGAGACGCCGTACATCAAGCTGCTAACCCAGCTATTCGGTGACCACGCGGTTATCGCGAACGCCACCGGCTGCACCTCGATCTACGGCGGGAACCTGCCGACCACGCCTTACGCGCAACGCGCGGATGGTCGCGGCCCGGCCTGGTCGAACTCGCTGTTCGAGGACGCCGCCGAGTTTGGCCTTGGGATGCGCCTGTCCGCCGACAAGCTGACCGAGTACGCTTATGAGAAGCTCGACGAGCTGGCGACGATGGCGACGCAGAATCTGGACCTGCTGCAGGCGATCCGCGATGCGGACCAGAGCACGCAGGAAGGGATCGAGGCGCAGCGCGCCCGCGTGGCTGAACTGAAGGTCTTGCTCGAACAGGAAACGAACGAGGTTGCGCAGCAGTTGCTGACCGTGGCCGAGTATCTGGTGAAGCGCTCGGTGTGGGTCATCGGCGGTGACGGCTGGGGCTATGACATCGGCTACGGCGGGCTGGACCATGTCCTGGCGTCGGGGCGGAATGTCAACGTCCTGCTGCTCGACACCGGCGTGTACTCGAACACCGGCGGCCAGATGTCGAAGGCGACGCCGCGCGGCGCGGTTGCGAAGTTCGCCGCCGCCGGGAAGTCGCTGCCCAAGAAGGACCTGGGCATGATCAGCATGACGTATGGCAACATCTACGTCGCGCAGGTGGCAATGGGCGCCAACATGAACCAGGCGGTCAAGGCATTCGCCGAGGCTGAGGCGTACGATGGCCCGTCGATCATCATCGCCTACGCGCAGTGCATCGCGCACGGTATCGACATGCGCTATGGCATGGACCTTCAAAAAGACGCCGTCGAAGGCGGGTTCTGGCCGCTCTACCGCTTCAACCCGGACAACGCGCGCACGGGCAAGCAGCCGCTCATGCTCGACTCGAAGGCGCCGACGCAGGACATCGAGAAGTGGATGTACCAGCAGAACCGCTTCCGGATGCTCCGCGCCGCGAACCCAGAGCGCGCTGAGGACCTCCTCAAGCTGCTCCGCGACGACGTTCCGTCGCGCTTGAAGTTGTACGAGCAGTTGGCGCAGTTTGACGTCTTGGAGCAGCGGTTAGCCGTTAGCGGTTAGCCTCAAGCGAAAAAGCAGCGCCCCGGTCGT
>CAZVCM010000366.1:0-2675 GCA_964626105.1 uncultured Thermoflexus sp.
GGCTGATCGCCAGCTTGACCTGCAAGCCTTCCTCGGCGAACTGGCGAATTGCCGGGACGAGGCCGACGGTGCTGACGGTGATGTGGCGCTGGCCGATATTCAGCCCGTGCTCATCGTTCAGGCGGCGGATCGCTTCCAGCGTGTTGTCATAGTTGTGGAACGGCTCGCCCATACCCATCAGCACGATGTTGCTCAAGCGCTCGCCTTCCGCTTCAAGCTGGCGCGCGAAGATCAGCGCTTGCTCGACGATCTCTCCGGCGGTCAGGTGCCGCCCAAAGCCCATCTGCCCGGTCGCGCAGAAGACGCAGCCCATCGCGCACCCGGCCTGCGTGCTGATGCACGCGGTGCGGCGCTGGTCGTCGTATTCCATCAGCACGCTTTCGATCATCTGGCCGTCCGGCAGGCGCAACAGCCGCTTGACCGTCTGCCCGTCGTTGGACAGCAACTCGGCGGTTTGCTCCAGGCGGCTGAGAACGAACTCGTCCGCCAGGCGGGCGCGCAGCTCGGCGGGCAGGCTGGTCATCGCGTCGAAGTCGGTCACTTTGCGGACGTACAGCCACTCCCAAAGCTGCCGCGCGCGATAGCCCGGCAAGCCCCACACGCTGGTCAGCGCACTCAGCTCGTCAAACGAAAAGTCGTAGATCGCTTTCTTCACAGTACACCTCGGTATCAACGGTTAGCAGTTAGCGATTAGCGGTTAGCAACTAAAGTGTGTCATGCGCTTTGACAAGACAGATCAGGCATTAAAGCCCGCGCTTATCGTAGGGGCGCAGCTTGCTGCGCCCGCTGTCGACCAATCATAGGTAACCACGGGCGGAGCTTGGTCCGTCCCTACACTCAGTCGTCCGATTTCCCGCGCAAAGTGCATAATAGCCATTAGCCAAAAACGATGCCGCAATCCCAATTCTGTTCTTCCCGCAAGCATGCAATAGCATCCGGGTCGTTGGTATTGGTTCTCGCTAAAGGTTAACCGCTTGCCTTATCGCTGCCGGAGCAGCAGGCCGATCGCGATCAGCAGCAGCGCGCCGCCGGACGCCAGCAAAACCACGCCGAGCGTTTCGGTTTCATCCACGCGCGTCTCGCTAGGTTCAGTGGGCGCTTGCGGCGCCGGGCGCGGCGTGGCGCTCGGCAGGCTGCCCGGTGGCAACGGCGTGTTGGTCCGCGTAACGGATACCTCGGTCGGCGCCTGCCCGACGATCACCTGCGGCGCAACGTTGCCGAGCAACGTCGGCGTCACATCCGGTCCGGTTGGCGCTGTGAGCGTGGGCGCCGGGCTTGGCGTGCGGGTCAGGCGCGGCGTGGCGCTTGGCGTTACGGTCGGCGCGGTGGTGGGCGTTGGCGCCGGTTCCTTATAGAGCGTCCACGCGGCGGCGCGGTTGGCTTCGTCCGACACAGCCCACTGTGCCCAGGTATCCCACAGCCCCGCCGCAAGCGTCTCGTCCAGCGCGGCCAACGCATCGTCGAACGGCTCGCCCTCGGCCAGCGCCCGCGCGACCTCGAATGGCGCATCCGGGCCGGTACGGTCCGCCAGATAGCGCACGAGGACCGCGCTTTGCGCCTGCCACAACGCGCGCTCGTTCACCGAGGCGTCGTCGGGCGGCGCGCTCGCCAGCGCGTCAGCGGGTAGCGTGGAGCCGTCTTCCAGCGCGGCGCGGACCAATCCGAGCGCGGGCAGGTCAGGGCGCGGGCGATAGAGCGCCGCCAGCCCTTCCGCGAACCACGCCGGGACGTCCGCGCCTGCTTCGTCCCACAGCCGCAGGTATATGTCTCGCGCCATATGCGTTGCCAGCAGGTCGCGCAACTCCGTATAGCCGAGCGTCGGGCGCTGAATGAACGCGACGCCTGTGTCGCCGTAGACGCGCAGATGTTGCGCAAGTGAGCAGTCAAAGACCTGTTCGTTCAGCCGCGAGACGACGCCCGGCGCGCTGTCACCCGTTTGCGGATCGGTCACGCTTGGGCAGAGCGGCGCGTCCGGGTCGTAGATCGCGAACTCGAACGCTGGCGCCTGTCCGGTATGGTCGCGCAGCGCGGCGAGGACTGGCTCTAGCTCGGCGCGAATCCCCGCGCCGTTCAGGCGATCATTGTGCCAGTGCAGCGTCAGGGGCGGCTCGCCAGCGGTTTGCCACGTAAAACGCGTATCGGCGTACATCACCTCACCGGATGCGGTGGAGAGCGCGCCATCCTCCGTCATGACGCCCCACTCATATGCCAGCGGCGCGAAGGGGCGCGGATAGGGGGGCGCGTCCAGGGTCCAGGTGACGATCATCTCGGTGGCCGTTTCGCGCTCGCGCAGCTCGAACGCGGCGTCGGTGATCTCGAACGTGCGTAAGGGATCGCCGTCCTGTGAGACGGTCAGCTCGCCGTGGCTGATCGCATTCGGTGCGGCGCTCACTCCGGCGAGGAACTGGATCGCCGCCGGAAAGACGATCTCGGCATGCGTGAAGCGGATTGCCCCGGCGTCATCCTGTGCCATGATCTGCCCTAGCGGCACCAGCAGCGCCACGCACACCAGCAACGCGATCCGGGCCGACCAGCCTGCCGGGCGTCTGACCTTCCGCATGTTTCCGTCACCTTCCCACACCGTGCCGCGCGCCCTGAATCCTAGCACTATCTGGCCGCGCTGCCACCCGTGCCCAAACACACGCGCCCCGGCCACCGACGACCGGGGCGCGCAG
>CAZVCM010000367.1:0-2644 GCA_964626105.1 uncultured Thermoflexus sp.
CGACCAGTTCGCCGGGGTGTGGGCGGACGTGCGCGAGATCATCCTGCCGCAGACGCGCTATGGGGCGCACGTCTACTACCTGATCGGCCCGGCAGAGGCGTCCGCCAACCTCGCGCGCTTCGATGGGGTGCGCTATGGTTCGCGGGTCGAGGCGGGCGGCATGTGGCCGACCTACAAGGCCACACGCGGCCAGGGTTTCGGCGCGGAAGTCAAGCGGCGGATCATGCTCGGCACGTACGCGCTGTCGGCGGGATACTACGACGCGTACTATTTGAAGGCGCAGAAGGTTCGCACGCTGATCCGGCAAGACTTCGACCAGGCGTTTGAGGCGGTGGATGTGATCCTGACGCCGACCACGCCGAGTACGGCATTCCGCATCGGCGAGAAGATCGACGATCCGCTGCAGATGTATCTGGCGGACATCTTCACCCTGACGCCCAGCCTCGCAGGCATTCCGGCGATGTGCGTACCGTGCGGCTTCGACGCGCAGGCGCTGCCGATCGGGATGCAATTGATCGGCCCCGCGTTCGACGAGGCGAGCATCCTACGCGCTGCCGACGCCTACCAGCGCGTGACAGACTGGCACACGCGCAAGCCACAAGCAGTGAGGGGGAGCTAGCCGCTACCAGACTTCGGCACGAGGGTAATCCGGCGTCTGAGGGAGAGGCAGAGCAAGTTCCGCCCGTCAATAACCACCCGGATCAAAAAACAGCGGGCGCAGCAAGCTGCGCCCATACGAGAAGCGTTTGCTCGTAAGTAGCTTTAGCTCAGCGTGTGTGTCCCACCGGGGTCGAGCACAATCGGTTGCGCGTCCGTCTCGTTGTGGACGCGCTGCGCCCAGTTGACCACGTCCTGCACAATCTTGTCGAAGGTGTTGTAATGCATCGGGATCACGGCTTTCGGCTTCAGTAGCTTGATCGCCTGTAGCGAGCCTTCGATCCCCATCGTGTAATAGTCTCCAATCGGCAGCATGGCGAGGTCGATACCGCGCTGGCCGATGTACTCCATCTCGTGAAAAACAGTCGTATCGCCCGCGTGGTAGATCGTCTTGCCCTCATTGGTGAAGAGCAGCAGCCCGTTCGGCTGGCCGCCATACGACCCGTCAGGCAGCTCAGAGCTGTGAAACGCGATCGTCAGCTCGACGCGCCCGAAGGGGAGCTGCACGCCGCCGCCGGTGTTGAGCGTGTGAACGTTCTTGATATTGTGCTTGTCGCGGCACCAGATCGCGATTTCGTTGTTGGCGACCACAGTTGCGCCGGTGCGGTGCGCGATGTCCACCGTGTCGCCCACGTGATCGTCATGCCCGTGCGAGAGTAGAATGAAATCGGCGGGCAGTTCGTCGGCGGACACGGGTGCGAGCGCGTTGCCGGAGATATGGGGATCGATCAAAATATGATATTCGCCGATGGTTACGTGAAACGCGGAGTGACCTAGCCAGGTCAGCGAAATCGCCATTGTTTTGTCTTACCTCCCTCAGTTAAATCCTCAGTCAAAATGATCAATCAAACTGATCATGCAAGGTTTTCTTCGAGTATACGGTGTGCCTCACTCGCTGCCAACTGCCCGCGCCTTGACACAGAACATAAGTTCAGATTATAATTCTTTTAACATTCGAACTGTTGTGCGACTGCGACGCGAGCCGTCTATTTGGCGCAACAGGCGATTTTCAGGAGCGAGCACTATGGAGCCCAAGCTTTCCACACGCCAGAAGCGCATCCTCAAATTTATCGAGTCCTTCATCAACAGTCACGGGTATCCGCCCACGATCCGCGAGATCGGAGAAGCCGTCGATATCGCTTCGACCTCGGTCGTCAATTACAACCTCAACAAGCTGGTCGAATACGGCTTGCTGGCGCGCTCGCCGGAAGTCTCGCGCGGGCTGCGGCTGGTGTCGCCCAGCCAGGAGATGCCCGTCAAGGTGGTTGATGCGGCGCATCTGGTGCAGATCCCGCTGGTCGGGAAGATCGCAGCCAGCGCGCCCGTCCCGCTGCCAGGCGAGGACTTTGGGTACTACTTCGATGATGACGACATCATTGACGTGCCCCAGGGGATGCTTGGCAAGCACCGGCAAAACGAGTTGTTTGCGCTGCGCGTGACCGGCGACTCGATGATCGACGCGATGGTTGCTGATGGCGACGTGATCGTGCTGGAGCGCCAGAACATTGCGCGGAACGGCGACATGGTCGCCGTGTACCTCACGGAACGCGGCGAAACCACGCTCAAGAAGTACTACCTGGAAGGCAACCAGGTGCGCCTGCAGCCCGCGAACCCCACGATGGACCCGATCTACGTCAACGCGGATCAGGTGAACGTGCAGGGGCGCGTGCTGGCCGTGCTGCGGACGCTGCACTAAGCAAGCGACGCGCGAAAAACCAGCCCAAATTTGTATCACCAGCGGCCTGCTGCTCGCTCGCTCCGAGCCGGCCCGCTTGGTGATTCCTGGCGCCCGCTGCATCCCTGCGCCGATCGCGCCGCGAGTGTGCTAAAGTCTGGCATGTTGCGGCCATTGGACGACAGGAGGATCTGAGATGCCCACAGTTGGCGAGCAAGCGCCCGACTTTGCGCTCAAGAATCAAGATGGCGAGACCGTCCGGCTGAGCGACTATCGCGGCCAGAAGGTTGTGCTGTTTGCGTTTCCGAAGGC
>CAZVCM010000368.1:0-2535 GCA_964626105.1 uncultured Thermoflexus sp.
CGATGATCATGGCGGTCGCGGCGGGCGCGCGCCCGAACCTGACTGCGAACCCGTTCGAGTCCGCCTGGACGATGACCGGCTACATCGCCAGCATCAGCGGCGGAGACCTGGCTTACGACACGCTCGACTACAACAGCATCTTTATGGTCGGCTTGCTGCTGTTCTTGATGACGCTCGGCCTCAACGTGCTAAGCCGGGCCTTCGTCGCGCGTTTCCGCGAAGTTTACGACTGACAGGCAGGGGATAGCCATGGATCGTGTCACACTGATTGCGGCGGGCTTCATCGCCGTGCTGATGGCGCTGAACGGCGGCCTGACCACACCCTCGATCGCAGCGCGCAAGGGCTACTCACCCCGGCTGGGGCTGGCGCTCGGCGTTGCGGTTGGAATGCTTGGCGCCGCGCTAGGTGCTGCGTTAGCGGGCGCCGCGATCGGCGCGTCTCCTGGCGCCAGCGCGCTCGGCAGCCTGCTCGGCGGGCTTGGCGCGCTCGCTGCGCTGTGGAATCGCTTGCCGGATCGCGACGTCCAACGCACCACACTTCCCGAAGGTAGCACGCTGCAGCGCACGCTAGCAGCGCGGCATCTGCGCGGGACAATTGCGCGATTGCTCTATCGGGCGTCGATTGCGCTGGCGCTGATCGCCCTGGCAACGCTGCTGTGGACCATCGCCGATAAGTCATTCGGGCTGGTCGCTGTGCAGTACGATGTCGAGCCGGACGCATTGCTGCTCGATGGCGCGCCGACCGGGCGACCTCTCGAAGACCTGTCGGAGAGCGAGTTAGAACAAGTCCTGGCGCAGAACGTGCGCGAGGCGCTGTTGCGCCGCTTCATCCTCGAAAACGTGCTGAGCGCGCCGCAAACCGCGTGGCCGGAACTCAGTCCCGCGCTGGTAAGTGACGCGCTGGCCGAGTACACCTATCCGGCTGAACTTGCGGATCGTCCGCTGAACGAGCTTTCCAGCGCCGAGGCCGCCCGCCTGATCAACGCTAACATGGACCGCGAGGCGCTGGAGACGCTGGTCTTCGATCAGGTCATTAACCCGACCGTGGTCGATAGCTGGCAGTTGTGGCCGTCGCTGCGCCAGCGCGCCGAGATCGAGACGTTTGTCGCTGAGGAATTCCCGCAGGCTGATCTGCAGTGGCGTAGCTGGGTGAACTGGCAGTTCCTGACCAGCCCGCTCGACCCGCGCCAGCCCGATGCCACCGGCATCCGCCCGGCGATCCTCGGCTCGCTGCTCACTATCCTGATTACCATCGTCGTCGCGTTCCCGATCGGCGTGGGCGCAGCGCTGTACCTCGAAGAATACGCGCGTGACACACGCCTCAACCGCATCATCCAGACCAATATCAGCAATCTGGCAGGCGTTCCCTCGATCATCTATGGGATGCTTGGACTGGCGATCTTCGTGCGCGCGCTGGAACCCCTAACCAGCGGGCAAACGTTTGGCGCGAACACGGCCAATGGGCGAACGGTGCTCTCCGCCGGGTTTACCCTCGCGCTGCTCATCCTGCCGCTGATCATCGTCAATGCGCAAGAAGCGATCCGCGCCGTGCCCGGGTCGCTGCGCCAGGCGAGCTATGGGCTCGGCGCGACGCAGTGGCAGACCATCTGGCATCACGTGTTGCCGAACGCGATGCCCGGCATCCTGACCGGCACGATCCTTGCGATCTCACGCGCGATTGGCGAGACCGCCCCGCTGATCATGGTTGGCGGCGCGACCTACCTCACCCGCGACCCGGAAGGGCCGTTCTCGATCTTCACCGCGCTGCCGCTGGTGATCTATCGCTGGACAACGCTGCCGCAAGACGAGTTCCGCAGCGCCGCCGCTGCCGCCATCGTCGTGCTGCTCATTCTGCTGTTGAGCATCAACTCGCTTGCGATCATTCTGCGCAACCGCCTGAGTAGGAGACTGACCTGATGACTGCCAGCCACAATGGCACAAGCGCGATCGAAACGCGCTCGCTTGATGTATATTACGGCGAATTTCGCGCCGTGCGGAACGTGAACCTGAAGTTCGCGCCGAACAAGATCACCGCGCTAATCGGCCCGTCGGGGTGTGGCAAGAGCACGCTGCTGCGCTCCCTCAACCGCATGAACGAGCTGGTTCCCAGCGCGCGCGTCGAGGGCGAAGTGTTGTTCCACAGCCAGAACCTGTACGATCCAGCGGTCGACCCGGTCGAGGTGCGGCGGCGGATCGGGATGGTGTTCCAGAAACCGAATCCGTTCCCCAAGTCGATCTTTGACAATGTGGCGTATGGGCCGCGCGTGCTGGGCCTGCGAGACAAAGCCGCGCTCGAGGAGATCGTAGAGCGCAGCCTGCGACAGGCCGCGCTGTGGGACGAGGTGAAGGACGATCTGAAAAAATCGGGGCTGGCGCTCTCGGGCGGGCAGCAACAGCGGCTGTGCATCGCGCGGGCGCTGGCGGTCGAGCCAGAGATCATCCTGATGGACGAGCCGTGCTCCGCGTTAGACCCCATCGCCACGCTGCGCATCGAAGAACTCATGCGCGAGCTGCAGCATCGCTACACAATCGTGA
>CAZVCM010000369.1:0-2500 GCA_964626105.1 uncultured Thermoflexus sp.
GGTCAGGAACAGCCCTTCTTCGAGCGCGCTGTCCCCACCACCGACGACCACCACCTGCTTGTCGCGGAAGAAGAAGCCGTCACACGTCGCACAGTAGCTCACGCCGTTGCCGGTGAACTCTTTCTCGCCGGGCACGTTCAGGTGCCGGTGCGTCGCGCCCGCGCTGACGATGACCGCCTCGGCCTCGTACTCATTGCCATCATCGGTCTTCAGATAGAACGGGCCACCCGGACGGCTGAAGTCTGCCTCGGTTACCGCGCTGAACAGGTTGATGCGCGCGCCGAAACGCTCCGCTTGCGCCTTCATGCGCTCGACCAGTTCTTGCCCGGTCATTGGCTCGGGGAAGCCCGGATAATTCTCGATCTCGTAGGTCAGCGACACCTGACCGCCCAGCTCATGCCCGGCGATGACCAGTGGATGCAGTTGGGCGCGCGCCGAATACAGCGCCGCCGTCAGCCCAGCGGGGCCGGACCCGATAATGATCACCTTTTCCTTCTGCGGCCCGCCGCCCGGCGCCTGCGATTCTCCGGCGGTCTGGGGCGTGCTGGTGGTCAGTGTGAAAGATAGTTTGTCGTTTGCCATGACGCCTCTCGTTCTCGTTACCGTTCGTCAAAAGCGCCCGCGGTCGGTTTGTGCTGTGGAGCCGGTCCGGGCGCAGGTTGGTAACATGTGCTACTCTGTTAAGTTGGATGCGCGGGAGCTCGTTTTGGTCTTACAATCCGCGCTGATTTTACATGATTCTAACAGCGATACGCAGCAAAGAACAGCGCCGCGCCGCCAGATGCGCCGTTTCGGGCGGGTGGTGGGCGGGTGCGCGCTCCTTTTCACCGAGAACATGATGTCCTCACGCCGACGCGATCTCCTGATAATCTTGCTCATTGTCGGGCTGGCGATGCTGCTGCGCGGGTGGATTATCGCCACCGACGGCATTGCGTTCGAGTCCGACGAGGCGATCGTCGATCTGATGGCGCGCCATATCCGCCTGGGCAAGCCGATCCCGACATTCTTCTACGGCCAGCCATACATGGGCAGCCTGAACGCGATCGCGGTGGCGGGTGGTTTTGATCTGCTGGGGGAATCGGTCGAGACGGGGCGTCTTGTCCACGCGGCGATTTTCGTGCTGACGCTGCTCAGTGGCTACGGGCTGGCGCGCGCCGTGAGTGGGAGCGCGCGCGTCGCGGCAATCGCCCTGCTGATCATGGCGATTCCTCCGGCGAGCGCCACGCTTTATACGGCGATCCCGCTCGGTGGCTGGCCGGACAGCGTGCTCTTCGCTAACCTGACGCTGTTACTGGCCTGGCAGGTGACGGTCGGGCGGCAGCACGATCTCTGGCGCTGGGGGCTGCTGGGATTGGCCGCCGGAGTTGGGTGGTGGGTCAACCCGTCGATTGTCACCGCGATCGCGGCCGCCGGACTGCTCGGGTTACGTGCGTTTTCAACGCGGCACTGGCGCGGGTACGCGCTCGCCGCAGTGGGGTTTGTGCTCGGCGGCTGGCCGTGGTGGCTCTACAACCTGCGGCATGAGTGGGAAGCGCTGGCGTATCTGTTCGATGGCTACGGGACGCCGGGCGGCGCGTCGTTCACGGCGCTGGACCGGGCGCTCGGGATGCTGGGGCTTGGCCTGCCGACGCTATACGGCTTGCGCGAACCGGCGGCGCCTGGGTTTCCGCTGGCGCTGGAGAATCTGCTCATCCTGCCGTTGTTGCTCGCGCTGCTGGTTGACTTCCTGAGCACGTTGCGCCCGCGCGTGCGCCAGGGCATGACTGCCCGCTTGCGCGCCGAGGGCTGGGTCTGGCTGGTCTTTGGCGTATTTGCCGCGATCTTCGTGGTTTCGAGCTTCTTCGACGCGACAGGCCGCTACCTGATGCCGCTGTGGACTCCGGCGTCGATCGGGCTGGCGCTGGGGATCGATCGGCTGCGGCGCTTCGGTCCGGCGATGGCGGCGGGCGCGCTCGGCCTGCTGTTGGCGTTCCAGGCGGGGACGGTCGTCCGGCTGACGCAGAGCGGCGATGGCTTGCAGTTCCAACTCAACGAGGAACTGCGCATCCCGGCGCGTTATGACGCTCCGCTAATCGACTTCCTGACGGAAAATGGATATACACACGGCTACGCGAGCTTCTGGACGGCGTACCGCATCGCGTTTCTGTCGCACGAGAAGGTGATCTTCGACAGCATTCTGCCGTATATGGCGGAGCAGGCCGGAGCGGACGCGAACCGCTACCCACCCTATGTTACCGAGGTGGCGCAGGCCGAGCGCGTGGTGTGGATTACGCAGAACTTCCCCGCGCTGGATCGGGCGGTTGAGGCGGCACTGGCCGAAGCCGATGTGCGCTATCGCACGCGAGACTTCGGCCCGTACCGGGTGTACTACGATTTTTCGCGGCGCGTCTCCCCGCGCGAGTTCGATCTGTCCCTGTCTGACGAGGCGTAATGAGAGCCACGCGGGCCCGCTACAGTATCTTACTCAGAAACAGTTTTGTGCGCTCGTGGCTGGGGGATG
>CAZVCM010000370.1:0-2487 GCA_964626105.1 uncultured Thermoflexus sp.
TTCAGCTCGGAGATCACCTCGGCGGCCGGGAGCGTCAGCCAGGTGCGCGAGTGCGCCAGCGCCCTGCGCGAGCTGGCAAAGAACACCGGCGTGGCGGTCTTTCTGGTCGGGCATGTCACCAAAGAGGGCGTGATCGCCGGGCCGCGCGTGCTGGAGCACATCGTCGACACCGTGCTGTACCTCGAAGGCGACCGCTTCCAGGCGTATCGGCTGCTGCGCAGCGTCAAGAACCGCTTTGGCGCGACCAGCGAGGTCGGCGTGTTCGAGATGCAGGATCGCGGGCTGGTGGAGATCACGAACCCATCCGAGGTGTTCATTGCCGAGCGCGAGATCAACGCGCCGGGCAGCGCGATCGCGGTGACACTCGAAGGCACGCGCCCGCTGCTGGTCGAGGTCCACGCGCTCGCTAGCCAGACGGTTTATCCGAACCCGCGCCGCACCGCGAACGGGGTGGACTTCAATCGCCTGATGCTGATCACAGCGGTCCTTAGCAAGCGGCTGGGGATGCGCCTGTTCGAGAAGGATATCTTCGTCAACGTGATCAGCGGCTTGAAGATCGACGAACCGGCCTCGGACCTGGCGACGGCGGTCGCGATCGCATCGAGCATGTGGGAAGTACCGGTTCCCGCCGATATGGCGTTTGTGGGAGAGTTGGGTCTCAGCGGAGAGTTGCGCGCGGTCAGCCAAACCGCGATGCGCGTGCGCGAGGCAGCCAAGCTCGGCTTTAGGCGCGTGATGGTCCCGAAGACCACGCGCCGCGACGACCTGGACGGGATCGACGCCGAGATCATCCGCGTGCGCAGCGTCGCGACCGCGCTGGAGATCGCGCTGCCCGGCAACCGGCGGGAGTAGCGTGCGTGAGAAGGTGTCGGATTCCCCCCCATCTCCCGGCCCCTTCCCTTCCCTCGTTCTGGGGGAAGGAAGGGGAGAGACGTGGATGGGGCGCTCCACGCGCACCCCGTTTGACGCGGCTTTCGGCACGGTTATAATCACTTCACACGCCGAGAAGAGAAAGGCCGGTCCGGTGCAGACCTTCCAGCATGTCGGTATTCTGGCCCACCCGCTGCGGACAGGCACCGCGCCGATCGCACAGGCGATCGCGCAGTCGTTGCAAGCCAGAGGGATTGATGCGTGGGTCCGCACCGCCTGGGACGCAACGCGCGCGCAGCCACTGGTCAAAGGCTCTGACATGGTGATCGCGATCGGTGGTGATGGCGCGATGCTGCGTGCGGCGCGGGTGTGCGCCCCGGCGAATGTGCCGATGCTAGGTATCAACGCCGGTCATCTGGGGTTTCTGGCGGAAGTCAGCCCGGACGATTGGGAGCAGAGCCTGGAAATGGTGCTCGCGGGCGACTACTGGATCGAGCACCGGATGATGATCCGCTGCGAGATCCGGCGGGGCGATGTGCTGTTCGGGACGAGCGACGCGCTGAACGACGTCGTGATCTCGCGCGGGGCGATCGCCAAATCGATCCGGCTGGACACGCACATTGATGGCGGCTGGGCGACGACTTATCACGGCGACGGGCTGATCATCGCCACGCCGACCGGGTCCACCGCTTACGCGCTGGCGGTCGGCGGGCCGATCCTGCCGCCGGAATTGAAGAACATCCTGGTTGTGCCGGTCGCGCCGCATCTGAGTATGGATCGCCCGATGGTGCTGGCGCAGGGCGCGACGATCCGGGTGGTGGTCGATCCGCACACGGCGACCGAGGTCGTGCTGACGGTGGATGGCGAGCTGATCGCCAGCCTGGAGTCGTCGGATCACGTAACGATCCGGGCCAGCGAGCATGTCAGCCGCTTTGTGCGCCTGCGCGACCGTAACTATTTCTATCGCTCCTTGCTGGACCGGCTGGAGCCACGCGTGCCGAGCCGCGCCAGTAACGCCAACAGCGAGGTAGCGCCCGGTCCGGCGGAAGGGGCAGTGCCCGCGCGCGGGCACCAAGCGTAGACCGGCCCACTGGCGCGATCATCCCGCTGAATTGAATGCGAACGCTGATGACACTATCTGAAACCAATTCCATCCCTGTGACTGAAACCGAGGACGAAGTCGTCACCTGCCCAGTGCACCCGAAGGAAGTGGCGACGCTCCGCTGCAACCGCTGTGGCCGCCCGATGTGCACCAAGTGCGCGGTGCGCACGCCGGTCGGGTATCGCTGCCGGGAGTGCGTCCGCGAGCAGCAGGATAAGTTCTTCGACGCGCAGTCGTTTGATTACGCCATCGCGGGTGTGGTCAGCGTGGTCGTGAGCTTCATCGCGGCCTTTTTGCTGGCGCGCTTTGGGTTTGGCTTCTTCATGATCTTCATCGCGTTTTTTGTGTCGTCGGCGGTGGGCGGCGCGATCGGCGCGATTGTGCGGGCGCTGACGCGCAAGCGGCGCGGGCGCTATACGGGCATGGTCGTCGCGGCGGGGGTGATCCTCGGCGCGCTGCCTATGCTGCTGGTTAACCCGATCATGACCGCGATTTTCATGTTCCTGGCGACAGGC
>CAZVCM010000371.1:0-2487 GCA_964626105.1 uncultured Thermoflexus sp.
CCCGCCTGCGCGTCATCCCGCAAAGCGAGTGGTATCTGCGCAAGCTCGAAGAGAACTATACCAAGCTGCGGCGCTGGCGAATCGCGATCCTTGTCGTCACCGGCCTGAGCTCGGCGGTCGCCGCGCTCGGCGGGGAACCGCTCGTCGCCGTGACGACCGCGCTCGGCCTCGCGTTCTCGCAGTTCATCGACCTGAAGATGTACGGACACACCTACGCAAATTACCACCACACCGCCGGGCGGCTGATCGACGAGGTCAGCGAGTGGCGGATTTTGCCCGCCGCCAAGCGCCAGGATCCGGCGTACTATTCGCCGTTTGTGGAGCGCATCGAGCGCATCTTCGAGGACGAGCGCAACAACTGGATGCGGCAGGCCGTCCAGGCGCAGACCGCCAACGAGCAGGCGATCATGCGACAACTGGGCCGCGAGCCGTTCGATTTCGCGGCGCTGACGTTCGCCACGCTGCCACAATCGACCGATCATGCGCCCTCCACTACCGATGACAATGACGACACGGAGCCGGGCGCCACACCGGTCGACGTGACTCCGCCGCCGGGCGGACCGTAGCGTGTATTGCGCTGCGAGGTGCTGAAAGGGCGTTCGCCCGCAAATTCGTCGCGTCGGGGCGCAGCCCGCTGCGAACAACCTCAGACCAGCGTGGGCGGAGCAAGCTCCGCCCCTCCAGCCATCAATTCAACGGTGCGCGATATTCATCAGAGATTCTTGCTCAAAAGCGTCATGACTCCAGGCGAATCTGTGCTACAATGGCGCGGTCCTATCCGGCCACGTCTGTTCGAGGAGCCTTCACTGTGGAACTGCTGCCCACCCAATTAGCCCACCGGATTCGCGCCGCGATCCAGGCCGCGCAGGCCAACGGGGCGCTGCCTGAGTTCGACCTGCCGGAGACGATCACGGTGCAGCGCAGCGCCAAGCCAGAACTCGGCGACTATGCCAGCCCGGTCGCGCTGCAACTGGCGAAGGCCGCGCGCCGCAAGCCGCTCGATGTCGCACAGGCGATCGCCGCGCACCTGCCCGCCGGAGACGCGATCGGCGCGGTTGAAGTCGCGCCGCCCGGCTTCATCAACTTCCGGCTGGCGGGTGATTGGGTGCTGGCGCAGGTGGACGCGATCATCGCGGCAGGCGACGAGGTCTTCGCGCAAGAGATCGGTCGCGGCAAGAAAGCGCAGGTCGAATGCGTCAGCGCGAACCCGACCGGCCCGATCACCGTTGGGCGCACGCGCGGCGGCGTAATCGGCAGCACGATGGCGAACCTGCTGCAAGCGCTCGGCTACACGACCGAGATGGAGTATTACTTCAACAACGCGGGGCGGCAGATGCAACTGCTCGGCCTGAGCCTGCAAGCCCGCTACCGCGAAGCCCTGGGCCTGCCGAGCGAGTTCCCCGCCGAGGGTTATCAGGGCGATTACCTCGCGACGATCGCGCAGGACCTGATCGAGCAGCACGGCGACGCGCTGCGGGACGAGCCGTGGCAGCGGTTCAAAGACGAGGCCGAGAAAGCGATCTTCAAGTGGATCGAGGCATCGCTGGCGAAGGTCAATATCCACTTTGACGTGTTCTTCAACGAGAACAGCCTGTACGAAGACGGCAGCGTGTGGGACGTGCTGAAGCGCCTCGAGGGCCAGGGATACGTCTACCGCGCGGTGACGCGCGAAGGGGCCAGCGACGAGGAACGCGCGAAAGCGCCGCCGGACGCGCAGGAAGCGGTCTGGTTCCGCTCCACCGAGCTTGGCGACGACGAAGATCGCGTGCTGGTCAAGTCCAGCGGCGAGCCGACCTACGCCTTGCCGGACATCGCCTACCACATCAACAAGCTCAATCGCGGCTTCGACTATCTGATCAACGTGCTCGGCGCGGACCACATCATCGAGGCGCAGACGGTCGCGCGCGGGCTGCAAGCGGTCGGCTACGATCCGGGGCCGGTGCACGTCCTGCTGCACCAGTTCGTGACGCTGGTCGAAGGGGGCGAAGCGCGGCGCATGAGCACACGGCGCGGCGAGTATGTCACGCTTGACGAGCTCGTCGCGGATGTCGGCGCGGATGTGGTGCGCTATTTCATCCTGGCGCGCAGCCCCACCAGCCACCTGGAATTTGACCTCGACCTGGCGCGCAAGCACGCCAACGATAACCCGGTCTACTACATTCAGAACGCGCACGTCCGCTGCGCCGGGATCTTCCGCCAGGCGGATGAGGCAGGCCTAACCGACGACGGCGCGGATCTGTCGCTGCTCGGCCCGCGCGAACGCCAGTTCATCGGCAAGCTGCTGGAGATGCCCGAAGTGATGATGCAGGCGTACGAAGAACTCGCGCCGCACAAGCTGGCGTTCTACGCGTTGGAGCTGGCGCGCCTGTTCCACCCGCTGTATGACGAGATCCGCGTGCTGCACAGCGAAGTCCCGAAAGACGTCGCGCGGGCTCGCCTGCGTCTCTATCGCGCCGCGCAGATCGTGTTCCGCCGCACGCTGACGCT
>CAZVCM010000372.1:0-2478 GCA_964626105.1 uncultured Thermoflexus sp.
AGCGCGCCGAGGTCGTCCACCGTTTCGGCCACGGCCTCGTACGACGCGCTGCCGTCGGTTTGCGGGTAGACGGTGACGCGGCGGCCTAGCGTCTTCAGCCAGCCGCGCCACACCTCGACCAGCGTCGGATCGTGGATGCGCTGGCTCCAGTGCAGCAGGTGGCCGACGAGGTTCGCCAGCAAGGCGTGCCGGTTGACGGGCTGGCCCAGCTCGGATTCGAGGCTGGTGGCATAGCCCGCGAGATCGGTGCGCGCGAAATCGACACGAACGTTCAGACCGATGCCGATCACGACCGGCCCCATGCGGTCGCCCTCCCAGACCGCTTCGGAGAGGATGCCGCAGAGCTTGCGCCCGCGCACCAGCACGTCATTCGGCCACTTGAGCGCGAGCGCGTCGCCCAGGAGCGGGCTGAGCGTGGCCGCGACCGCTACCCCGCCGAGCATCGTCACGCGGGGCAGTTGCTCCGGCACCAGGTGCGGGCGCAGAATCATGCTCAGCGCGAGCGCCTGACCGGGCGGCGTGCGCCATTCCCGCCGCTGGCGGCCCCGCCCGGCGGTTTGCTCTTCGGCGATGACCAGCGCCCCGGCGGGCAGCTCTGGCTCGGAGAGCGCCCAGTCGCGCGCGAGGTCTTGCGTGCTGGCGACACGCTCGTAAAAGCGAAACGGCTGCTGGCCGAGCGCCTGGCGGAGCGACTCGTACGTAAACAGATCAGACATGGCAGACCACCTTCGCGAGCTGTGATACGCGATAACGGGTTGGCGTGTGTCTCCGATTGTGGCGCGAACCAGCGCCATCCGCCACCCGCTGTAACCGCCGCGTAACTGCCGCCGCTTATGGTCTGGATGAACAGCCGCAGAACTGGCGCTGATGGTACAATCGGTACGGTACCGGCGGCGGTGCACAGGCCGCTCACCATCGCGCGAGGACGATCATGGACCCGATTCTCTATACGCCGTGGCGCATGCCCTACCTGCGCGGCGAAGACCGCGAAGACTATGACGGTTGCCTGTTTTGCATCAAGGGCGAGCACCCCGAACACGACGCGACGGAGTTTGTTGTCGCACGCGGGGAGTATGTCTATGCCACGCTGAACCGCTACCCCTACAACAACGGGCACCTGCTGATCGTCCCCTATGCGCATGTGGCGACGCCTGAAGCGCTGGGCAAGGACGCGCTGGCGGACCTGATGATGATGGTCAACCGGGCGCTGGCGGCGCTCCGCGCGGTCTACCGGCCCGATGCGTTCAACACCGGCGCGAACATCGGCGCGGGCGCGGGCGCCGGGATACCGGATCATTTTCATCTGCACGTTGTTCCGCGCTGGAACGCGGACACGAACTTCATGACGGTCATCGGCGGGTCGCGGGTCGTGCCGGACACGCTGGAGAACAGCTACGAGCAATTGCGCGCCGCCTGGACATAACGCCGGACCGGCGCGGTTACTTAGGCTCATTTGCCAGCTTGAAACAGGAGATTAGGCATGGCACAAAACGAAAAACACGCGCGTGAGGCCGTCATTCTCAGCGGCGCACGCCTGCCGCAAGGGAAGCTGCTCGGCGCGCTGACACCCTTTCCGGCAGCGCAGCTTGGGCAGTTCGTCGTGCGCGCAGCGGTGGAGCGCAGCGGTATCGATCCGGCGGAGCTGGACGAGGTGATCGTCGGGCAGGTGCTGGCGGCGGGGTCCGGCCAGGCGCTGCCACGACAGATCGCGCTGGGCGCAGGGATTCCGCCGCATGTGGGCGGGATGGTCGTCAACAAGGTGTGCGGCAGCAGCCTGAAAGCCGCGATGCTGGCCGCCAGCCAGATCCGCGCCGGGGACGGTGACGCATACATCGCCGCCGGGGTCGAGAGCATGACTAACGCGCCGTTCATGGATCTCAAGGGCCGCCAGGGGCACAAGTATGGCCATTTCGAGATGATCGACGCGATTATGTGGGACGGGCTGTGGGACCATGTCGAGAACTGGATTATGGGCGAGGCGGCGGAGCTGATCGCGCGCGAGTTCGGCATTACGCGCGCCGAGATGGACGCCTTCGCCGAGCGCAGTCACCGGCTGGCGCATCAGGCGACGGAGCAAGGCTGCTTCAAGGACGAGATCGTCCCGGTCGAACTGCGCGATCGTAAGGGGAACGTGACGCTGTTCGAGCGCGACGAGTCGATCCGCCCGGATACGTCGGTCGAGACACTCGCCAAGCTGCGCCCGGCGTTTATTGAGGACGGGCTGGTGACAGCTGGAAACTCGCCGGGGCTGAACGATGGCGCGGCGGCGGTGGTAATCACCAGCCGCGAATACGCCGAGCGCAAAGGCCACGCGCCGATCGCGCGGGTGGTGGGCTATGGGCAGGCGGCGGTCGAACCGAAGTGGCTGTTCGCCGCGCCGATCCACGCCATTCCGAAGGCGCTAGAACGCGCCGGGTGGACGATGGACGACGTCGATCTGGTCGAGCTGAACGAGGCGTTCGCCGCGCAGGTGCTGGC
>CAZVCM010000373.1:0-2461 GCA_964626105.1 uncultured Thermoflexus sp.
CAACATACAACAGACAACCGCGCTTAATGCTCCAGCATAAACGCGATCAGATTAGCGATCTCATCCTCGGACAACTGCTCTTCGTACTGCTTCGGCATGATATCCGCGAACCCCGGCACGATGTACGCGCTGGGGTCGACAACCGACTCGTGCAGATATTCCTCGGCGGACATCCCCTCGACGCGGGTTTCCGCACGCTCGCCCATGCCGGTTAGCGCCGGACCCGCGCCATCCTGCGCGCCATGGCAGCCCGCGCAGTTCTGCGTGAAGACACCTTCGCCCGCCGAAGCATCACCCACGGCCACCGCAGCCCCTTCGTCAGCGCCATCGTCTGTAGCTTCAGCCTCAGCATCCGCTTCTTCAGCCGGTTCCTCGGTTACCTCAGCCTCTTCAGTGGCTTCGGCTTCTTCGGTTGCTTCGGCTTCTTCCGTCGCTTCCTCGTCCGATTCAGCGTCTTCAGCCGCGCCCTCTTCCGAGCCAGCGACCATGATATAGGCAACAAGGCTGTCGATCTGTTCGTCGCTGTAATCGTCGCCGTAGTTCTTCGGCATGATGTCCGCGTATCCCTCGACGACGTGCGCGCTCGGGGCCACGATCGACTCATGCAGGTAGTCTTCAGCGGACATGCCCTCGACGCGCGTCTCCGCGCGATCAGCCATGCCGGTCAACGCCGGGCCCGCGCCATCCTGCGCGCCATGGCAGCCCGCGCACGCCTGAGCGAACAACTCTTGTCCGGCGGCAACCAGCGCGTCTCCGCCGCCTTCCCCATCCGCCTCACCGGACGCTTCCTGAGTGGCAGGTGCCTGCGCCAGCGCATCGACCAGCGCAGGCGTTTCGCCCGGCGCGAGCGTCGGGATCGGCGTCAGGTCTTCGGCCAGATTGCTGCTCCCACACGCGCTCGCCAGCAGGCTGAGCGCCAGCGCGGTGATGAAGATCATCCAGGTTCTTTTGCCCACAACGGTCCTCCGTTCGATGCCGGGCGTTGCCCGTGCAGAATCGACTAACGCGCCTTACTGCCCGGCTGGCGCGGCGCCTTCCTCCAGGCTGAGCACATAATTCGTGATATCCCATGTCTCGCCGGTCGTGAGCTGTTCGGCGAGGCTTGGCATACGGTTCAGCCCGGTGGTAATGGTCAGGAAAACATCATTCGGTTCCAGGCTTTGCACGCGCTGGCTGTTGATCGGCGGCACTTCAGGGAAGTAGTCGCGCAGCGAACCGGACGATCCGTCCGCGTAGCCGTGACAGATCGCGCAGTACGTCCCGTATAGCACGCTTCCGCGCTGCAGTGAGTTCTCGGACGCCTCCAGCGGCGCGGTCGCAGGCTCTCCCGCCACCAGGCGCGGCCCCTGGAACGGCACGGCGCCTTCTGGCGCAGCGAGTCGAGGCCCTTCTTGATAGCCGATCGCCGGGGAATCGTACATCCCGTTGAACCACGGTATTTGGATGATGCGGAAGGTGAGCAGTAACGGAATCAGCACAGCGACCAGCCCGCCCGCCGCCACCACGCCCCAAAACGCCAGCGAGCGGCGTCCGCGCGGCTGCAACAGCGCCGGATCTTCCAGACGGACGTCAATCGCCCCGTGCGTGCGGAACAGATCCGTAATCTCGTCCGTTAAACGATCGCTGGCGCGCACGCCGAGGCCGATGTACCCGTCCGTGATGCGCTCATCATAGATCGCGGGTTCAAGGCGCGGGAAGCGTGATTGCAGTAGAAACGCCACAAACGCCATGATCATCGTGCCCAACGCCACGAACTCGAATACCATGATCGCGGTCGGTGGAAACGGCGCGACAATCGGCTGCCCGCCGACTTCAATCGGATACAGGGTAGGCGTGACCACCGCAATAAACAGCGCGATCGCCAGCCCGCCGAGCGCGCCAATTGCCAGAAACGGCAGAAAGCGCCCACGCGGAGACTTGCGGCCAAACATGCGCGACGAATACGGCACTGCCGACAAGATCGCCATCTGATCGTCCGCGATGCCCATCGCCTGCAATCCCGCAACGGCCTGCGCGGTAGGATCGACGTTGGGAAACAGCCCGAATATCAGTCTATCAGCCACATCACCCTCCTAGTGGGGGTCCGACCGCGTCGGAAGAAGCGCCCGGCCTACACGCCGCCGGCTCTGGAGCGCCTGCCCTTCGTAGACTTCCCACACCGGGATGATCGGCACGACGCGCGTCCAGACCAGGTACAGCAGCGCGAGGAAGGCGAAGGTCGCCACGGTGATCAGCAACTCCGGCCAGCGGGGGGTGTAGTTCACCCAGTTGAACGGCAGCTCGTTTCGGGACAGGAAGCCGGAGACGATCAGAACACGCTCCAGGTACATCCCGATCTGCACGAACAGCGCGATGACCAACATCGCCGGCATCGACGTGCGCACCCGGCGGGACCACAGCGTCCCCAGCGGCACGATAATGTTCGCAAACAGCATCAGGTAGAACAAGGGCGCGAGCTCGC
>CAZVCM010000374.1:0-2438 GCA_964626105.1 uncultured Thermoflexus sp.
GCCGGGAATCAAAAACCCGCCGGGTGGCGGGCTTTGCGTGTGGACCTGAAGGGACTCGAACCCATGACCTCTACAGTGCGATTGTAGCGCTCTCCCAGCTGAGCTACAGGCCCGTCACGGACAGTCGGGATTCTAGCAGTCCACCGGGGGCCTGTCAAGGCTCGATCGCGCGAGCGCTCGCTCAGGCGTTGACGACGACGGTGCCCGCCAGCTTGTCGTGGAAGCCCTGGTTCTTGCCGTCGAAGATCGCCCAAATCCAACCGATGAGCAGCAGTGCCGTGTTGATGTAGTAACCCACGTAGCGCACGATCGCATCCAGCCAACTCAGACCCTGACCGTTGGTCTTCACCACGCGGACTCCCATCAGGCTCTTGCCGGGCGTTTGCCCGTTGTTCTGCGTCCAGAAATAGCTGTTGTAGAGTATGCCGACGATGAATCCGACGCCGATCCCTAGAATCTCGTCGCCAAAGAGCGCGCGTGCCAGACCGCCAATTACAAACAGGGCGATCCAGTCGATGATCAGCGCGATCAAGCGCCCAACAAGGCTTGCCTGGTTCATAACCCTTCCCTCCTTGTTTGCGGACAGAGGCCGCTCGTTTGCCTACACGTGTTATAGCACATTCCCCGCATGACAGTCTCCCTTGCAGCCGGTACAATCCGCGTTGGCGCAGGCGTACAGAAAGGGGATTGGAGCGTTATGAGTGAATCGTTTGTCAGCCGGGCAGATGGCTACGTGCGCTGGCTGCGCGCGCTGGTGGGGCCGCAACTGATCTACCTCGTTTACGCGACCGCGCTGGTGTTCGACGAAGCGGGGCGCATTCTCGTCCAGCGGCGCTATGATTTCGACTGGCTCGGCGTGCCGGGCGGCGCGCTCGAACCGGGCGAGGGCATCGCAGACTGCGCCCGCCGCGAGGCGCGCGAGGAAACCGGCCTGGATGTCGAGATTGAGCGGTTGGTCGGCGTATTCAGCCACCCGGATTACAACCTGCTCTACCCCAACGGTGACCGCGTCCAGCAGTGGACGGTGTGCGTGGTGGCGAGGCCGGTCGGTGGGGCGCTGCGCGCAGACGGTGGCGAGACGTTGCAGGTCTGCTGGATGCCGGTGGACGAGGCGCTGCCGCAGTTCCCCCCGGCGTATCAAGCGATGGTCCGCGCTGCGCAAACTTCGCCGCGAGATGCGATGCTCGAACCCGCCTACACGCGCCCGCCGCTCGCAGAGTATTACCCCATCTTACGCGCGCACGTCGGGCACGCGCCGATCATCCTGCCGGGGATTATGGCGGTTGTGCGGGATGGCGCGGGGCGCGTGCTGGCCGCGAAGCGCCGCGACGACGACCTGTTCGACGTGCCGGGCGGTTTCTGCGATCTCGGCGAGACGACCACCGCCGCGACGATCCGCGAGGTGCGCGAGGAGACCGGCCTCGACGTGCAGCCGGAGCGCGTGATCGGCGTCTACAGCGAGGACATGTGCTTCACCTACACGAACGGAGACGTGGTGCACGGCGTCGGTGTCGCGCTGGAATGCCGCGCGGTCGGCGGAGAACTGCGCGCCGACCTGGACGAGATCACCGAGGTGGTGTACCTGACGCCAGACGAGCTGATCGCGCAGGGCGTGCCGCCGGGCATGATCGGGACGCAGCGCTTGTGGGAAGACCTGTCGCAGCCTGAACGCTGGCCCGTGCTGCGCTAGCAGGGCGATCCGCGCCGCTTCGCCAACCCTGCCTCGTTTAAGTACAATCCGAATCACACCGGTGCGGCGCGCGAGATATGCCCTACCGCCGGTTGAGTTCCCGATCCACCCAAAGGAGTGAACGTGATGAAGCGTGAAGTGATTGCCACCTCGGACGCGCCCGGCGCGGTCGGACCGTATTCGCAGGCGATCAAGGCGGGCGGCGTGGTCTATGTCTCCGGGCAGCTTGGGCTGGTTCCGAATACGAAGGAGTTCGCCGGGGAGACCGTCGCTGAGCAGACCGCGCAGGTTCTTAAGAACTTGCAGGCGATTCTGGAAGCCGCAGGGACGGATCTGGCGCACGTCGTCAAGACGACCGTCTTCCTGACGGATATGGCGACCTTCAGCGAGATGAACACCGTCTACGCGACCTTCTTCGCAGATGATCCGCCAGCGCGCGCAGCGTTCGCGGTGAAGGCGCTGCCGCTAGGCGGGCGCGTTGAGATTGAAGCGGTCGCGGTAATGCCGGATTAGCGCGAGCCGGGCACCGGGATCGAGGGAAGCCATGCAAGTAGAGTTTCTAGGCTCAGGCGGCGCGGTGACCACGCCGCGCCCGGGCTGTTCATGCCCGGTGTGTGTCGAGGCGCGGGCGAAGGGTGTCCCGTACAGCCGGACGGGGCCGAGCGTTTTTGTACACGGGCCGAACATCCTGATCGACACGCCGGAAGAGATCAAAGAGCAACTCAATCGCTCGCGCGTGACGCAGATC
>CAZVCM010000375.1:0-2430 GCA_964626105.1 uncultured Thermoflexus sp.
GAGCCGACGCTGCTCCAGGCGGGACATCTGAGCCAGATCGTGACGCAGGCGATTGAGGCTGGTCTGGCGCCGCTGGAAGCGCACGCATCGGCCAGCCTGCGCGCGGCGCGGTATCTCAACCTGCGCGATCTGGGCGCGATTGCCCCCGGCCACCGTGCTGATTGTATGGTCATGGACGATCTGGCGACGTTCCCCCCGCGCGAGGTGTTCATCGACGGGCAACCTGTTGCCGCAGCCGGGCAGATGCTCGCGCACGATTGGCCGGAGCTTCCCCCGCTGCCGGAATTTCCGCCGGTACCGGGCGATCTGCGGCGCGAGGATTTCCGGCTGGCTCCCGCAGATGTCGCGGGTGACACGGTGCGGGCAAACGTAGTCGTGCTGGATAACGAGTACAACACACTCACCCGGCTGGCGCAGGAACCGATGTCGCTACGGGACGGATACGCCGCGCTGGCCGAGGATGATGGGCTGGATCTGGTGGCCGTCATCGCGCGCGACCGCTCGGCCCAGACGGTCGGGCTGATTAAGCACGCCAAGCTATTGCGTGGCGCTTTTGCGACTAGCCTCGCGCACGACAGCCACAACCTGCTGGTTATCGGGCGTGAAGTCGACGCGATGCTGGCTGCTGCGCGCGCGGTGCATGAAATGGGTGGCGGCGTGGCTGTGGCGCAGGGCGACGAGGTGCTGGCGACGCTGCCACTGCCGCTCTTTGGCCTGCTCAGCGACGCGCCTGTGCCTGAGGTGGCGCGCGCGCTGGAGCAAGTTGAAGCTGCGATGCGGCGCCTGGGCGTCACGCACCAGCGCCCGTTCCTGACGTTTTCGATTATGGCGCTGAGCGTAAGCCCGTACTATAAGTTCACCGACAAGGGTATTGTCGACACCGAGCAGCGCCAGTTGCTCGCGCCCTGGGAAGCGCTGGAGAATCATGACTGATCGCTTAGGCCAGATATTTGTCGAGCTGTGCCGGATCCCCAGTCCTTCCCGGCATGAGGGACGTGTCGCAGACTATATCCGGCAGCGTGTCGCAGCGCTCGGCCTGGCGGTCGAAGAGGATAACGCGGGTACGGCACTGGAGTCCGACACCGGCAACTTGATCGTGCAGACCGAGGGCACAGGCGAGCCGCTGCTGCTGACCGCGCATATGGACACCGTGCCGCCTAGCCCGGTTGACGGGCAAGTGCCGGTGGTGGTCGACGGCGATCGCGTGCACACGGGCGGGCGCTCAGTGCTCGGCGGGGATGACAAGGCGGGCGTCGCGATCGCGCTTGAGTTGCTGGCGGATGCTGCTCGCAGCCCGGCGGCGTATCGCCCGTTAGATGTGGTGTTCACCGTGCAGGAAGAACTCGGATTGCGCGGCGCGGAGCATCTAGACGCGGCACGACTCCGCGCGCAACAGGGCTTTGTGCTCGATGGTGACACATGTGTAGGTGAAGCGATCCATCATGCGCCCTTTAAAGCGCGGTTTACGATTGACGTGACGGGTCGCGCGGCGCACGCGGCCGTTAACCCTGAAGACGGCATCAACGCGATAAAGGCAGTTGGCGCGATCGCAGCGCACCTGCCCACCGGACGCTTGAGCGCGACGAGCATCGCCAACCTGGGCAAGATCGAAGGCGGCGGCGTGATCAACGTGGTCCCCGCCCATGCCCGGCTGATCGGTGAAGCGCGCAGCCTACAGCCGGACGAATTGGACGCGCTCCACCAGCAGATCGAGCAGATCGCGCTGGCCCAGGCGCGCCTTCGCAGCGCGTCGGCGGCGTGCGCCTGGACGCTGCTGTATCCGGGCTATCACGTCCCGGAGAGCGCGCCGATCGCGGTTCTGTTCCGCGAGGCGTGCGCCCAGGTCGGGCTGGATGCTGCTTTCTCCGCGTCATCCGGTGGCGGCGACGCGAACCAGTTCAACGCGAAGGGGATCGCCTGTATTGTGTTCGGGCTGGGGATGCAGCGCATCCACACGCCGGACGAATGGATTCTGCTCAGCGATCTGGATCGCGCGCTGGCAATTCTGCGCCACGCCTGCCGGGCGTAGCGATCGCGCTGCGTTGAGAGGTGTGCACTGCTCGCTTAGGTGAAGCGGGCGGTCTTCATGCGGCGGTCGATGCCGGGGAGAAAACACAACCAATAGAGCGGCTCGCGCAGCAAAGCCGGGGTGCGGAAGGGCAGCTTCGCCAGCAGATAGCGCGCGAGCATTTTCCACATCAACGTATCATCACTGAGGCCAGCCCATTGGATCGCCCCTCGCAAGTAGAGTTCAAGGAGCATCCGCTCTTGTTCCGGCGAGAGGTTGGCTTTCGCCCACTCCCAAAGCGTCTCAAACAGCAGCATCCGCTTCTCGTAGATGTCCGATGCGCTACGGGGCGCGCTGATCCGGTTTTGAGCGTGTACGCGCCGCATCGCGACTGGCTGCTCCAGGCTCCCCGGCGCCAGGCG
>CAZVCM010000376.1:0-2416 GCA_964626105.1 uncultured Thermoflexus sp.
CGCTCGTCACTGTGAGCGCGGGCGCGTGGCTTGTTGCGTTGCTAGCTCGTCGTTTCGGGCAGCAACGTCTGATTCGGGTGCTGCGCTGGCCGTGGACACAGGTGCAGTGCGGCGCAAATACGCTTGGGATGGCTACAGCGCCGCTCGTGCGTCGTATCCTGAGAGAGGGTGATACCTCTCTCGTGCGTCAGAGGTGGCGCGCGCGGGCGGCGCGGTTGCTGGGAGCGATGGTGTCCCCTGCGCCGCATCCCGTCGCTGACGACGTTCGCCGCGCTGAGCGGCGCTTGCGACCAGCCCTGCTGCATCTTGAGCTTGGGCTGGTGATCGTCTTCGCGCTCTATGGCGCGCGTGAGTTTGCCGATATGAATATGGACTTGCAGCTTCCCGGCCACGAGGCAGAGTGGCTGACCAACGCCGCTTATTTCGCCACACAGAGCCTGCGGGAAGTGGGCCGCATCCCGCTCTGGCAACCTTATTTTGAGCGTGGCGAGCCACTTGTGACCGGTCCTTTTTCGTTCGTGCTCAACCCGTTCAGCTTTGCGCCGAGCCTGTTTGTGGGCCCCATCAATGGAATCAAGATCAGCGTTATCCTTACGGCGTTGCTTGCCGGGCTGGGGGGATGGGTGCTCGGGCGGGTGCTAGGTTTTGGAAGCCTGGGGCGCGTTATGCTGGGCTTGCTGATGGTTGGCAAGGGCAACATGCACTCCATGATCGGCACGGGCTATTTTCAGCTTGGCGTGACGCAAGCTTATTTCCCCTGGATTATCGCGGGGATGTGGGCGACGCTGCGCTTTCATCACCGGCGCTGGCCGTTGGTGATGGTGGCGACCGCCTACTCGCTGATGTACTTTGGCGGCAACATCTGGTATACGCTCCCCATGCTGATCTCGATGGTGGTCTTGACGCTCGTCTATATCGTCCGGCCCCAGGCGGGCGGGGCGGTGGACTGGCTGGCGCTGCGCCGGGCGGCCATCGCGGGCGTGCTAACGCTCGGCCTGAGCGCGATCCTCTTTCTGCCCCAATGGGCCTATCACGACTACATCGGCGGGCATAAAGACTTGATCGGTGGCGGTGAGCCGGTCGACCGGCGAGCAGTGATCGAGCAGTTCTACGATGGTAGCCTGGACCTCTACATCAAGGATGAGGCGCCGGGCGACGCCCAGTTCTATTACAGCTTCACCAGCCCGCTGTGGTATCTGCTGCTGATCTTCATCCTGTTCCCCTGGGCGCTGCCGTTTCGTGAAGCGGTTCTCGGCCGGTTGTGGCTGGTGGCCGTGGTCATGCTGATCGGGTGCACGCTGTGGGGCGTCGGCGGTCACCCGATCTTTGCCTGGCTTTATAAGCATGTGCCGTTGTTGGGCCAGTGGCGCTTTGTGGGGCGCGCGCTGGCGGTGTCTTCGTTCTGGCTGGCAGTGATCGTTGCGATGCGCGTCGACTCGCTGTGGGCACGACTGACCGGCGCGCTGCCCGCGCGACGCTGGCCGCTGCGAGCCGGGCTATGGGGTGTCCGGAGTGTTGTACTGGTGTTTCTGATTGGCGCTAGCCTGCTGGCTGCGCGTGAAGTAATCCGCGAGTGGCACACATTCACCGGGCTTGGCCCCCGGCGGCATGATCACGATCAATACATCACGTGGCTGAAACAGCAAAGTGACCGCGAGATGGCCGGGGTTTACGAGCACGGTTATACAGCGACGACCGCGTATATTGAGAACGGCATTCGCTTGTACAACATCGAGGCGGACTACATTCCGCTATCCGAGCCGTGGACACTGGGCGCCACCGACCTGACGGGGCTGCTGCCGCGCTACGGCATCAGTTGGGATGGCTCGGTCACGCGCTGGCTGGAAAACAACGGCTATGAACGCTTCGCCTATACGGACGAGCGCGATTACCCGTATTTCTATCGCAATCCTGAAGCACTGCCCTATGCGTTTCTCGTCACGCCGATGGCGCTGGAAAACGCTGCCCACGCCAATGCGTTATTCACCGAGGCCATCCCGATTGACACATTCCAGCATGACCTCGATATCATTCACGTTCAGGTCGGCGATCCTATCTCCACGCTCGTGCTTGTTGCTCAGGAACGTGCATACCCCGGCTGGACGGTTGAGGTCGACGAGCGGCGGGCGACGCTGGAGTCGGTAGGGGGTTTGATCGGCGTGGTGCTGGAACCAACTGGCGCCGACTCGCCGCGCGTGATTCGCTTCGCCTATCGACCCGCGCCGTACTACGTAGGCGCTGCGCTGACCCTGCTCACGATTGGCGTGATGATCGCCGCGCTGCTGAACGGCGACCGCATGCTCCTTCGGTACGTTAGACGTTGGCGCGCTGCTCGACTTGCTGCAAGCTAGGGCGTACTGGCGATCTATCGCACATCCACGCGCGCCAGCAGCCACTCAGTTATAGTCGGCAGAAA
>CAZVCM010000377.1:0-2412 GCA_964626105.1 uncultured Thermoflexus sp.
GAACGAGACACGTACAGCCGTTTTTCCGTCGTGCCACACTCTTTCTCTGACCACCATGAATAGGTCACCTATCTGATCAACTGCATCCAATACAACCCTATTTTGGACTTGGTTTATTCGACTGGTTGATACCATCCCGACGCGTAGCGAACTATTCCGGGCAAGCTCCATTCGCGCTCGCTCAAACCAATAGCAGACTAAATCCGCAAACCCCGGCACGCGCTCGTTATACAGGTGACATACGTCTTCAATGTACTCGTCGCCCAACTCACCGCGCAGCTTACTTCCGCCCAAAAATGGCGGGTTGCTCACGATCACGTCCGCGTCCGGCCACTCCGGCTCGACCGGGTGCCCGTCCGCGTCGTACGCCAGAATCGCGTCCATCTGGTGGATGTTGTCAATCGGCTCCAGGATCGGCTCGCGCTTGAACAGCCCCGTATAGCCGTTGTTGTCCAGCCATTGCAGATACCCGATCCACACCACGATGCTCGCCAGGTCGTGCGCGATCTCGTTCTTCTCAATGCCGTACAACTGGCGCGGGTGAACCTCTGGATAGGCGAGCGTCAGGTTGGCGAACAGCGGCGAGGTGATGACCTCTTTCTCCAGGTCCTTGAGCCGTTGCAGCGCCACATAGAGGAAGTTGCCAGAGCCGCACGCCGGGTCCAGCACCGTCACCGAGCGCAGGCGGCTCAGCATCTTCTCGCGCAGGGCGTTGAGCTGGCTGGCGAGGCGGGCTTGCGCGGCGCGCGTGCTGGTTTGCAGCGCGGCGTCGTACCGCTCGCGCAGGGGCGCGGCCTCAGCCTGGATCGCGGCCCACTCGCGGCGCAGCGGGGCCATCAGCACCGGCTCGACAATCAGTTCGATATCCTTGCTGCTGGTGTAGTGCGCGCCCAACTGCGCCCGCTTGGACGGGTCCAGGCTGCGCTCGAACAGCGTCCCGAAGATGGAAGGCTCAATCGCGGACCAGTCCAGGCGGCTGGCGCGATCCAGCGCGCTGAGGGCTTCGGCGCTCAGGTCCTCAACCGCCACGTCCTCGAACAGCCCGCCGTTGAACCAGGGGATTTTGCGCAGCAGGACCGAGCCGCCTTCTTGCATGGCGGCGAACAGCCCTTCGGCGTACGGCTTGAAGTCGTTGGGTCGCTCGCGCGTCTCCGCCAGGATTTCGCTGAACACGCCGCGCCCGCTGGTGGTCGTCGGCAACAGCCCGATGTCCTCGGCGAACAGGCAGAACACCAGCTTGGTGAGGAAGTGCGCGATGCGCTGCGGCGCGGCTTCCCAGGCGCGCATATTGTCCGCGATGATGCGGAAGACTTCCGCCGCCTCGGTCGTGACCTGCTCGACGGTGCGGCCAGGGTGGAACTGGTTCGGGTCGTCGAACAGCCAGTGCAGCATCCGGCGCACGCGGTTCGAGGTGGCGATGTCCGCGTTGGTGAACTTTTCGACGTTGGGCGCGGTCCCGGTGAAGTTGGTGTGAATCTCCCAGTGCTCGATATCGCAGACGATCAGCAGCGGCGGGTTTTCGAGGTTCTCGCGGTATTGCTGAAGCTGCGCGTAGGCGGCGTCGAGCGTCGGGTGCTTGCCCTTGCCCTTGTACTCGATGGCGAAGTGGCCGCGATACCACACGTCGGCGTACCCCTGCTCGCCGCCGGTCTTCTTGACGCCCGCCTCGAAGGTGAAGAACTCGCCGGTCGGGTCTTTTTCGGCGGGCGTGGGGTGCCCCACCAACCGGCAGAGGTCCATGAAATGTTCTTGATAGCTGGCGCGCTCTTTCAGTTCGGTGCGCGCCCACTTGTCGACGAACTGTTGGGGAGAAAATGTCCCTGGCATAACGCTCCGCCTGCGGTGAACCCGTCCCACCCGGTAGCATAGCACGAAACGCGCAACCCGGCAGCGACGTTCCGCGTGCCAGGGCAGGGGGCTGCGCAAACGTTCCAACTGCTGACAAAGGTTCTGCGGCATAACGCGCAGCGCGAGCGCGCCCCGTACGCCTCACCTGCTCACGCGAGCGCCACGCGAACAGGTGTGCGGGTTTTGGCGCGCGCGGATGGTGTCCAAGGCTCCACTTGCGCACCAATGCCGTAAGATGAGATTTGTCGATTGGATACGCAGAAGAGGACGGAATGAGCCATCCGCAAATTGTCGTAAGCAATCTCTCCAAGACGTACCGCGTGCCGCAGCGCCCGCCGGGGATGCGCGCGGCGCTCCGCAGCATGGTGCGGCGCGTCACCGAGGACGTGCCCGCTGTCTGCGAGGTCAGCTTCCGCATCGAGGCCGGGGAGATGGTCGGCTTCCTGGGGCCGAACGGCGCGGGCAAGACGACCACGCTCAAGATGCTGGCCGGGCTGCTGCATCCCACCGGCGGCGCGGCGACGGTCGCCGGGTTCGTGCCGTGGGAGCGTGACGCCGCCTACC
>CAZVCM010000378.1:0-2409 GCA_964626105.1 uncultured Thermoflexus sp.
TGGCGCATGCCATTCAAGCGGGATGCAATAGGTTGCTCATTTTGGCCGTTTCCGTCAGAATCGTGCACAGCGAAATGTAACCTTACTGCTCCCTCATCCATTCCCAGACGTAGGCAGGAGGTCCCCATGAAGATTGGTATTGTCGGTAGCGGTCTGGTCGGTGCAACGGCTGCGTATGCCCTGGTGATGCGCGGTGTAGGCCGCCAGGTGGTGTTGGTGGACCTGAATAAGCAACGCGCGCAGGCAGAGGCAGACGATATTTTGCACGCCGTGCCGTTTGCGCAGCCGTTACAGGTCCGCGCCGGAGAATACGAAGACCTCGCCCAGGCGGCAGTTGTCATTATCGGGGCAGGTGTCGGGCAAAAACCTGGTGAGACACGGCTCCAGCTTCTGGAGCGCAACGCGAAAGTCTTCCGCAGCGTGGTTCCGGCGGTGCTGGAACACGCACCCGAAGCGGTGCTGGTGGTGGCCACCAATCCGGTAGACGTGATGACGCACCTGACCGCGCGCTATGCGGCAGAGTTTGGCGTGTCGAGCAGCCGCGTGATTGGGACCGGCACGACGCTCGATACTGCGCGGTTCCGCGCGCTGCTGGGTCGCCATCTGGGCGTCGATTCGCATCATGTGCACGCCTACGTGCTGGGCGAGCATGGCGACTCCGAGGTGCTCGCGTGGTCCGAGGTCGGGATCGGCGGCATTCCGCTGGAAGAGTTTTGCGTGCTGGGCAGCCAGGAGATCAACGACGAGGTACGCGCGCAGATCGATGAGCAGGTGCGGCGCGCCGCCTACCACATCATCGAAGGGAAGGGCGCAACATATTACGGCATTGGCGCTGCCATCGCACAGATTGTGAACGTCATTGTGCGCGACCAACGGGCGATCCTGACGGTCTGCACGCCGATGGACGAGGTGGTCGGCGTGGAGGATGTGACGGTCGCGCTGCCGAATCTGGTCGGCGGCCAGGGCGTAATTTCAACGTGCCTGTTCCCGCTCAGCGAAGAAGAAACAACCAAGCTGCGGGCGAGCGCGCAGGTGGTGCGCGATGCGATTGCCGCGCTGGGAGACGTCTAATCAGATGTCATTGCCGCACCGCGCGGCGTGTCATTTGATAGCGGATTTTCCGGCAAACCGTAAGTAGCCAGGCGCGTGCAATGCGCGGTATGCTGTTGATCAGCGTGCCGCGCAGGGATGGCAGTTGTATGGAAGAGGTGAGCACCGTGAAGAAGGCTACACGCTCGCAGCACCGTTCCGCCCAAAATCTGTGGGGACTGATCAAGCCGCACAAACAGACGGCGCAGCATAGTGCTGCGGCGAGACGCGCGCGCAAACCGGCGCGCGGGTTTGGCGCGCGAAAGGTTTCCCGCAACGAGGGCGTGGTGACGAAAGTTTTGCGGACGTTAAAGCTCAAGAGTTAATGATAACGACATCGATATGGTTCTGAGTAGAAAACAGCCCTCACGCGCAGAGGGCTGTTTTTGCGAATAAATGATTTCGCGTAGTCAATAACACGCAACGGCTAACCGTTGTTGCCGCTGATGAACACGGGCAAATGTCCGAGCGCGATAATATCCTTCCACTGCTCAGCGTCGCCCTCGGTGAAGATTGCAGCGCGAGCGACCACATCACCGCCGATCTGGTCCATCATTTCTTGCATCGCGAAGAGCGTGCTGCCAGTGCTGATCACGTCGTCCACCAGTACGATCCGGTGATCAGCGATGCGTGACGCGTAGCGCCCGTCAAGATAGAGCGTTTGCGCGCCAGCCGACGTGATCGAGCGGGTGCGGACGGAAACCGGATTTATCATATAAGGTTTGAGCGTTTTTCGGAGCGTAATATATTCGCAGCCCAATTCCACGGCCAGCGCGTAGGCGAGGGGGATCGTTTTCGCTTCGGGCGTCACAAACACCTGCGGCCGGTAGGAAGCGAGTCTGGCAGCCAACGCGTGTGCCGCCGCTCGCGTGAATTCGGCGTCGACCAAGCAGTCGAGAAAGGCAATGCGGACTCCTGGGGCGACTTCGAGCAAGGGCAGGTCGCGGACGACACCTTCGACTTCGACGCGGTGCGTTTCGTGGGGTTCGGTCATCAAGCTACTCCTTAGACTGCTTGAGCGACAGAGCTGCAGGTAAAAGTGCGCACAAGAAAACAGCCCTTTGGAATGCTACCGAAGGGCCGTTTTGTTCGTCTGTCGGGGCGCCCGGATTTGAACCGGGGGCCTCTTGCACCCCATGCAAGCGCGCTAGCCAAACTGCGCCACGCCCCGTTGTCGAACGATGCGTCAATGTTAGCGTAAATGGGTCAGATGTCAAGATAGGATTCACGCCAGAAAAAACCGGCTTGTAGGTGTTTGGGTGGAGCAGGGTGGTAAGAAACAAACGGGACGCGAGCAGGGGGTGGTTGGCGACGACCTAG
>CAZVCM010000379.1:0-2392 GCA_964626105.1 uncultured Thermoflexus sp.
CGGCCAGGCGGCGGCCCAGGTCGCCGCGACGCAGCAAGCCCAGCGCGATTTTCTGGCGAACATCTCGCATGATCTGCGCACGCCGCTGACGAGCATCCAGGGCTTCTCGCAGGCGATTGCTGATGGCGTCGCGTCTGACCCCGAAGCGGCTCAGCGCGCCGCGCAGATCATCCACGACGAAACGGGGCGGTTGCATCGCATGGTCGAGAGCCTGCTCGATCTGGCGCGGCTCGAAGCGGGGAGCGTCGCGCTGGAGCGCCGCCCGGTACAGATCGACGCGATCCTGCGCCGCGTGGTCGAGGGGCTGGCAGTACGCGCGCAAGAGCAGACGGTCACGCTGCGGCTGGAGCTGCCCGACGCGCTGCCGCCGGTGCACGGTGACGGCGACCGGCTGGCGCAGGTGTTCACCAATTTGGTCGACAACGCGCTCAACCACACGCCGCCGGGCGGCACGATTACGCTTCAGGCGCAGACTGCCGCCGAAGGGCTGGCGATCGCCGTGCAGGACAGCGGCCCCGGCATCCCTCCGGACGACCTGCCGCGTGTTTTCGAGCGCTTCTACCAGGTGGACAAGAGTCGCCAGCGCGACCCCGGTCGCGGCGGGATCGGGCTGGGGCTGGCGATCGCGCGGGAGATCGTCGAGGCGCATGGCGGCAGGCTATCGGTCGCCAGCACACCCGGCGAGGGCACGACCTTCACCGCCTGGTTGCCCACGACGCAACATTGACGAATAATTACCGAAGAATGACCAGAGTATCTGGACGGCGGCCCGGTTTGCGAGTATCGTACGCGTAGAGGCTGGTATACACTTCAAGGCGTGCCGTTGGATGACGCTGCCCCGCGCCCCTTCCCCATCCCGGGGCGAGCGATACGCTGGGCGTGGAGTCTGCAACAGAGGAGGGCCAGATGCCACAGGTTGACGCACCAACTCGACAGCGGCGCTGGCAGGTGATCGCGGTCGTGATGTTGCTGGCGGCGGTGGCCGCGGGCTGCGGCGCGGATGATGGTGCACCGCGCTCGTCAGCGCAGGACGACGCGCTCTCGCTGACCGACCGGCTGGCGCGCTATCACGACTCATTGCTCGCTGAGACGAACTGGCTGTGGGCGAATATGCTCGCCGCGCAGGAGCGTCCTCGCCCGGAAAGCGCGCGCTGTCAGGCTCCGAACTTCGACCACCGTCCGGTGACTCTGAACGAAGACGAGCGCCAGCAAGACTCGGCGGTTGCCACGCTGGAACAGCTTGACTATGCCGACCTGCTGATCACCCAGGCGCGGTCGGAGTGGCAGAAGCACTGCCAGGGCGAGACGCCGAGCGCAAACGCCGCCGCGTACCTCAAATCGCGCCTGGAACCGGCGCACAGCGCGCTGGAACGGGCGCGCGCCGGAGTCGACGCGCGCCGCCAGTCGGAAGCGCGCGGGCGCTAGCGTCCGATCACCGTCAGATCGCGCGGGAAGGTCGTCAGGCTTTCGGCGCCGTCTTCGGTGATCACCACGTTATCCTCGATGCGCACGCCCACTTCGCCGGGGATGTAGATGCCCGGCTCGATGGTAAAGACGTTGCCCGGTTCCAGCCGGTGCTGGTTCCCCGCGACGATGTTTGGCCCCTCGTGCGCTTCCAACCCCAGCCCGTGCCCGGTACGGTGCGTGAAGTATTGGCCGAAACCGGCCTCTTCGATCACCTGCCGCGTGATGCGATCGACTTCCTCTGCCGGGACGCCCGGCCCGCTCGCTGCGCGCCCGGCGGCGTTGGCCGCCTGCACGACGGCGTACACTTCCGCGAGGCGCGGGGATGGCTCGCCGACCGAGAACGTGCGCGTGATGTCTGACGCCCAGCCGCGCACCGTCGTCCCGAAGTCGAACAACAGCGGCTCGCCCTCGGCAATCGGGCGGTCTCCCGGCTCGCCATGTGGAAGCGCGCTGTTTGGGCCGCTCAGCACGATCGTGTCGAAGGGCAGGTGCCCCCCGCCGCGCCGGAGCTGCTCGACCGCCAGCATCCCAGCGATGGCGCGCTCGGTCATGCCGGAGCGCACTTGCTCGATGGTGGCGCGCAGTGCGTCCTCGCTGATCGCAATCGCCTCGCGCAGCGCCGCGATCGCGGTCGCATCCTTGCGCAGCCGCAGCCCGGCGAGCGTCCCTCCCGCTAACACCAACTGCACGTCCCGCATGTGGCGGCGGATGAGCTCCGCTTCGAGCACGCGCATCCGCAGTTCTTCCACGCCGACGCGCTTCCCGGCGAGGTTTAGCTGACTGGCGGCGGCTTCAAACGCGCCCTGATAGCCCTCGCTGTCTGACCAGGGGAACACGACGAACGGCAACCCGGACGCGCGCAGGCGATCCTGCTCCAGCGCATGCATGCCCGGCAGGAACCGCGCGCCGAACAGCAGGCGGTTGC
>CAZVCM010000380.1:0-991 GCA_964626105.1 uncultured Thermoflexus sp.
CCGAAGCGGTGCGCCGCTCCGATGACTCGCTGATGGTCATCTCCATCCCGCAGTCGCGCATTGAGATCGGCGGCGAGGGCGGCGAAGCCACACTGGAGGTTCTCTCCCACATCGTCGGGCGCATGGAAGCCATCTGGCGACCCATCACCGCGATTGAGAGCTTCGAGATCGTGCGCCGACGGTTATTCGCCGAGAAGATCGACTACGCCGCGCGCGATGCCGTGCTCGACGAGTTCGCCAGTCTGTATCGCGACAACCGCACCGAGTTCCCGTCAAACGTGTCCGAGCGCGAGTATCTGGACCGGATGCGCGCCGCCTACCCGATTCACCCAGAGCTGTTCGACCGGCTGTATCAGGACTGGTCCACACTGGACCGCTTCCAGCGCACGCGCGGCGTGCTGCGCCTGATGGCCGCCGTGATCCATGATCTGTGGTCGCGCGGCGACCAGTCGCTGCTGATCATGCCCGGCACGCTCCCGCTTGATGCCGCTCCGGTGCGCAATGAGCTGCTGCGCTATTTGCCGGAGACGTGGGCGGGCGTCACGGATGCCGATATCGACGGCGAAGAGTCGCGTCCGTTCCAGATCGACAATAACGTGCCGGTGCTGGGCAAGCACATGGCCAGCCGCCGCGTGGCACGCAGTATCTTCGTTGGCAGCGCGCCGTCCGTCACCGAACAGGGTGTGCGCGGCGTGGAAGAAGTGCGCATCCGGCTGGCAACCGTGCAGCCCGGCGAGCCGATCGCGGTGTTTGGCGATGCGCTCAAGCGCATGAGCAACCAGCTCACCTACCTCTACACCGACGGCAGCCGCTACTGGTACGACACGCGTCCGACGGTCAATCGTCTGGCTCGCGACCGCGCGCAGACCTACTCGGCGGACGTGGTGAACCAGACGATCGTGGACCGGCTGCGTAAGGAGTCCCGTGCCCACGTTCGGGACTTCGATGGCGCGCATGTCGCCCCGCTGCATACCTCTGACATCATCGACGA
>CAZVCM010000380.1:1001-2386 GCA_964626105.1 uncultured Thermoflexus sp.
GACGCCGTCGATAGTCCGGACTCGGGGGAAACAGGGCTCGGTGTCGGCATCGGCAGTGCCACCGGTGGACGTGTTGGCGGCGGGGTGTCCGGAGCGTGCCGGCGTGGTGGTGCTCCATCCGGAGCATACGCACAAGCGCAGCAACGGCAGCTCGGAGGCGCTTACCTTTGCCAAGAAAGTACTCGAGGAGCGTGGGAACGCCCCGCGCCTGTATCGCAACATGCTGGTCTTCATCGCGCCGGACCAGACGGATATGGAGGCGCTGCAGGAGGCCGTCCGCGAGCAACTGGCATGGCAATCGATTCAAGACGATGAAGAACAACTGAACTTGGATGCACAACAGCGCAAGCAGGTCCTGGCGCAGCTCGCGCGCACCGAGAAAACCGTCGAGGTGCGCCTGCAGGAAGCGTACACCTGGCTAATGGTGCCCTATCAGCCAGAAGCGATGGGGCAGATTGAGTGGCAGACAATCCGCATCAGCGGCCAGGACCCATTCTATGAGCGCGCGGCGCGCAAGCTGCACCAGCTTGAGGCGCTGATCCCTGCATGGGCGCCTGAGAACCTACGCATGGAGTTGGACCGCTTCAATCTGTGGGGCGAAGAGACGCATGTCAGTCTCAAACAGCTCTGGGAGTATTTCGCCCGCTACTGCTACCTGCCCCGTCTGCTTGACGAGAGCGTGCTGCTGCAGGCGGTGCGGGACGGGATTAATCGGCAGGACGCTCCATTCGGCTATGCTACAAGTGTCGATCCAGAAGGACGCTACACCAATCTGGCGTTGGGAAATCCGAGCAGTGTCTACATTGACGATGCCAGCGTGCTCGTACATCCGGATGCGGCGCAACGCCAACTCGATGATGAGAGAGCGCGCGCCGAAGCGGCCCGAGTCGCAAGTGCAACGCGGGATGAGCCAGTGGCGGAGACGGATGGAACAACGGTCGTCACGCCTCCGCCCGTCGTCAAACCTGAGCCGCCTGCCCACACGCGCTACTTTGGCTCGGTCTCCGTCGATTCGCAGCGCGTCAATCGTGAGATGGGGCTGATCGTCGAAGAGGTCATCCAGCGCCTGACAAGTCTGACCGGCTGTGATGTTGAGATTCACCTGGAGATCAGCGCGCGCCGCCCGGAAGGCTTTGACGAAGCCACCGTGCGGACCATCAGCGAGAACAGCCGCACGCTGAAGTTTGACAGCCACGGCTTTGAAACAGACTGATCGAGGCGTAGTTATGCCGAGATACGGCTCACAGTTGTTGACCGTGAGCCGTATCTTACCTTGTGGTCCAGGTAAGTTTTTTTTGGATGGGCAAAAGTTCTTCAAAACAATAAGGAAATGGAATGACATCCGACAGCAAGTTTGGAATGCTCCGCAAGGTCCTGCGGGCGAT
>CAZVCM010000381.1:0-2381 GCA_964626105.1 uncultured Thermoflexus sp.
GCCGCCTGCTCGATCGTCATCTCGGACGGGCGCGGCAGCGCCGACAGCGCCGGAACGCACACCGCTTCGCTATACCCGCCGAAATTGGTCAGCGCGATCACATCCTGCCCCACCAACGCCGAATCAACCTCCTTACCGACAAGGTCGATAGTTCCCGTGACCTCGTAACCGGGGATGAATGGCGGGCGCGGCGCGTCGGGATAGATCCCCAGGCGGCCCATGATGTCCGCGAAATTGACGCCCATCGCCTGCACGCGAATCCGCACTTCGCCGGGCTTCGGATGCGGCAGCGGCGCTTGCTGCACGCGCATCACATCCGGCTCGCCCGCCTGTGTGATCCAGACCTGTCGCATCCCTCACTCCTTGAGCGCAAACCGCGCAACTTGACCGTAACAAGCATAGCCGCGACAGGTGGCTCAAGCCAAACGCGCGCGCTTGATCCCGCTCTTCCGGCGCGGTAGACTGGCAACCCAACCATCCACAGGCGAGGCTTACTCCCCGATGACCGTTCTCTCATCCGATGCCGTCCGCCAGCAGGCCGCGACCCTCGGCTTTTCACAGGTCGGGATCATCCGCGCCGCGCCGTCGCCCACGCTCGACGCGTATCTGCGCTGGATCGAGAGCGGGATGCACGGCGCAATGGGCTACATGGCCCGACCTGACCGTGTGGCACGCCGCCAGAACCTGAACGCGATCCTGCCGGGCGTGCGATCGCTGGTGGTCGTGGCGCTGGAGTATGGGACGCGCGCTGTGCCGGAAGACGTCCTGCGCGATCCACGGCGCGGGCGCATCTCGAACTACGCCTGGGGCGCGGATTATCACGACCTGATGACGCCCCGCCTGGAAACCCTGGCGGACTGGCTCCGCGCGCAAGCCGGCGAGGAGGTCGCCAGCCGGGTGTATGTCGACACCGGCGCGATCTTGGAGCGCAGCCACGCACAGCAAGCCGGGCTGGGATTCATCGGAAAAAACACGATGCTGATCCATCCCCGGCGCGGCTCGTATCGCTTTCTGGGCGAGCTGCTAGTCACCCTGCCCTTCGACACCTACGACGCGCCGCACCGCCCGACGATGTGCGGGACGTGCACGCGCTGCCTGGGCGCCTGCCCGACTGGCGCGCTGCCGGAGCCCTACACGCTCGACGCGCGGCGCTGCATCAGCTACCTGACGATCGAATTGAAGGATGCGATTCCGCTTGAGCTACGCCCGCTGATGGGAAACTGGGTCTACGGCTGCGACATCTGCCAGGACGCCTGCCCGTTCACGCGGTTTGTGCAGCCAACGGACGAGCGCGCCTTCTACCCGGCGGACTTCGACCGTGCCGCGCCGCCGCTAGTGGACCTGCTCGCGCTGGATGAGGACACGTTCCGGGCGCGCTTCGCAGGCTCGCCGGTTCTGCGTATCAAGCGCGCGCGGCTGGTGCGGAATGCGTGCATCGCGGCGGGGAATAGCGGACTGGCGGAGTTCGCTCCGGCGCTCGACCGGCTGGCGACCACGGACGACTCGCCGCTGGTGCGCGAGCACGCGGCCTGGGCGCTGCGCCGTCTCGCTGTCGCAGGCGCGTAACCCTCCAAGAAAACCTCAGCGCCCGAACTGGATTGTCCGGGCGCTGAAGCACAAGGAGGAAAACATTGGCGCAACTCTGCGCTGCTGGATGGTATGCTTACAAAGTTGTTTTGGCCCAAAAGTTTCTTTCCGCTAGCCACCCTTAGGATAACCGAAGCAGCCCTCTTTTGGGGTGTGACAGGTGGCATGAAGAACTGTGCGGGCTGTCATGTATTTGGCACGCCACGCCTGGCGGCCCTCAGAAACCAAAATACCGCATCTAGACTCCCCAGCCAGATGCGGTATTCCGTTGAAGGTGTTGCGCGTTAGGCGCGCCTGGCGGCCCAGGCCACCATCAAGTGAAAAAAGGTAATAGTTGGTCAAGGAGGCAGAAGAGAAACACATCCCAACTTGTGGAGCTTCTCGTCTCCGAGAAACTCACACAGCCTGCTGTCACACGCCCCTAGAATACGCCTGAAGCGCACACGCAGACAGTCCCCAAATCCATTAGAATTTGTGACTTTCGTCACAAGTCCTCCTGCGCGCGTGCAGTTACGCCTCTTCGCCCTCGGGCGGGACCACGATCCGGATCGCGTGCGGCACGACTTCGGCGTGGACTTCATCGGCCTCGTGCACCTCACCGTCGCGCGTCATCGTCTGCGACGGATCGGCGACCACCGTGATCTCACGCACCTGCCACTGGGTCAGCGGCTGGCCGACTTCCCCATTCATCAGCGCCCCGGTAGCGGCCTCGACCACCGCCTTGAAGTCCACTTTGTGAATAACCAGCACATCCATCAGCCCGTCGCTCATATCGATCGCCTTCGAGAGCGACA
>CAZVCM010000382.1:0-2373 GCA_964626105.1 uncultured Thermoflexus sp.
TACTATATCCTGGCGCACCTGAACCTGTTCGGCGAGAGCTACGGCGGGCGCGTGGATTCGCTGGCGGCGCGCTACGTCGGGCGCTGAGCGGTGTCTGCGGCAGGTTCGCGCGCGGGACGTGGCAGCAACGCGATGATCGACGCTTGCCAGGGGGCGAGGTCGAGCGCTACACCGCGCTGCGATAACTCGCCGCCAGGACGCACAGTGCTGGCGCGCTCAAGCACCTCGCGCAGTGTCCACTTCTGCCCGGCGAGGTCAAAATCTGGCAGCGGCACTATCCCTTGCGCGGGCGCGTCCGAGTAGTTGATTGCGACCAGGCGGCGCTCGTCACCGTGCCGCCAGGTGTACGCGAGGATGCTCGCGTACGAGGGGGACTTCGACGTGCGCGGCTCCACTTCGCGCAGCCTCCACTCCCCGGCGTGGTAGATCGGCTGCGTGGCTTCATGCAGCAGCGTGCGGTAAAAGGCTTCGACGGCGGGCTGGTCGTCTTCGGGCGGGCGGCGCCGAAGCTGCACCGGCAGCTTGATACGATGCCCCTGGAACTGTCCCTCATGCAGTAGCGTCGCGCCGGGCAGGGTCGCGATCAACGCCGCCGCCGCGAGCGAGCGTGGCACGCCCAGCGAGGTCGCCGCCCGCGCCTCGTCGTGGTTCTCGATCATCCGTACCAGCTTCTGCTGGTAATCGAGGTCCGCTTGCAGGTGCGCGCGGATCTCCGGCACCGGCGCGTGGTGCAGCCGGTTGTACAACTCCTTATCGTAGGTGTAATCGAAACCCTGCTGCTGAAGCTCCCACTCCAGGTTCCAATACACCTCGCTGATGAACAGGAACGCCGGGTGCTCGCGCTTAACTGCGGGGATGACCTCGCGCCAGAAATCTTCATCCGGCGGGTCTCCGGCGCGCGCGCCCCACGTCTGGGCGGCGATCTCGCTGGTGACCAGCATCGCCATATCGCAGCGCACGCCGTCGCACTGCTGCGCGATGTCGAGCAAGGTATGGATCATGTGGCGGCGGAGCTGCGGGCTGAACGGGTTAACCTGCGCCGTGTCGGTCCAGGCCGGGAAGTATGGATCGCGTCCGTTAGCGAAGATGATCTCGCCTGCCTGGGTAGAATAGCGGAAAAAATGGTCCGGCTGCGCTTCAAGCTCGGCTTCAGTCCCGTGCAGGAAGAACTCCGGGTGAATTTCCAACCAGGGGCTGTCGTGGCTGGTGTGGTTAGGCACGAAGTCGAGGATCAGGCGCAGGCCGCGCGCCGCCAGCCGCTCGCGGATCGCCGCCAGTTCCTTGCGGCCGCCAAGTGCGGCGTCCACCTCGTAGCGCCGGATGGCGTAGGGCGAGCCGCTGATGTCGTCCGGTGTGTAATTGGGCAGCGCGCGATGGTATTCCCCCTGCACAGCCGGGTGCTCGGCGGCGATGCGGCGGCTCGCCGGGCTGCGCTCCCACACGCCCATCAGCCAGATCGCGTCCAGGCCCCAGCTTGCCAGCGCGTCGAGTTCGTCGTCCGGCACGCTGCCGAGCGTCACACGCCGCCCGGCGCGCTCGCTTAGCGCGTAAAGCCATGTCCAGGTATTGATCTCGTAGATGAGCGGGTTCGCCTGCCACGCCTGCGCTGTCATCATCATTACCCTTACGATGCGGTTTTCTGGTTCAGAGGATAGCGGATCCAGGGCGCGCTGCCCATTCGCCCGACAGTCACGCAACAAGAAAGACGCGCCGCCAGAGCGACACGCCTTGAATTAACTGATGCTAGCGGTGCGAATCAGGGAGTTACGACGTGACTGACGCTTCATCGGCGGCGGTTTCCATCTCGGCTTCGCGCTCGGCCAGCCAGCGCTCGCACGTCATCGCGGCGGCGGTCCCTTGCCCAACCGAGGTCCCCACCTGGCGGAACAGGCGATCCTGGATCTCTCCGGCGGCGAACACGCCCTCGACCGAGGTGTGCATCTCGCGATCGGTGACGATGTAGCCAAACGCGTCGCGCTCTAGCTGACCGGCGAATACATCGCTGTTCGGGTCGTGCCCGATAAAGATGAACACGCCATCGGTCGGGAAGTCCTGCGTCTCGTCGGTGAGCACATTGCGCAGCGTGACCGACTGGACGTTCTGCTCGCCGTTGATGCGCTCAACCACCGTATTCCACACGAAGTTGATCTTCTCGTTGGCGAACGCGCGCTTTTGCAGCGTCTTCCCGGCGCGCAACTCGTCGCGGCGATGAATGATCGTCACTTGACGCGCGAACCGGGTCAGGAACAGCCCTTCTTCGAGCGCGCTGTCCCCACCACCGACGACCACCACTTGCTTGTCGCGGAAGAAGAAGCCGTCACACGTGGCACAGTAGCTCACGCCGTTGCCGGTGAACTCTTTCTCGCCGGGCAC
>CAZVCM010000383.1:0-2358 GCA_964626105.1 uncultured Thermoflexus sp.
CGCGTGCAAGCCAAGACCGGCTTCATCCTGCTGATCGCGCCTGATCTGCACGAAACGCCGCCGCCCACCGCCGAAGACCTGCGCCTGCTGCGCGAGGAGATCGACCCGCTCGGCGTGCGGCGGCTGGAAACGCTCGCCGGGGCCGCGCGGCGCGAGCATCTGCGCGCAATCCTCGCCGCCGAGAGCGCGTTGGGCTCGGACTAAGCTCCACCCGTTAGGTGAAAAACACAACGGGCCGAGCAAGCTCGGCCTCTACAGGTTCCCGCATGGGTCAGCATCTGGGCGCAGCCAACCACTCGTAGCGTCGCCACTGCGTCTAGCTGTCTTCAGCGTCTCCCAACACCGTGAACAGCGTGAGTTGCATCCCGTCCGGCGCGCGCAGGCGGATGTTGCGATGCCGCCAAGGCGTGACCACTGGCCCGCCAACGTGCTCCGCGCCTGCGCCGGTCAACCGCTGCGACATCTCGACTGAATCCTCGACTTCCAGCGCGAGCCGCACCGGCCCGGAGACGCCTTCTTCGCCCACCTCAACCCGGTCGACCAGATCGGTCTGATCGGTGGACAGCAGTTCCAGCGTCGCGTGTCCCGCGTCGAGGATGATCCCGCGCCCGGTGGGGTTGTCCCACGACTGGATCTCCGGCAAGCCAAACACATCACGATAGAAACGGACCAGTTCGTCGTAGTTCTCGACGGTCAGCGCGAGGCGCAACTCGCGGACAGGGCTTTCGTGCGACATAGCTGGCTCCTTTCCAGGGCCCGACCGGGCGGGCATCCGTCAACGGCCAGATGATAGGCAAACACGCCCGCCGCGCCCACAAAAAAAGCAACGCGGGACCGCAATCGATCCCGCGCCGTGCTTCTCCATATTCCCCCCATCCTTCCGACCTTCGGTCGGTTCCTTCCCCCACCAGGAGGGAAGGAAAACAGGCTTGCTATGTTTCCCCTGCCCTCATTGTGCGGCCACGGGATGGGGACATTTTCACCAAGCTAGACGCGCTCGACGAGAGCCAGCGCGCGCTCCGCGATCGCGGCAGGCGTCAGACCCAACTCCTCGTAGATCGTCTGGTACGGGGCCGACGCGCCAAAGCGATCCACGCCGATCACCGCGCCCTGTTGCCCGACCCACTTCTCCCAGCCGGGCGTCACACCGGCCTCGACCGCAACGCGCGCCGTGATGTCGGGCGGCAGCACGCTGTCACGGTAGTCCTGCGGCTGGCGCGCGAAGCGCTCCCACGAGGGCATGCTGACCACCCGCGCGCGGACGCCCTTCTCCGCCAGCAGCTTCTGCGCGTCCACCGCCAGATGCACCTCGGAGCCGGTCCCGATCAAGATCACTGCCGGGTCGCCGCCTTCTGCATCAGAGATCACGTACGCGCCGCGCTCCACACCATCCCAGATCGCGTGCGCGTCGCCTTGCAGCACCGGCACGTTCTGCCGCGTGAACAGCAAGACGGTCGGACGCTCGCGGTTGCGGATCGCGCAGCGCCACGCGCCAGCGGTCTCGTTGGCGTCCGCCGGGCGGATCACGTCGAGATGCGGGATTAGGCGCAGCGACATAATGTGCTCGATGGGCTGGTGCGTGGGGCCGTCTTCGCCCAGGCCGATGCTATCGTGCGAGAAAACAAACACCGTCGGGAACTCGCTCAGCGCCGCGAGGCGGATCGCCGGGCGCATATAGTCTGAGAAGACCAGGAAGGTCGCGGTGTACGGGATCAGCTTGGCATAGACGGCCATGCCGTTGGCGATGCCGCCCATCGCGTGCTCGCGCACGCCAAAGTGAATATTGCGCCCGGCGTAATTCCCCGGCTTGATCGCCTCGTACTCCTTGAGCGACGTCTTGGTCGAAGGTTCGAGGTCCGCCGAGCCACCGATCATCCCCGGCACGTAGGCCGCGATCGCGTTCATCACCTTGCCGGACGCGTTGCGGGTGGCGGCTTTGGCGTCGGTGAACACCGGCAGATGCTGCTCCCACTCGTCCCCTAGCTCGCCTGCGACGACCTGCTTCCACACCGTCGCCTTGTCAGGGTTGGCCTGCTTCCAGGCGTCGAGCGTCTGCTGCCACGCGGCCTGCGCCTCGCGCCCGCGTGCCTGCGCCTCGCGGTAGAAGCTCAACACATCGTCGGGCACATGGAAATCCGGTGCCTGCGGCCAGCCGAGCGCCTCTTTGGTTGCGGCGACTTCGTCCACGCCCAGCGGCGCGCCGTGCACTCCAGCGGTCCCGGCCTTGTTCGGGCTGCCATAACCAATCTGCGTCGTGACCATGATCAGCGACGGGCGCTCTGGCTCCGCCTGGGCGAAGCGGATCGCCGCGTCGATCGCGTCGAGATCGTTGCCATCGTCCACGCGCAGCACCTGCCA
>CAZVCM010000384.1:0-2356 GCA_964626105.1 uncultured Thermoflexus sp.
CTGCGTATAATCGCCGCCCGCGATGCGCCCTGCCGCCCGGCTGATCTGCTGCAAGGGCCCGGCGACGGAGCGCGCGATCAGCGCGGACAGCAGCAGCGCCGCCAGCAACGCCACCGCCGCCGCGCGCACCAGCGGCGTGAAGAAGGTGTTCCCGAACGTTTCAAAGACCTGTTGCAGCGTCGGGCGCGGCACCGGCGCAGCGACCGCCACCGCCGGACCCAAATCACGTCCGCGCAAGATCAGCGTCTGCGAGACAAACAGCCATTCGCTGCCGTTCGGGTCGAGAAAGCGCCCCTGACTGATCACCGACCGAATGCCGCTGGTCGAGGTGAGCAGGATCTCGCGCTCCACAATCCGCGCCTCGCTGTTCGCCGCGTACGCACCGGTGGAATCGTACAGCACGCGATCGTCCGATGACAGGATCATCAACCGCTTGTCAGACAGCACCGCTTCTTCGCTCAGCAGGCTGATGATCTCGGCTTCGCGGCTGCCCTCAGGGGTCAGGATCGAGACCTGGCCGACGCTGCGCACGCCGATATCGAGCAGGGTGGTCGTCAGGTCCTGAACAAGCGCGTCGGTCGGCAGCGGGCGCGAGCGCAAGAAGACGACCAGCACCACACCGACCAGCAGCAGCGTGACCAGCAGAATGGCAACGTACGAGGCGAGTAACCGGCTGCGCAAGCTCATCAATCAGCAATCATCCGTTCGATCAGGCGAGGCGTTGCCTGACTCCAGCTTACGCTCCGACTGTAAACAATTTGTGATCGCGCGGCCAACGACGCGCGGCGCGCTAATCGCCACCTTCCGCCACCAGCTTGTATCCGACGCCCCATACGGTCTCAATCTGCGCAGTTGATCCGGCCAGCTTGTGCCGCAAGTGCGCGACGTGCACATCGACCGTGCGCGTCTGCCCGTAGAAGTCGAAGCCCCACACCAGGTCGAGCAGCTTCTCGCGGCTGAGCACGATTCCCTCGTTCTCGACCAGCGCCAGCAGCAGGTCGAACTCCTTGGCGCGCAACGACACAGGTCGCCCGTCGACCGTGACCACATGACGCGCCGGGTCGATCATCAGATTGCCGACATGCAGCGGCGAGCCGTCCCCCGCGTGGCGCGCGCCTGCCCGCCGCAAAATCGCCTTGACGCGCGCGACAAGCTCACGCGGGTTGAAAGGCTTGGTCATGTAATCGTCCGCGCCCAGTTCCAGCCCGACGATCTTGTCGATATCCTCGTCGCGCGCGGTCAGCATCAGAATCGGCAGGTCGGACTCCTCGCGGATCCGCTTGCAGACTTCCCAACCGTCCAGCTTCGGCAGCATGAGATCCAGCACCAGCAGAGCAGGCGGTTGGACGCGCACGCGTTCGAGCGCCGCGAGGCCATCCCCGGCGCTGTCCACACGAAACCCTTCCTGCTGCAAGTAAAGCTGCGCCAGCTCGATAATGTGCGGCTCATCGTCTACCAGCAGGATCAACTCGTGCATGGTGCGCTCCCTCAGCGATCAGCAATTAGCGGTTAGCAAGAACCATGGCAGACATCTTGAGCGCCGCCGTACGGCTTGAGCAAGCGCAACAGCAATAGCTGACAAGTCGTTTTTGGCTAACTGCTAACGGCTAACCGCTAACTGCTTACACCTCGACCATCATTGTGTCGTACGCGAAGCGAATCGCGTGCCCGTCCGCTTGCAGCTTGCTTTCCAGGCGCAGCAGATCGTCATAGCTGAGGCCGTCCGGCTCCTCGATGTGCGTCAAAATCGTCTGGCGCGGCTGCATATGGCGGACCATCTCCAACGTCTGCGCGAACGTCGCTTCGCTGCGCAGCAGGGGATGATCTTCCGGAATGACCTGCGCGCCAGTGAGGGGGTTCACCTCGGTCACGCCCATCGGGATCACGGCCAGATCGACGCCGCGCACGAACTCCGGCGGCGTCCAGCCAAAAAGCTCGTCCGGCGCGATCAGCACGCGGCGCGCGCCATCTTCCAGCAGGAACGCGTAGACATAATCCACCGCCACGCGGAAGGGAGTGATCTGCACGCCATTGAGCGTGAACGCCTCGCCGTCTCGCAGTTCGATCACCCGTATGACGCCGAACTGTTCCAGATAATCGAAATGCTCCCACGAGCCAAGCCGGGTGCGAAAATCGTCTGCGACCTGTTGCGGCAGATAAATCGGTGTGACGGCGTGCTGCGCGGGCCAGTGGAACCAGTCCGCGTTCATCGCCTCCCAGACGCGCCGCCCCATGACGTGATCAGGATGCCAGTGGGAATAGATCGCCGCGTCGATCTGCGTCACGCGCGAGCGATTGAGTTGCTCTTTGATCTCTTCCGGCGTCAGGTCGGGCTCGGCCTGCAGGAGCAGCGCAC
>CAZVCM010000385.1:0-2328 GCA_964626105.1 uncultured Thermoflexus sp.
TTCGAGGGCACCTACCCACAGGACGCCACCTACCGCACACGAGAACCCGACCCCCCCGGCAGGACGGCGGGCAGGCCCGCCGAGCGGCCGGGCCAAGGAAGCCCTGGAGGTCCGCGCGAGGCGGAGGTAGAGGACTATCTGCCCTCATTATACACGAGACTCGGCTTCGCCCGGCTGCGCTGCCGCGCACCATTGACGAATCGACCGTCGCCTCTGTATGATCGGGCGGTGGGCAGAGAGGCTCATCTGTGATAAAATCTACAAACTTTCACCTTGTTCAGAATAATCTAAACGATGGAGTGCGCCGGCGATGGCTTATGACGATTTGCACGCGTTTGTCGCTCGCCTGGAAGCGGCAGGAGAGCTGGTGCGCGTTCGCACGCCGGTTAGCGCTCACCTGGAGATCACTGAGATCGCGGATCGCGTCAGCAAGGGCCCGGCGGCACGCAACAAAGCGCTGTTGTTCGAAAACGTCGAGGGCAGCGACATCCCGATCCTGATCAACGCCTACGGTTCGGCGCAGCGGATGGCTTGGGCGCTGGGCGTGGACGACCTCGAAGACCTGCATGATAACCTGGCGAAGCTGATCGATCCGCGCCTACCGAAAGGGATGCGGGCCATGACCGGGCGCGGGCTGGGGCTGCTCGGCGCGCTGCGGAGCATCGGTCTCGGCCCCAAGCGCGTGCGGCGTGGGCAGGCGCGCTGCCAGCAGGTGATCAACGCGCACAATCCCTCGCTGGATATGCTCCCGATCCCGACCTGCTGGCCGGAAGATGGCGGCCCGTTCATCACGCTGCCGCAGGTGATCACGCGCGACCCGGCGACGGGGCAGCGCAACGTCGGGATGTATCGCCTGCAGAAAGTGGACGATCGCACGCTGATGATGCACTGGCAGCGGCACAAAGGCGGCGCCGATCACGAGCGCGAGGCGCGCGACATGAAACTGCCGCGCATTCCGGTTGCGGTAGCGCTCGGCGGCGACCCGGCGGAGATGTGGAGCGGCTCCGCGCCCCTGCCGCCCGGTATGGATGAGTACCTGCTGGCGGGCTGGCTGCGCGGCAAGCCGGTGCGCTTCGTCAAGTGCGTCACGCAGAACCTGGAAGTACCCGCCGACGCCGAGATCGTGATCGAGGGCTATCTTGATCCCAACGACCAGCGCCCCGAGGGGCCGTTCGGTGACCACACCGGCTTTTACACGCCGCAGGATACCTTCCCCACGATGCACGTCACCGCGATCACGCACGCGCGCAACCCGATCTTCCCCACGACGGTAGTCGGCAAGCCGCCGATGGAAGATGCCTGGATGGGCAAAGCGACCGAGCGCCTGTTCTTGCCGCTGATGCAGTTGTTCATGGGCGAGATCGTGGATGTCAACATGCCCGCCGAGGGCGTGTTCCACAACCTGGTGATCGTCAGCATTAAACCGCGCTTCCCCGGCCACGCGCAGAAGATCATGTACGGGCTGTGGGGCCTGGGGCTGATGATGCTCGCCAAAGGGTTTGTGATCGTGGACGAGGACGTGAACGTGCACGACTTGAACGCGGTGGCGCGTGCGGTGCTGCGCAATGTCGACTGGCAGCGCGACGCGACCGTGGTCGATGGCCCGGTTGACCAGCTTGACCACTCCGCGATCCGCGACTCGTATGGCGGCAAGATCGGCGTGGACGCCACGCGCAAGCCTGATCGCAAGCCGCCCGCCCCGCGCGATCCGCTGGACCGCGCCGGGCTGGATCGCGTGCCCGGCGTGCGCGCCTGGACGACCGTGAAAGATGGCATCCTGATCGCGGCGATCGACAAGACGCACCTGCCTATCGCGGACGCGTACGAGACGCTGTGGGCGCTTGCGCCCGGCTATAACCTGGTGCTGTTGGATGCGTCCGTCGACGTGGGCAATCTGTCGGACGTGGCGTGGCGCGCGTTGGGCAATGTCGATTGGCGGCGCGATATTCTGATACAGAATGGCGGGATCGACCATTTTGCCGAGGGTCCGACGCGAGCCAACATCGGTATTGACGCGACGACGAAGGACGCGCGCGACGGGCATCCGCGCGGCTGGCCGGTCGAGATCGAAATGAGCGACGCGATCAAGCAGCTTGTCGACGAGAAGTGGGCGCAGTATGGGATCGACTAAACGCGCGCTAGACGCCGCCGAGGCGCGCGGGTTGCAGCCGGGCACGCTGGCGCATAAGGTGCGCGTGTTCCTCGACCTGGTGCGCTTCGAGCACACTATCTTCGCGCTGCCGTTCGCGTATATCGGCATGGTCCTGGCGGCGGGCGGTTTGCCGACGCTGTGGGATTTGATTTGGGTGAGCGTGGCGATGGCCGCGG
>CAZVCM010000386.1:0-2310 GCA_964626105.1 uncultured Thermoflexus sp.
TCGTCCTCGACCCGGAACGGCTCGTCTCCGAGGCCGAAGAAGAAGCGCCGGGCGAGATGCACCTGTACAACGCGTGGTTCGGTTTCCACATTAGGGAACGTGACGGTCAATCTGTTCCTGACCAACTCCAAGATCAGAGAATCCAAACGCGGATGTTGCTCGACTGGATCGCAACCACGCATGGCCCTAACTGGGTTGATCGAGTCATTCTGGGCGGAACGTTCAATTTTATGCCAGACTCAGATCTGTATAGGAGCGTACACATGCCGAACCTGACAACTCCCGGCATTGTGGATCCGTTCGCCAGTCTACGCAGCGAAGAGGCACATACCTTCTTCTCGGTAGACGGAACACCAGCTCGCCTAGATTACCTTTGGACGTTCAACTTGCCGCTGATTGGGATGGCAACCGATCACAGCCCTGAAGCAGCCCAGGCGTCGGACCACCGACCCGCGATTGTAGCCGTCGCCCGGCGCGACGGTGTCACCTGCCCGCCCTAGCGCGGCGCAACACCAAAGCGAGGTCTCCCTATGCTGCCTCCCACCACACCCATCGCCCGCCCGCTAGGCGACGGGCTTATTTTGCGTTCGGTCACCAGCGAGGCGGATGTCGAGCGCCTTGCCGCGTTTAACGCGCAGATTCACGGCGACTCGGTCGAAAACATGACGCGCAACCTGATCCTGCGCCATCCCGCCAGCCGCCCAAAGCACTGGCTGTTCATCGACGACGAGGCGGGGCGCGTCACCTCGTCGCTGTGCCTCATCCCGTGGACGTGGCGCTATGGTTCGGTGACGTTGCGGTCAGGGGAGCTCGGCATCGTCGGGACGCTGCCGGACTACCGTCATGGCAAGCGCAGCCTCATCGCCGTCCTGATGGAGCGCTTCAACGAGTTGCTCGACGAGTGTGAGTACGACCTCAGCCACATCCAGGGCATCCCCTACTATTACCGGCGCTATGGGTACGATTACGCCCTGCCGCTGGAGCCGCACCTGAATTTGGAACTACGCGACGTGCCCGCCGCGCCGGAAGACGAGGCGCAGGCGTTCGCCATTCGCCTCGCCGGGGAGTCGGACGTGCCCGCGCTCAATGCGCTGTACGACGAGGCGGCTCGAGGGCTGGACCTGTCTGCCGTGCGCGACGAAGCGACGTGGCGGTATTTGCTCGCCCACACCGCCGATACCGCGATGGAAGCTGACACCTGGGTGATCACCGGCGCCGACGGGCAGTTGATTGGCTATTGGCGGGTCTTCAGAGAGGGGTTTGGCGAGGGTTTGATCGTCAGCGAAGCGTCGCAGCTTCCCCACCGCGCCGCGCAGGCCGCGCTACGCCACCTGAAAACGCTCGCCGAACAGCGCGGCAAGCCGTACATCCGCCTCGCGATGGCTGCGAACGCGTCCCTGGCGCGCACGGCGCAGGCGTGGGGCGCGCGCGAAGCGGGCGGCTATGAGTGGCAGATCCGGATCGTGGATGTGCCGCGCTTCCTGATGCGGATCGCGCCGGTCTTAGCCGAGCGCCTGGCAGGCAGCCCCTTCGCCGGGCTAACCGAGACGGTGCTGCTCAACCTCTACCGCGAGGCGTACGCGCTGCGCTTCGAGGACGGCGCGCTGCGGTCGGTGGAGTGCGTCGGCTTCACCGAGGAGGGAGCGATCAAGCTGCCGCCAACGCTTCTGCCCAAGCTGATGCTCGGCTGGAAGGACCGGCACGCGCTGAGCGCCGCGTATCCCGATGTCCGCGTCTGGGGACAGGCGGGCTACTTGCTGGATGTGCTGTTCCCGCCGATGCGAAGCTTCCTCTACACGATCTACTAAATCCGCCCGCGCCGAGCTGCCCTACAGCGGGCTGCGCGATTCCCACGCCGCCCGCGCCTGCTCCAGCGTCAGCAGCGAGGTGTGACGCAGGGTGGCTTCGAGGCGCTGCGTGCTGAGCACCAGTCGTTGCGGCAGATGGTCCGGCGCGCTCGCCGGAACGATATGCGCGTGCGAGTCGTAGCCGAGTGCGTCGAGCAGCGCCGAGCCAAGCTCGTAGCGGCTCAGCGGCTCTGGCCCGACCGCATGAATCACGCCGGACAGGTCGCTTTCTGTCAATTCCAGCAGCACGCGCGCCAGGTTCCGCGCCCAGATCGGGCAGCGGATTTGATCGGTATACAACCGCACCGGCTCACCCTGTTCCATCGCCCGTAACATCCACGCGACCTGCGCGTTCGCCGGATCGAAATCGTAGATCAAGCTGGTGCGAGCGATCAGCGCCGCCGGGTCGGCCAGCGCGATCAGTTGCTCGGCGTCGCGCTTCGCCTGTCCATAGGCGCTGTCC
>CAZVCM010000387.1:0-2296 GCA_964626105.1 uncultured Thermoflexus sp.
TGCCCGCAGTCGTAGCGCACGAGCCGCCATGCGTCGGACGCGCCTGCTGCCGCGTAGACCTCGCGCAGCGCCGCATCGATGCGATCCAGCCCGGTGGATGGCGTGAGCGGGTCGCGATCGCCGGCCAGGGCGAGATGTGGGCGCGGTGCGGTGAGCGCGTTGATCTCAGCGGTGGTGAAGTGCTTCAGCAGGCGCGGCACATAGTAATAAATGCTGTGCCCATCCAGCCCGCCGGACCTGATCAACGCCTGGAAGTCGGTCAGGCAGCAGATATCCACGCAGACCTTGATGCGCGGGTCGAGCGCGGCGACCCACCATGCCATCGTGCTGCCGAGCGACAGGCCGAGCGTCCCGATGCGTGACGCGTCGATCTCCGGGCGCGATACCAGGAAGTCGAGAGCGCGCAGACTGTCGTACACCATCATGCCCCACAGCACGCGCCCTTCCCACAGAAACTGCTTGAAGATCGCGCTCTCGGTGCGTGTGGCGCGCCCGCCGAACGCCCAGTGATCGATGCACAGCGCCGCGATGTTCTCGCCCGCCAGCGCTTCAGCGTAGGGTGGCTGTTGTAGCAGCGGGCGCCCCTCGATTAGCTCATTCTTGCCGACGTGGTATTCGTGCGCGTGCGCGTGGTTGTAGAGGATCGCGGGCAAGGGGCCGTCCGCATTCAGCGGCAGCGTGAGATACGCTGGGACCGGCTCCAACCCGTTCAGGTCAAGCGTCCACGTTTCGAGGATGTAATGCGGGCGCGTCTCGCGCGATACACGCTCGGCGCGAATCGGGCGAGCAAGCGGCGGCAGGTCGCCCAGCAGGCTCAACAACTTAGCGCGGCGGGTGGTTTCGTCAGACATCGAAGCGCATCCTTTCCAGCGAGAGACCCCCCCCAGCTTAGCACGCTTCGCGCCCGCGCGCCGGGCGTTTCTGATGCGATTCTTGTCTGCGCGCTGCCAGATCGGCGCGTCGTTTGGGGTAGAATCTGCGTACAGTTGATCAAGATGGTTCGATCAAACGTAGAAACAGAGGAACCCGGATGTATCCCCAGCAAACACCACCGCCTACTGATCCGCCACCCGAGCAGCGCGAGCCGACTGGCGGCGGGCTGCGCCGCGTCGCGGTTCGCATGCCGCTTGCCGCGCCACGCCTGACTTACGTGCTGCTGGCCGTGATCGTGCTGATCTTCATGTACTTCCTGTCGCTGTCGCTGGAAGGTCAAAACGAGTTCCTGAGCCAGTGGGCGAAGGTGAACGAGTTAATCCGCGAGGGCGAGCCGTACCGGCTGTTCACCTCGATGTTCTTGCATCTGAACCTGATGCATATTCTGTTCAACGGCTATGCGCTGTACGTCATCGGGCGCGATGTCGAGGCGCTGTTCGGGCCCATCCGCTTTGCGCTGATTTACTTCCTCGGCGGGCTGTCCGGCTCGCTGGCGAGCTTCGTCTTCACCGATGCGCCGTCGGTGGGCGCGTCCGGCGCGATCTTCGCGATCTTCGGCGCGGAGATGGTGTACTTCTATCAGAACCGGCGGCTGCACGGAGAGATGGGGCGGCGGCACCTCAACCAGTTGATCTTTCTGATGCTGCTCAACCTGGGACTGGGCTTCTTCTCGACGGCGACGTCTGGCTTCCGGCTGGACAACGCCGGGCACATCGGCGGCTTGATCGGCGGTATCGTGCTGGCATGGTTCATCGGGCCAGAGTTCGAGGTCGCGCAGGATACCAGCACGATGCCTGGGCTGCGCGTGGTGGACCGCAACAAACCGCGCCAATGGGCGGGTGTGTCGCTCGTGTATGCGGTCGTGCTGGCGACGATGACGGTCTATGCTGTGATGGCGTGACCGGCGCGTGCCTTGCGAATAAGCTCACATGTAGCGAGGGAGCCACACGGCTCCCTCGTTCGATCTATTCAATTTAGCGGTCTGGCAAAGCGGCTAGCCAACCAGGAACTTGGTCGCACGCTCGACGCTGTCCTTCGGGCTGACCTTCACCTGCTCGTCCGCGATCTTCCCGTCCTCGTCGATGATCCAGTGCGAGCGGATGACGCCCATGTACGTGTTGCCGTACATCGACTTCTCGCCCCAGACGCCCCATTGTTCGAGCACCTGGTGATCCGGATCGGAGAGCAGGTCGTAGGGCAAGTTTTCTTCTATCTGCCACTTCTTGAGGTCTTCGGGCGCGTCCGGGCTGAGACCGAGCACGACCGCGTTCGACGCTTCAAGGCGCGGGAACGCGTCGCGCAGGCCGCATGCCTGAGTCGTGCAGCCGGACGTCCCGGCCTTCGGAAACGCAAACGGCACAAC
>CAZVCM010000388.1:0-2292 GCA_964626105.1 uncultured Thermoflexus sp.
CCCCCGATACGGCACGTGGATCAGCGACGCTGCCTTGCGCTTGGACGACTCTGGGCGGCGGTCGTAGCGCGCAGTGGTCTGCACGTTGCTGTGCGCCAGGATGCGCTGCACCGTCACCACGTCCGCGCCCGCGTCAAGCAGGTCACCGGCCAGAGTGCGGCGCAGGTCGTGCGGCGAAAAGTGGTTGACGCCCGCCTCGATCCCGCGCTTCTCCAGCAGGTTGTAGATCGCCTGGCTGCTGAGACGGCGCGGCGTCATCTTGCCACCCTTGTTGATCGGCCAGAACAGCGGCCCCGCCTCGTACCCCCGCACGCTCAGCCAGTCGTCCAGGGCCCGCGCCGCGCCGTCCTGCGGGATATGCGCCAGATAGTCCTTGCGACCCTTCGCCGCTCGCACGCGCAGCGTCTGGTTGGTCGCGTCGTAATCCGCGAGGTCCAGCCCGACGACCGACGAGCGCCGGACGCCCGTCGCGTACATCAGCGCGATCACGGCGGCGTCGCGCGCGCCGGCGGGGGTGGGGTCCAGCTCGCACGCCTGCATCAGCGCCGCGATCTCGCCGCTGTTCAGATCGCGCCCGGCAGGCAATGTCTCGCCTCGCACGCTGCCGATCTCCCGCGCCCGGTGATAGTCCTCGGCGCTCATTTGCCCCAGCATCCACGCGTGTTTGAGCACCTGGCGCAGCGCGGCGAGCATTTTGTTGGCGGTCGCTGGGCGATAGTGCGCCGCCAGCCAGGACCGGATCGCGGCGGTGTGCTGGTAGCGCACGCGGCTCCAATCCAGCGCGAGCGCGTCCAGCTCGTCGTTGCTCAGCAGCCACGCGATCACGTTCAACGAGTGCAGCATGGTGCGGCGCGAGCCTTCCGCCAGCGACGCGAGATACACCGCCGCCGGGTTGCGGTCGAGCGCGTCCTGTTCGGCGGGGGTCAGCGCGCGGGCGTCGCCCGCCGGGTCGATCATCTCATAGCCGGACATCGCACTTCCTTCTATCACATCTTACTTAGAAATATATCCTCATAAGTAATTATACGAAAAACAGGGCAGCGCGCCAGCGGCTCGGGCTTGCGTCCGGGCGCACAATCTGGCAAGATGGTGCGTCTTTTGGTGAGACGAGGGTCTATGCGACACTTCCGCACACGAACGCTTTTCGCCGCGCTGCTGGTCACCGTGATGTTGGCGATGCTGGCAGGCGCCGCCGCTCAACCGCTGTCCGCCGCGCCGTTGCGCCAATCACCGCCGCAGGGCGAGGTTGTGCTCGATCTGCCGCCTCTCTCCGACGTGGTGATCGCCAACGCCCAGCGGCTGTATCAGGCCGGGCTGGCGCAGGGCAATGACCCGGACAGTTTCATCCTGATTGGCGACAGCAACGACGCGCAATCGCGGTTCTTCCAGGCGTTTGGCACGGGCCGCTACACGCTCGGCGAGTACGCCTATTTGCAGCCGGTGATCGACGCCTACAACGCGACTGGCTCGTTCGGCGCGGTATACGCCACATCCGATCACGGTATGACGCTCAGCACGCTGATGGACCCGGCGTTCGTCAATCCGGCGCTGTGTCCGCAGGCGACCAGCGTGCTCGACTGCACGCTCCAGCGCTACCAGCCGAGCGTCGCGATTATCTACATGGGCACGTACGACACCTGCTTTACACCGTTCGACGTCTACCGCGAGAATTTCGAGCGCGCGATGGAGTTGCTCACCGCGCGCGGCGTGATCGCGATCCTGACCGAGTACACCGTCGCGCTGGACGAGGGTTGCTGGGAGAGCACGCCCGCCTATACCGCGGTCATCCGCGACATGGCGGCGCAGTACCAGATGCCCTGGATCGAGCTGAGCGCGCACGTCGAGGCGCTGCCGCAAGAGGGCATGGAAGATGACGGCTGGCATCTGTCGTGGCCGGACAATTACCACACGTCATTTTCGGGCGGCGAGGACCTCTACGGCAGCACCCAGCGCGAGCTTCTGACGCTGCAAATGCTGTACCTGTTGCGGCGGGATGTGATGGGGATCAGCGGTTAGCCGTTAGCGATTAGCGGGAGAGTAGGGGCGGAGCTTGCTCCGCCCGTTGCGCAGAGTTCTCACCCGACCTAAATCCTTCTCTCAAAACGGGGGAAGGACTTTTTTTGCCTGCTCCCCTGCCTCATTTTGGGGACAGGGACCCGAGTCAGGCTTTCTAGAAGCAAATGGGGCGGCCCCGCTCGGAGCCGCCCCGCTGTTCTTGCTTTAGCTTTTAGCTAACCGCTAACGGCTAACCGCTGCTCTTCTACCAGTTCTTCTCGCCGGTGTAGTAATACG
>CAZVCM010000389.1:0-2291 GCA_964626105.1 uncultured Thermoflexus sp.
CTGCGCCAACAAGCAGTTGTTCGGGAAGTTTCGAGAGTTGGAGGAGCGGGATGACCGACGATGTCCACTATCTAACAGTGGAAGGGCTACGAGAGCACGAAGAGCGACTGAATTACCTGCGGAACGTGCGCCGTCAGGAAGTTGCGGAACGGCTGCGCCTCGCGCTAGAAGAAGGCGGCGAGCTAGTCGAGAACGCGGAATACGAAGATGCCAAAAACGAGCAGGCGTTCATCGAGGGCGAGATCATGCGCCTGGAGATGATCCTGAGCAATGCGCAGATCATCGAACAAGACTCCAAGAACGATACCATCGGCCTGGGCAGCATCGTGACGGTGCAGGAAGTCGGAACCGACGAGACCGAGGTCTATCACCTCGTGGGCGCCGCCGAAGCCAACCCGCGCGCCGGAAAGATCTCGTTCAAAAGCCCGCTGGGGCGCGCGCTGATGGATCACAAAGTCGGCGAGCGAATCACGGTCGAAGCGCCAGACGGCGCGATTGAGTTCGTCGTGAAGGCGATCGAATAAGCGCTCGCGTCATTTCGCGGTCTGTGTGCCCATGCCAGCCTGCGCTCGCGTGGGCATTCTTTTGAACGGAAAATTTCACACGCAGTCGTCGATAGCGCCGCGGCAGAAATCCCTGTCTGCAACGAGGAGACAAACAGCCGTCATGTGGACCCCCGCCAACAACCTGGAACAAGAACGCCTGGACAAGCTCAACGACTTGCGCGCGCGCGGGCTCGAGCCGTATCCCAACCGGATTCAGCGCACGCACACCACCGCCGAGGCCGTGCAGGCGTTTGAGGCGGTGGAAAGCGCGAACGCCGGCGATCCGGACACGGTCGAGGTGACGGTCGCCGGGCGAATCGTGCGCCAGAACCTGAAGGGCAAAGTCTACTTCGCGCATATCGAAGACGGTGCCGGGCGCGTCCAGTTGTTTGTGCGGATTGACAACGTCGGTGAGGCGGCGTACGAGGTCGTTAAGCAGGCGCTCGATCTCGGCGACTTTGTCCAGGCGGCGGGGACAATGATGCGCACGCGTGCCGGCGAAGTCAGCGTACTGGTGCAGGAGCTCGCCGTGCTGGCGAAGGCGCTCAGCCCCCTGCCCGTCATCAAAGAGCGCGTGCTGCCGGACGGATCGATCGAGCGTTACGGCGAATTCAGCGACGTCGAGGAACGCTATCGCCAGCGGTACGCCGATCTCGCGGTCAACCCGGACACGCGCGACGTATTCCGCAAGCGAGCGCAGACGATCCGCGCACTGCGCACATTTCTTGACGGCGAGGGGTTCCTCGAAGTCGAGACGCCGATCTTGCAACCGATCTATGGCGGCGCGGCAGCGCGGCCCTTCGTCACGCATCACAACCAGCTCCACCAGGACCTGTTCCTACGCATCAGCTTTGAGTTGTATCTCAAGCGGCTGCTGGTCGGGATGTACGACGCCGTGTACGAGATCGGGCGGGACTTCCGCAACGAGGGCGTGAGCTTCAAGCACAACCCAGAGTTCACGCAACTCGAGTTCTACCAGGCGTATACCGATTATCACGGCATGATGGACCTGACCGAGCGGATGGTCGCACATGCCGCCGAACAGGTTACCGGCAGCACGACCATTGAGTTTCAGGGGAACACGATCGATCTCGCGCCGCCGTGGCAGCGCATCACACTGCGTGACGCCATCCGCGAGCGCACCGGCATCGACTATATCGAGCACCCCGACGCACCCGCGCTAGCCGCTGCGATCAAGGCCGCCGGGATCGACATTCCACCGTCGCTCACCTGGGGCCGGATGATCGACACGCTGCTGGGAGATTTCGTCGAGCCGCATCTGATCCAGCCGACGTTCATCCTTGACTACCCGCGCGATATTTCGCCCTTCGCGAAGAGCGTGCCCGATGATCCCAGCCACGTCGAACGGTTTGAGATGTTCATCGGCGGGATGGAGATGGGCAACGCTTTCACAGAGTTGAACGATCCGCTCGATCAGGAAGCGCGCTTCATCGAGATGGGGCGCCTATACAAAGCGGATGAGGACGAAGCAACGCCCATCGACCAGGACTACTTGCGCGCAATGCGCTATGGAATGCCCCCATGTGGTGGCTGCGGCGTGGGCGTAGACCGCCTGGTGATGCTGCTCACCGACCGCAGCACGATCCGTGAAGTGCTGTTGTTCCCGCACTTGCGCGAGCGCGGCCAGGGCACAACCTCCACGTCCGCGCATTGACGATGGATTGGCGCCATGCTAAACTGAACGGCGCTGGCGCGAGGAGCCTGTCACGGGGCAGTGGCGGAACG
>CAZVCM010000390.1:0-2279 GCA_964626105.1 uncultured Thermoflexus sp.
TTTGAGCGAGGGGCACACCGTCTCCGGCGAGCCGGTCGGCGCGGCGACGACGCTGCTTGTCGAGGAAATCCAGCGCCAGCAGATCCCGTTGGAGCCGCTTGAGGCCACGCTGTTGATGCTTGGCATCTATGAAGACACCGGCTCGCTGTCGTACGGCACGACGACCGCCCGCGACATGCGCTGCGCTGCGCACTTGATGGAGTGCGGCGCCGATCTGGATGTCGTGCGCGAGTTTTTGCAGCACCGGCTCCAGCCAGACCAGCGCGAACTCTATGAGCGGCTGGTTGAGTCGGTCGAGACGCACACCGTCAGCGGGCACTCAGTCTTGCTGGCGACTGCCACGACGCGCAAGCCGGTCGACGAGATCGCAACGCTCGCCCACAAGCTGCGCGAGCTGTACGAGCCGAGCGCGGTGTTTGTGCTGGTGCAGCTCGGCGCGGACCTGCAGCTTGTCGCGCGCGCTACCACCGACGCCATTGACGTTTCGCGCGTGGCCCGGCGGTTCGGGGGTGGGGGGCATGGCCGCGCCGCCGCCGCGCTGATCCGCGACCGCCACGTGAGCGCCGTGCGGGAAGAGATCCTCGCCACGCTGCCGGTGATTGTGTCGGCGTCGACGCGCGTGCAAGCGCTGATGTCGGTCGGCGTGCAGACCGTTCGCGCTGATGACGCGGTGAAGTCGGTGCATGAACGGATGGTCCGCACCGGTCACGAAGGCTACCCGGTGATCGATGGCGATCGCCGTCCGGTCGGGCTGGTGACGCGGCGCGCGGTCGACCGGGCGATGCATCACGGCATGGGGCGGCAGCCGGTCAGCCAGATTATGGACACCGGCGCGGTCACGGTGCGCCCTGCTGACTCGATTGAGCTGCTTCAGCAGCGCATGATGCGGTCCGGCTGGGGACAGATCCCCGTGGTTGATGACGACGGGCGGCTGTTGGGCATCGTCACACGCACCGATCTGATCAAGCAGTGGGGCCAGGCCGAGGATGATACCCAGCGCGAGACGATCATGGCGCGGTTGCGGCAAGCGTTGCCTTCGGCGACATGGCGCTTGCTTGAGGCGATCGCGCAACAGGCGCAGGCGCAGCGCGTCGGGCTGTTTCTGGTCGGCGGATTCGTGCGCGATTTGTTACTCGATATTCCCAACAAAGACATTGATCTCGTGGTCGAGGGTGAGGCGTTTGACCTGGTGAGCGCGCTGCAGACGACCTATGGCGGCGACGTGCGGCGCCACGCGCAGTTCGGTACGGCAAAATGGCTGCTGAACGAAACCGTCGCCCAAAATCTCGGTGTTGAACCGGAAGCGAATGGCGTGCCGAGCGCGGTTGACTTTGTCTCGTCCCGGCGCGAGTGCTACGAGGAGCCCACTGCACTGCCGACCGTGCAGCGGAGCTCAATCAAGCTCGACCTGCAGCGGCGCGACTTTACGATCAATACGCTTGCAATCCGTCTGTCGCCCGCGCCAATGGGCGAAGTGCTGGACTTCTTCGGCGGACAGCAAGACTTGAACGACGGCGTGATCCGTGTGCTCCACAGTCTGAGTTTTGTGGACGACCCTACGCGGATGCTGCGCGCCGTGCGGCTGGAACAGCGACTTGGGTTTCAGATTGAGCCGCGCACCGAAGAATTGATCTCGGGCGCGCTTGGCTTGCTTGATCGCGTCAGTGGGGACCGCATCCGCCATGAATTCGCCGCGATCCTCGCGGAAACTGAGCCGCTGCGCGCGCTCAGCCGGCTAGAGCGGCTGGGAATCTTATCGCAAATCCACCCGGAACTGCGCGTTGATGAATGGGTGCGCGGCGCATTCTATGCGATCCGATACGCCCGCGAGAACAACCCCTGGCCGTCGCTGGCGGAGTTCGAGCATTGGATGCTCAGCACTTTCGCCTTGCTGACCAGCCGCCTGCCTGCCGACGAGTTGGAGCAGTTGGGGCGCCGCCTGCAGTTCTCGCGCGCCTACCTCAACCACCTGCAGGATGCCCGCGCGGTGATCGCGCATTTGCCGCGCCTGGACGGGCCGCTGCCGCCGAGCGAAATTGTCGCGATTCTGGAACCGGCTAACGAGGTGGGGTGGCTTGTCGGGTGGGCGGCGGCGCCGGGCGCGCAAGTCCGCGCTAACATCGAGCGATTTGCGCGGCAGTGGCGCTTCGTCAAGCCGACAATTGATGGTCGTACATTGGGCGAGCTTACCGGGCTGAAGCCCGGCCCGTTATACAAACACTTGCTCGAAGCGCTGCGCCGCGCCTGGCTCGATGGGTCAATCGCGACTCAGGAGCAAG
>CAZVCM010000391.1:0-2245 GCA_964626105.1 uncultured Thermoflexus sp.
CAACTGCGCATGCTCGGCGTGGGTAGTGGGCGTGGACATCGCCAGCCGCTATATCGTGACTGATCCGGCTTATGAGCAGGTGCTGGTCGTCGGCGCGTATGGCATGACGCGTTACATCGACTGGCACCACAAAAAGACCGCGACGCTGTTCGGCGACGGCGCGGGCGCGGTGGTGCTCGGCGCGGGGAACCGGCCCGGTTTCCTCGGCGCGAACATCAAGGCGGATGGCGCATATCACGACTATATGGGCGTGTTCATCGGCGGGACGGTCGAGCCGACTGGCGGCGAGGGCACACGCCCGCAGGTGCTGGAGATTCGCAAGCGGTTTCCGCCGAAGACCAACAACGAGGGCTGGCCGCCGCTGGTGCGTGACCTGATGCGGAAGATCGGGCGCGAGGTGCGCGAGATCGACAAGATTTACTTCACGCAGCTCAACCTGCGCACGATCGAGTACGTGATGGACGACCTGGGCCTGCCGCATGAGCGGACGCATACCACCATGGATAAATGGGGCTACACCGGCTCGGCCTGCGTGCCGCTGGCGCTGGACGACGCGATCACGCAGGAGATCGGGCCGCAGCCGGGCGAGCTGGTCGTCTTCTGCGCGAGCGGCGCGGGCTATACGATGGCCGCCGCCGCGTTTGAGTGGACGGCGCAAGGGGGCTGAGATGTACATAGGGGACACGCTGGGACGGCGCGCGATCTACACGCCGGACCGGCTGGCCGTGGTCGACGCGGGCAAGCCCGACCGCCCGCACTATACCTATCGCCAGATGAACGAGCGCGCCAACCGCTTCGCCAACTGGCTGCGCGACGAGGTCGGCGTCGGCAAGGGCGACCGCATCGGGATCATCGCGCATGATGGCGTTGAGTTCCTGGACGCGTTCCATGCCTGTGGCAAGCTCGGCGCGATCCTGGCGTGCTACAACTGGCGCATGCACTGGCGCGAGCTGGCGCAGGTCATTGCGGACACGACGCCGAAGCTGCTGATCTATTCGGACGAGTTTCGCGAGTCGGTGGCGAACCTGTTGCCCGAATCGCCCAGCGTGACGCACGCGCTGCACATTGAGGGGGCGGGCGTCGTGGGGAGCCAGCGCTTCGAGGACGCGCTGCAATCGGGCGATCCCGCGCCGGTGGTGGACGAGTCGATCACCGAGGAAGACATCGTCGCGCTGATCTTCACCGGCGGCACGACCGGCCTGCCCAAAGGCGCGCAGATCAGCCACCGCATGATTGGCTGGAACACGCTCAACACCGTGATCCACGACATTCTGCCGGGTGACACGACGGTCAACGTCTTCCCGATGTTCCACACCGGCGGGCTGCTGGTCTACACCGCGCCGCTGATGATCGTCGGCGGGACGGTGATCCTCGTCCGCCGCTTCGACCCGGAGCTGGTGCTGAGTTTGATCGACGAGTACCGGGCGGATTTCTTCGCGGGTGTGCCGACGATGTACCAGATGCTGACGCAGGCGTCCAACTGGGAGCAGGCGGACCTGTGCAGCCTGCGCTTCTGCACCAGCGGCGGCGCGCCGCTGCCCGTGACGCTGGTCGAGCAGTTCGAGCGCGAGAAGGGCGTGCGCTTCAAGCAGGGCTTCGGCATGACCGAGTTCGGCCCTGGCATCTTCGCGCTGGCGCCGGAAGACGCGATCCGCAAGGCGGGCAGCATCGGGCGCCCGAACTTCTTCGTCGATGCACGCGTGGTGGATGACGAGAATCGCCCGCTGCCGCCGGACACAGTTGGGGAGCTGGTGCTTAAGGGCCCGTCGATCTGCTCCGGCTATTTCAACCTGCCGGGCGCGATGGACGAGGTGATGGACGACGAGGGCTGGTTCCACACCGGCGATCTCGCGCGCTATGACGACGAATGGTACTTCTTCATCGTGGATCGCAAGAAGGATATGTTTATCTCCGGCGGCGAGAACGTTTACCCGGCGGAGATCGAGCAGGCGCTCTACCGGCATCCCGCCGTGCAGCAATGCGCGGTCGTCGGCGTGCCGGACGCGCGCTGGGGCGAGGCGGGGGTGGCGTGCGTCGTGCCGAAGCCGGGCGCGCCTGCCAGCGAGGACGATCTACTCGCGTTCTTGCAGGGCTGCCTGGCGCGCTACAAAGTGCCGAAGTCGGTTGTCTTCTTCGACGAGCTGCCGATCTCGGCAGCGGGAAAAATCCTCAAGCGGGAGCTGCGCGAGCAGCTTACGGGGGTGCGTTCAACAGACGATACAAGCCGGTCGGACGACTGATACGG
>CAZVCM010000392.1:0-2232 GCA_964626105.1 uncultured Thermoflexus sp.
GAGAACGGGTGGGGGCTGGTTCGCGCCAGCAACACCCAGCCCGCTTTCACCATGCGCTTCGAGGCGCACACCCGCCCGCAACTGGTCGAGTATATGAAGCGCTTTGACTCGCTGCTGGACGACTATCCGCAGGTCGATCGCAGCAAGCTCCAGCGGCAGATCGAGATCTTCAGTAGCGAGCAGTTGGCTCACTAAGCTGTGGCAGCGCGCCGGGCGGTCGTACCCCCCGGCGCGTTTGCTGTTTGGCGGCGTGATCGCGACGGACACAACGCGCGCTCTCACGCGAGATGACGCTTGGCGGCGGTCTGAAAACGTGGTACAAACGCCGGGCGCAGGATATATGAGCGTTTGATAAGACGCCGGACTCGCTCCGGGTGGCGTGGTATAATCCGGCTGCTTTACCCTGACGAGGAGAAAACACCACTTGGTCAGCCCTCTTGATTGGCTTCTGGGCCTCTTTTCGCTGGATATCGGCATCGACCTCGGAACGGCGAATACGTTGGTGAGCGTGCGCGGTAAGGGCATCGTCATCAACGAACCGTCGTACGTGGCGATCGAACGCAAGACGCGCCGCCCGATCAGCGTGGGCCGTGAAGCGAAAGAGATGTTCGGCAAGACGCCGTCAGCCAAGTACATGGTGGTGCGGCCTCTGCGCGATGGCGTGATCAGCGAGTTCGAGATCACCGAGGCGATGCTCGACTACTTCATTCGCAAGGCGCACGAGCAAAGCTGGGTGCCGATCCCGCGCCCGCGCGTGGTGGTGGGTATCCCCTCTGGCGTGACGGAAGTCGAGAAGCGCGCCGTCTACGACGCGACGATCAGCGCCGGGGCGCGCGAAGCGTATCTGATCGAGGAGCCGGTCGCCGCCGCAATCGGCGCCGGGCTGCCGATCCAGGAGACGCGCGGGAGCATGATCGTAGACATCGGCGGCGGCACGACCGAAGTCGCGATCTTTTCGCTGGGCGGTATCGTGATCAGCCGCTCGATTCGTGTCGCCGGAGACGAGATGGACGAAGACATCGTCCAGTACATGCGCTCGAAGTACAACCTGCTGATCGGCGAGCGCACCGCCGAGCGCGCCAAGATCGAGATCGGATCGTCGTACCCGCTGCCTGAGGAGCGCACGATGGTGCTGCGCGGGCGCAACCTGGTTAACGGCCTGCCGGAAGCGGTCGAAGTCTCGTCAATTGAGTTGCGCGAGGCGCTCAACCCATCGATCAGCATCGTGATCGACACGATTCGCGACGCGCTGGACGAGACGCCGCCGGAGCTGGTGGCAGACCTTATGGAAGCCGGGATCTGCATGGCGGGCGGCGGCAGCCAGCTCAAGGGGCTGTGCGAGCGCGTGGCTGATGAGGTCAACGTGCGCGTGTGGCTCGCCGAAGATTCGGTGACGTGCGTGGCGCGTGGCGCCGGGCGCATCCTGGAAGACTACGACAACCTGCGCTCGCTGCTGGCAGGGCTGGAGCGCGGCTCGACGCAGCACTAGTCATCTGGGCTGCGCGGCAATCGGTGAAGTCCCTATGCCCCGAATCGCGTGGTTCGGGGCATGATCTTGATCGGCGCTGCGGTATAATGAGAGGCAACTGGCGCCCTCAATTCAACACGGCGCCGGGGTGAGTTGTTCTATGGAGGGTTGCCGGGGGTGCTGCGCGCAAGCCGCATCTTCAGCTTTTCGATGACGCTGGTCGTCGTGGCGCTGCTGATTTACTTCGGGGCGCAGGGCGCGTTGGGTCCGGCGCAGGACGTGATCTCGGTGCCGCTGCACGCGGCGCAGAGCTTCGTCAGCCAGATCACGCGCGGCGTGACCGGCATCTTCGAATCGATCGAGAACTTCCGGCAGCTTGAGCGGCGCAACCGCGACCTGGAAGAAGCGCTCGCTGTTTACCAGGCCGAACTGGCGGCGCTGCGCGAGAAGGGGCACGACTACGATCGCCTGTCCGCGCTGCTCGATTTCAACAGCCAGGGGCCGGAAGACCGCGACTATGCGACCTGCGACGTGATTGGCCGCGACACAACCGGCTTTGTGAATGCCATCCAGATTGACTGCGGGCGGCGCGCCGGTGTCGAGTTGATGGACCCGGTCGTGACTGAATTCGGCCTCGTTGGGCGGGTGACGAAGGTCTCTGCAACCGGCGCCGAGGTCCTTCTGCTGACCGACCCATCCAGCCGGGTGAGCGTGCGCCTGCAAGACTCGCGGGCGGATGGCATCATCGTCGGGCAGTTGACCGG
>CAZVCM010000393.1:0-2224 GCA_964626105.1 uncultured Thermoflexus sp.
TGACATGGCCGCCTCATTCGGACCGGATGGCAGCAGCCATGTTGACATCGAAGCGGCGCGCGATTTGGGGTTGATTGGCGACTGAAGCCGCTCGCCGGACGGTCGCTCCGCGATCATCCAGCATGATTTTTGACCACGCAAAATGGTGTTATGCATACTTGCCGCGCTGTGCGTGCGCGGCTACAGTGAAGTAGTTTGATCGTTCTGTGCGCATTCGCGTCGCGCGCGCGATTATCTCGCTAGAAAATTTGGAGAGAAACTGTCAATGGCGAATGTCACTAAGGTTCCGAGCGATCTTGAGATCGCACAGGCGGCGACGGTCCGCCCGATTATCGAGATCGCAGAAAAGCTTGGCCTGTCGGTCGATGACCTGGACCTGTACGGCCGTTCAAAAGCCAAAGTCCACCTGTCCGTTTTGGAAAAATACAAAGATCGCCCCTTGGGCAAGTACGTCGATGTCACTGCCATCACGCCCACACCGCTTGGCGAAGGCAAGACGACGACAACCGTTGGCCTGACGCAGGCGCTGGGCCGCCTGGGGTACAACGCGGTTACTTGCATCCGCCAGCCGAGCATGGGCCCGACGTTCGGGATCAAAGGCGGGGCCGCGGGTGGCGGCTACAGCCAGGTTGTCCCGATGGAAGACTTCAACCTGCACCTGACCGGCGACATTCACGCGATCACGGTGGCGCACAACCTGGTCGCCGCGGCGATCGACACGCGGATGTATCACGAGAGCCGCCAGAGCGATGAAGCCCTGGCGCGGCGCGGCGTGAAGCGGTTGGACATCGATCCGGATGCGATCACCTGGAATCGTGTGGTGGACGTCTGCGACCGGTCGTTGCGGCAGATCAAGATTGGGTTCAACGACGATTCGTTGAAGGACGGCTCGCCGAGCCCGATCTTCCCGCGCAGCACTGGCTACGACATCACCGTTGCGAGCGAGCTGATGGCGATCCTCGCGCTGACGACTGGCCTGAAGAACCTGCGGCAGCGTGTGTCGCGTGTCGTGATCGGCACGAGCCGCAGCGGTGAACCAATCACGCTTGAAGACCTGGGCGTCGCAGGCGCAGTGACGGTCCTGCTGAAGGACGCGATCATGCCGAACCTGATGCAGACGCTTGAGGGACAGCCCGCGTTTGTCCACGCAGGCCCGTTCGCCAATATCGCGCATGGTAACAGCAGCGTCCTGGCGGACCAGATCGCGCTCCGGCTTGGCGAGTACGTTATCACCGAGAGCGGCTTCGGCGCAGACATCGGCATGGAGAAGTTCTTTAACATCAAGTGCCGCGCTTCCGGGCTGGTGCCGGACGCCGTCGTGCTGGTCGCGACGATCCGCGCGCTGAAGATGCATGGCGGCGGCCCGAAAGTCACACCTGGCGCACCGCTGGCCGCGGAGTACGTCAATGAGAACCTCGGCTTGCTCGAAGCAGGCGGCGCGAACCTCGCGCGTCACATCGAGATCGCGCGCAAGTTTGGCGTGCCCGTGGTGGTAGCGGTCAACCGCTTCCCGACCGACACGGATGCTGAAGTCGAGTTGGTCAAGCAGATTGCCCGAGAGGCGGGCGCCGAATCAGTGGCGATGTCTGATCACTGGGCGCGCGGCGGTGAAGGCGCGATTGAGCTGGCCGAAGCGGTGGTGGCGGCGTGTGAGAAGCCGAGCGATTTCCGGTACCTGTATCCGCTGGACCTGCCGCTTAAGCAGAAGATCGAGATCATCGCGCGCGAAGTCTATGGCGCGGATGGAGTCGAGTATCAGCCGCTGGCCGAGCAGCAGATCGAGCGCTATGAACGCATTGGCTTCGGCAACCTGCCGATCTGCATGGCCAAGACACACCTCAGCCTCAGCCATGATCCGGCGCTCAAGGGGGTGCCGACCGGCTTTACGATCCCGGTGCGCGAAGTGCGCGCCAGTGCCGGCGCAGGGTTCGTGTATCCACTGCTGGGCGAGATGAGCACCATGCCCGGTCTGCCGACCCAGCCTGCATTCATGAGCATCGACATTGACGAAGACGGCAACGTGAAGGGCCTGTTCTAGGCGCAGAGCGCGATTATTCCCGCGCGATGAGTTGTGCTAAGATGCGTGCATCGGGCGCGGCCCGGTGCACGCTCTTTTCTTGACGGGCGGTTTTTTGAGGGACGCTTATGGTGAATGTTGATGAGATGGTCGACCGGGCAAAGGCAATGTATCGCGCCGGTCGCAGGGCAGAGGCGCGCGATCTCC
>CAZVCM010000394.1:0-2170 GCA_964626105.1 uncultured Thermoflexus sp.
TCGGCAATCGCTTGCGCTCCGGCCTGTCCCGGGTACCACGCCTGCACAATCGCCGGGACGTGCTCCTGCGCCCAGTTGACCGCCACCGCGCTCCCGCTGATGATCACCAGAATCACGGGCGTGCCGGTCGCGTGGACCGCTTCGAGCAGCGCCTGTTGGACCGACGGCAGATCGATCCGTGTGCGGTCGCCCAGGGTGCGCGTGCCGTCGGGCACGCCCTCGTCCTGACCTTCCTCGCCCTCGATCAACTGCGACAGGCCGAGCGCCAGCACCGCGATATCGCTCTCCGCCGCGATGCGCACCGCTTCGTCGAACCCGCTGCGGTCGTTGTCCAGGATCGCGCAGCCGCGCGCGAAGCGCACTTCGGCGTTCGCCGCGCGCTCGCGCAAGCCGCGCAGCGGCGTAATCGGGTCGGATGGCGTGCCGTTGTAGTTGCCTAGCAGCACTTCCGCGTCGTCCGCGTTCGGCCCGATGACCGCGATCCGTTTGATCTGCGACTCGTCCAGCGGCAGCAGGCCGTCATTCTTCAGCAGCACGATCGACTCGCGCGCGGCTTGCAGCGCCAGCGCTTTGTGCGCCGGGCTATCCACCACCTCAATCGGAATATTCGCGTGCGGCGCGCCCTCGGGTGGATCGAACAACCCCAGCCGGATGCGCGCCTCAAACAGCCGCCCCACCGACTGATCAATCGTCGCCTCGTCGATCAGCCCCTGCTCGACCGCGCCGGTCAGCGCCTGATACGCCGCGCCGCAGCACAGATCGCAGCCAACATTCACCGCCAGCGCAGCAGCTTCTTCGGCGGTCTCGACCACTTTGTGATGCAGGTGGATGTCTTCAATCGCGCCGCAGTCTGAGACGATGTAGCCCTCGAAGCCCCACTGCTCGCGCAGGATCGTCTGCAGCAGCAGCGGGCTGGCGCAACACGGCTCGCCGCGAAACCGGTTGTACGCGCCCATGACCGACCACGCGCCGCCCTCGATGACCGCCGTCTTGAACGCGGCGAGGTACGTCTCGCGCAGGTCCCGATCGCTGCAATCGACGTCAAAGTGATGGCGGTCGGCCTCTGGCCCGCTGTGCACCGCGTAATGCTTCGGGGTGGCAATAGTCTTGAACGCCTGGTGATTGTCGCCCTGCAGGTTCTGGATAAACGCCACTGCCAGCCGCCCGCTGAGGTACGGGTCCTCGCCGTACGTCTCTTGGCCCCGGCCCCAGCGAGGATCGCGGAAGATGTTGATGTTCGGCGACCAGAACGTGATACCCTGATACTGGCGCGTTTCGCCGGTGCGGCGCAGCGCGTCATGGAACTTGGCGCGTCCCTCGTCGGCGATCACGCTGGCGATCTGCCCGATCAAGTCGACGTTCCATGTCGCGCCGAGGCCGGTCGCCTGCGGAAAGACGGTCGCGATCCCGGCGCGCGCGACGCCATGCAGCGCCTCGTTCCACCAGTTATACGCCGGGATGCCGAGCCGTTCGATCGCAGGTGCGGTGAACAACATCTGCGCGATCTTCTCGTCGAGCGTCATCCGCCCAACGAGGTCGCTGACACGTTCGGCAATGGGGCGAGCGGGGTCTTGATAGGGCAAGCGGTCGGATGAAGCGGTCTCGTGTATCGTCACGGTGTTCCTCCTGAGATAGGTTGTTTTATGTGGCGTTCACGTGTTCTTGCCAGAAATTCTTATACCTATTTCGAACAAGCTGGACATAATGCCACCGTTGAGCGATTAGTTCTTCACGTGTTTTTCCTTCGAAATCTAGTTCTCGCTGTTGAGCATAATCAAAATAACGGTTGTCTGCCGTATTGCAGAACTGACAAGCTGTCACGATGTATTCTGGATCGTCACGGTTTGGGTGGCCTCTGGGCAGAAGGTGATCACAGGAAAGAGTAAGCCACGTCTCGAAAGATTTTGTTCCGTCCGCGCCACAGTACTGGCATGTAAACCGATCGCGCTGATGGATTTTGAAGCCATATCCCCGGAGGGAATCCGTAAAACCGTTCATAATGTAAGTTCCTGCTTCATCCGTCACTGACTCTTAAGCCAGGGCTATCCCCGAAACAATCACGCTGGCACCGACGTGTGCGCCATCAGCTAGACGGGTTACAGGATGCTGGACACCACGTCTGCAAGCGCTTACAGTATAAGATGGCCCACTCAAGACCGCTAGCCATCGT
>CAZVCM010000395.1:0-2157 GCA_964626105.1 uncultured Thermoflexus sp.
GACGACATGAAGGTTGTAGTGCTGCGATTTTGACTCACGGGAACTCCTTTTAGGCGATAGTTACCCGGAAGACAACAAAATGCCCCCTGGAGCACACTCTCAGGGGGCGACATCACTACAGACTCCGCGCCTCAGGCAGGCGCCGCTGAGGATGCACCGCTCTCATCTTCCAGAAAACCTGACGGAATTGGCACCGTTCTTCGCTGGCCGATTGACCTGAGGCCAACGGAGAGGTTGCCGCGGCTTCACGGGGCCGGTCCCTCTGCCGCTCTGGATAAGAGAGTGTATCCGGGTAATCGTCGGATTGGGCGGGATGATAACACTGGCTGTTACTGGTGTCAATAGCATCCCGCCCAGCCGTTCTACGCTTACTGCTCGGCGTTGATCTGGTACGCCGTGCCGTCCCACACGAACAGCACCTGCTCGCCCAGCGCCAGGAACTCGCCCACCGCCGGATCAAGCGCCAGCAGGTCGAAGTACTCGTCGCTGAGGAACGCGATCTCGACTGGCGTCATCGTGTCCGCATCGAACAGCGTGTCGATCCACATGCCATCCCGCCAGACGAACGTCCGGTCTCCGGCGTAGCGCACCGGCTCCTGCGCGCCGTCCGCGCCAGCGGGGAACTCAACGCCCGCTTCGCCCGCGCTGCTGCGGGTCGGCGCGGCCATCGGCGCGTTGGCGCCCGACAGCCCGGCAGCCGACTCTGCTGCATCGACTGCGAACTGCCCGCTTGGCGGCGCCGCATCGAAGGCAGCTTCCGCCTCGAACATCGTTTGCGCTTGCTCAACGCCGCGCTGCGAGAAGATGTCGTCTTCGGTGATCAGGAACGACGTATACGGCGTGATGATCCCGTAGCGGATGCTGAGCCGCACGATGCTGTCGACCAGTTCCGGGTCTTCGCCGTGCAACCGGATCGCGTTCAGCAGCGCGCCAATCTTACGCGTCGCCCACAGCCGGGGCACGAACACCGCGCCGCCCGCGTTTTCGGGGAAGCGCACGTCATAGCGATAGGTTTGCTGCTGGCCGTCGATCGTGCCGCGCAGCGTGATGGTTGTCGCGCCGCCATCGCGATAGCGCCCGGTGACGATGAGCTGCGATCCGGCGAACAGATCCGGCAGCGGCGCGGATGGAACCAGGTCATCCGCCATGACCGCGCCAAAGTCGAGCAAAAGATCGGTCAGCACTGGCGCGCTGATCTTGGCGTAGAGCGCGCTCACCTCGTCGTCGATGCGCTCCTCGGGGCGGACATATGTGCCCGCGCCGCGAAACTCCTGGTAAAGCTGGTCGAGCAGCACGGTATCCACGTCGTAGCCCACGCCGAAGGTGAAGATCCGCACGTTCGGCGGCGCGACCGCCTTCACATTGGCGAGGATCGTCGGGGTATCGATCACGCCCTCGGTCGGTAGCCCGTCCGTCAGGAACAGCACCACGGTCGGGCGCTCGCGGTCGGCCATATCCATCGCCTCGCGCAGCGCCGTGTCGATGTCGGTGGAGCCGATCGCTTCTAGCTTGCTGATCCAGTCTTTGGCGCGGGACGCTTCATCCGGCGGCTGGAGCGAGCGGGCGTAGATGCGCGTGCCGGTGCTGAACGCGATCACGTTGAAGCGGTCGCGCGGGTTTAGATTCTCCAGCACGAAGCCCACGGCGTCGCGAGCCTGGTCCCACTTCGCCCCATCCATCGAGCCGGACTGATCGAGCACGATGATCACGTCTTTGGGGATGATGCGCTCGGTGGTGGCTTCGGCGGGCGGCGTGATCATCAGCGTGAAGTAACCGTCCTCGTCGGCGCTCTCGCGGTAGGTCAGCAGGTTCGCGCTGATCTCCGAGGTCGCCAGCCCATAGTACAGGCTGAAGTCGGTCATCGGGCGCGTGCGGGTCGTCTCGAACCCGGCGCGGAAGGCGAAATCCCCATCGCGGATGATGGCGAGGTCATGCGTGGGGGAGTAGATCGCGCCAATCGGGTCGCGTGAGGTGACGTCGAGGCTCAGGCTGAGGCTCTCGACCGGGCGGCGCGTGAACTGATCCGTGCGCAGCGGGTATTCGTAATGAATGAGGCCGTTGTCGGCGGGGAGAAGCTGCGCGTATTCAATCTCAATTTTGACTTCGCTGAGTGGCAGGATCGGGAAGACGCTGGCCTGTACCGCGCCTGCGCCGATG
>CAZVCM010000396.1:0-2133 GCA_964626105.1 uncultured Thermoflexus sp.
GGTGGTCAGCTTTCAAAACCGGGCGCGTGGCGCGGTTTACGCGACGAACGGGGCGATCCCCGGCAAATGGATTAACGACTATCGCGTTGTCGCGCAAAACGTGACCGTCGACTTCGCCAACGCCAACCAGGCGACGTTCACCTTCACCGCCGAGCCGGAGCGCGAGCCGCTGGTTGTCGCGTCAGACAGAGACTTCCGGCTGGCGCTCATCGAGGACCTGCTGCGCGCGATCCGCACCGGCGGCGACACGCGTATCCCCTTGCGCGAAGGTGCGAAAACGCTCGATCTGGTGCTGGCGGCGGCGCGCTCCAACGAGCTACGGGCCGAGGTGACGCTGTGAAGCTGTGTGTCGCCTCTCAGGATGAGGTGGCGTTTGAGTCCGGGCGGGTCACGCTGCGCGGGCTGGCGCCTGTGCTGAACGGCGCGCGATTGGACGACACGCAGCTCAACGCGCGCGGAACCGAAGACGGAGCCGCGTTGCGCCTGACAGCGCCAGGGCTTGGCGGCGCGGCGCTCGACGTGACAATCCGCCGTCGGGATGCGCACGCCTGGGAACTGCGCTATGCCCTGGTGGGCGATCCCGGCGTGGAAGTCGACTCCTTCGGCGTATGCTTTGAAGCGGTCGAGAACCTGCGCGCGTATCTGCAGAACGGCTACTACAGTTGGGACGGCTCGCGCTACCTTGAGCCGGGCGCGGCGCAGGCGGCTCCCGGTTACGCGATGACGCAGCTTCTGCCGCGCGATGGCGAGGGGAGCGTGCTGTTGGGCTTTGACCGGCACAATCGCTTCCAGCACACGTTTCGCGTTGAGGGCGCAGGCGGCGCACCGTCGCTGGCAATCGAGACGGTGTGGGACCGCAAAGCGACAACTGGTGAGCGGCGCGACTCCGAGACGCTGGTGATCTTCGAGCATCCCGGTGTGGAAGACTCGCTGCGTGCCTGGGCGCGAGTGGTCGCTGCTGCCGCGCCCGTGCCGCCACGTGTGCCGGACCACCCGATCACCGGCTGGTGCTCGTGGTACAACCTCTACGCCGCTATCACCGAAAACAACATCCTCGAGCACCTGCGCGGCGCGGTGGCGGTCCGTGATCGCGAGAACCTGCCGCTGCGCATCTTCCAGATTGATGACGGATTCACGCCGGAAATGGGCGACTGGCTGCAGGTTAAGCCGCAGTTCCCGCGCGGGATGAAACCGCTGCTGGACGACATCCGCGCGGCAGGCTTCACGCCGGGCCTGTGGATCGGGCCGTGGATGGTCGGCAACCGCAGCCAGCTTTACCGCGAGCACCCCGACTGGGTGGTGCGCGACCGGCTGACCGGCGGCCCGCTGCCGGTGATGGCGTTCTACGGCGAGTTTCGCTGGCACAAACGCAGCGAGGAATACTACACGCTCGACACGACGCACCCGGACGCGTTCGACTATCTGCGGACGGTGTTCCGCACGTGGCGGCGTGACTGGGGCTGCGAGTATTTCAAGACCGACTTCATGCACTTCCCGACCGTTCACGGGCCGGATCGCGCGGTCTGGCACACGCCAGGGCTCACGCGGATCGAGATCTGGCGGCGCGCGGCGGAGATGATTCGCGAGGAAATCGGCGACGCGACGTGGCTCGGCTGCGGCTGCCCGCTGTGGGCGTCGGTCGGGCTGGTGGACGGCATCCGCATCGGGCGCGACATCGGCGTAGAGTGGCGCGGCGGCGAGCAATCCGCCGAGTCCCTGCTGCGCGACCAGGCGACGCGCAACTTCACCAACGGGATTTTATGGCAGACCGACCCGGACTGCATTCTGCTGCGCGATCGCTTCCACCACCTGTCCGACGTCGAGCTTCGATCGCTGGCGATTTACGCCGGGATGGCGGGCGGCGTCGTGATGACGAGCGACGCGCTGGACGAGCTTTCCGCCGAACGCGTGCGGCTGTTTAAGCTGCTGCTATCGTCGGAGCGGGCGATCTGCCGCTTTCCGCTGCTCGGAACGCATGATCCGGTCTCGGTGCAGGTGCGGTGGTCTGCCGGTGAGCAGACTCCCTCGGTTGCGGCGATCTTCGTCTTCAACACGGGTGACGCGCCTGCACAACGCATGTATTCTCTGGCGCGGCTCGGTCTGGACGGCGCGTGGCACATTACCGAGTGGGGC
>CAZVCM010000397.1:0-2125 GCA_964626105.1 uncultured Thermoflexus sp.
GAACGGCGCTGAGGCGGTCGAGATGGCCCCACAGGTCAAGCCGGATTTGATCGTGCTGGATGTGCGGATGCCGCGCATGACCGGCTATGAAGCCTGCCGCCAGATCAAAGCCAGCGACGAACTGAAGAACACGCCGATCGTGTTTCTTTCGGCGAAGGGGCAGCAGAGCGAGAGGGACACCGGCATCGACGCCGGAGCGTACGATTACATCCTCAAGCCCTTTGCGCCGGATACGCTTATTCGTCGCATTGGCGAAATCCTCAGCAAATTCGGGATCGGCGGGGCGTAAGATGAACCGCTGCGGTTGGTCTCGTTTGCGCGGGCAGGTGCTCGTATGAGCGCGCTCACGATTGAGCATGACCTCGTCCATTACGAGGCGCTGGGGCGCGGGCGCCCGGTGATCCTCGTGCACGGCTGGCTTGGCTCGTGGCGTTACTGGATTCCCGCCATGCAGCAGATCAGCGGCAAATATCGCACCTACGCGCTGGACCTGTGGGGTTTTGGTGAGAGCGCGAAGGAGCCGCTCCGGTACGGGTTTGCCGAGCAGGTGCGCCTGTTGGACGAGTTCATGCAGCGGCTGGGGATCGCAAAAGCTGCGCTGGTCGGGCACGGCCTCGGGGCCGCGATCGTCACGCGCTTCGCTCTGCGGTCGCCGGATCGTGTGCCTCGCTTGATGGCGGTCAGCCCGCCCCTGTTCCACATGCCACCATCCCCAGAGCCGCCCGCGCCGTCTGATCCGGCGGAGTCTGGCTTGCTGCCGCCGCAGATTGACAGCGAGGCGGAAACCATCGGGTTGCGAACCGAGGAGATGAACGCCCGCCTGCGCGCGGCGTTTGAGCGCGAGGCCAGGCAACGTGAGGCCGCTAACACGGGATCCGACACAGCTCCCCCACCAGAGCCGCGCCCCAACCCGCTGCGCGAGCGGCTAGAAACGCTCGACCCGGTCGCGCTGCTGACCCGGCACGCTGACCCTGGCCCGAACCTCGACAAGCTGTTGGTGGAAGTGCGCAAGGCTGACCCCGTTGCCGTGGCGCAAACGATTGAGACGCTGGCAGGCGTGGATACCTTGCGCGAGCTTCAGCGGCTGCGCTCACCCGCGCTGGCGGTGTACGGTGGGGCGGACACGCTGCTTCCCGCGCCGGACGACGCCATGTTGAGCGCCCTGCGCGCGGACAGCCGCCCGTTCAACGCGATAGAGATGCGCGGGCTGCGGCACTTCCCCATGCTGGACGACATTGCCGCATTCAACCGCCTGCTGATGGACTTCCTCGAAGCCGCCGACCCGACGCGCGTCACCATCAAGGAGCGCTGGGAACGGCGGGTACGCTAGCGGGCAGACTCTCGCCTTCAATGCACATAGGGCACACGCGGCGGCGCGGCGTGCGAGTCACTTCCGCTTCGTCCATCAGGTGCTCCAGCCACTGCGCCTCAAGCTGGTTCAGCTCCAGACCGTACACGCTCTGATAGTCGGCGGGCGTGACATAGAACATCCGCCCTTCGTCCGCTTCGACTTCTTCTGACTTCGGCGAGCGGAACAGCGTCTCGAGCCGCTCGTAACCGTATTCGGTCAGCAAAAACTCGATGAACGACGCCCATTCGGTATAGAGAATATTTCGCTTCTCGATGCAGTTCTCCCTGGAGTACGCGGGTTCGAAATCATAGTGCTCGCGCAGCGGCAGGTACATCGACTGCTCGATATACGAGCGCACACTGTCGCTGAAGGATGTCGTTCCTTGCCAGGTGTGCCAATACCGTCCTGCCGCCCACGTCGCCAGCCCTTCGCTATGACCCGCCTCGGCGGGCATCCACCGGTGCTCGGCGTTCCTCGAGCTCAGCACGTGGCCGAGTTCGTGCGCCAGAACGCCCATGATCTGCTCATAACTGGTATTCTCGTCCGCGTAGATAACGATCTCAGGCGGGTAATCACCAGCGTAGGGATCGGATGGTGGTGATACTATGGCAAGTCCCCTAACAGGGCAGACGTTCGAATCCGGGCCCTCAAAGAGGATGATCGTTTTCTCGTCGCTGGTGACTTCGAGCCGCGCGCTGACGTAGTCATACACTTCTTCCGCGTCGTGGGCGAACTGCTCCAGATCGACCGGGAAGTGTCTCCAACGCGCATGGA
>CAZVCM010000398.1:0-2123 GCA_964626105.1 uncultured Thermoflexus sp.
ATGCGCTTGCGGATGCGCAGGCTCTGCGGGGTGACTTCCAGCAGCTCGTCGTCCGCCAGAAACTCGATGCAGTCGTCGAGGCTCATCTGGCGCGGCGGGTTGAGGCGCAGCTCCTCGCCGTAGTACTTGGTGTGGATCGCGCTGAGCTGCTTGGTCTTGCCGACGTTCACCGCGAGGTCTTCCGGGCGGATGTGCTCGCCGATCACCATCCCCTCGTAGACCTCGACGCCGGGCGTGATGAAGAACGTCCCGCGCGCCTGCGCGTGCGTCAGCGCGTAGGTAGTGGCAACGGTCCGCTCCCACGCGACAAGACTGCCGAACTGGCGGCGCGGGATCGATCCGGCGAGCGGCTGGTAGCCGTAAAACAGCGTGTTGAGCGTGCCCAGGCCGCTCGTCGCGCGCAGGAAGTTCGAGCGGAAGCCCAGCAGCCCGCGCGTCGGCACCAGATAGCGCAGATAGGTCGTGCCGTTGGAACTGGTCATCTCCTGCATCAGCCCGCGCCGCACGCCGAGCAGTTCGACCACCGTCCCGACGACCTCGTCCGCCACTTCGAGGTACACTTCTTCGACCGGCTCCACCAGGACGCCCGTCTCCGCGTCTGTGTGATAGATCACTTCCGGCTTGCTGACCTCAAACTCGTAGCCCTCGCGTCGCATCGTCTCGATCAGAATTGCGAGGTGAAGCTCCCCGCGCCCGCTGACGATAAAACGATCCGGGGTCGCGCCCTCTTCGACGCGCAGCGCGACATTGCTCCGGGTTTCGTTGAGCAGCCGCTGGCGTAGCCGCCGCGACGTGCCCCAGCCGGTTTTGCCCTCGCGCCCGGCGAAGGGCGAGGTGTTCACGCCGAAGGTCATGCGGACGGTCGGCTCTTCGATGCTGATCGCAGGCAGCGACTGCTCGACGCTCGGATCCGCGATCGTGTCGCTGATGCCGATCTCGTCCAGCCCACCAAACGCGACGATATCCCCCGCCCGCGCCTCGTCGACTTCCTGGCGCGCGAGGTTGTGATAGGTGAACAGGTAGACGATCTTGCCGGGGACGCGCTCGCCCTGCGGCGTCAGGCGCACGATATCCATCCCGCGCCGCAGCACGCCTGACAGCAACCGCCCGACGCCGATCTGCCCCTTGTAGCTGTCATAATCGAGCGTCGTGATCTGCAATTTCACCGGCGCGTCAGGGTCCACCATAGGACCAGGAATCTCGCGCAGGATCGTCTCGAACAGCGGCGCCAGGTCGTCGCCAACCGTCTCCGGCGAATAGCCCGCCGTTCCATCCAACCCGACCGCGTAGATCAGCGGAAATTCGGCTTGTTCGTCGGTCGCGCCGAGTTCCACGAACAGATCGAACGTTTCGTTGAGCACGTCCGTCGCGCGGGCATACTGGCGATCGACCTTGTTGATAACCACAATCACGCGCAGGCCGAGCGCCAGCGCTTTGCGCAGCACGTAGCGCGTCTGCGGCATCGGCCCCTCGACCGCGTCGATCAGCAGCAGCGCGCCGTCGACCATGTTCAGCACGCGCTCGACCTCGCCGCCAAAATCAGCGTGGCCGGGCGTGTCCACAATGTTGATCTTCACGCCATTCCACGTGACAGCGGTGTTTTTCGACAGAATAGTGATGCCTCGCTCGCGCTCAAGCGCATTGGAATCGAGGATGCGCTCGCCAGCGGTCGCAGCGTCGCGGAAGACTTTGGCCTGTTTGAGCATCCCGTCGACCAGGGTGGTTTTGCCGTGGTCCACGTGAGCGATGATCGCGATATTGCGGATGTCATCCCGGGTAGTTATCACACTGAGTTCCTCATTGTTGAGCGAGCGGTCGTGGGTGGGCGTTCCGGGGCGCGGTGGGCGCGTCACAGCCGGCCTATTTTCCGACAAAACACGCGGCTTGAACAGGCCCAGCCTGGATCTTAGCAAAATTGGTTGCCCCCTTCCCACGCGCGCTGGCCTATAATGTCACTAGACAGGCTGTGGATGCCGAGTACAATCGGGTCCCCGCGCGCCCCAGCGTGACGCGCGGAATCGGAGCAGGTACGGTGCCAATCGAGATTCCCCTCCGCGACGAGGTGCAGCCCCGCAAGCCGCACGCCTGCGGCAGCGACCGCTGGCGTATCTATCGCGTGGGCG
>CAZVCM010000399.1:0-2113 GCA_964626105.1 uncultured Thermoflexus sp.
CCATGTCTTTTTCGCGGTCGGCGCGGCGCTCGTTGAGCTGCTCGCGGATGGCGCGATAGCCGTCCGGGTCGAGGTAGCGGAACGACAGGTCTTCAAGCTGCCACTTGATCTGCCAGATACCGAGCCGGTTGGCAATCGGCGCGAAGATGTCGAGCGTTTCGCGCGCGGTCAGCAGTTGCTTTTCGGGGGACATATAGCCGAGCGTGCGCATGTTGTGCAGGCGGTCCGCGAGCTTGATCAGCATCACGCGGAAGTCCGAGACCATCGCCAGCAGCATCTTGCGCAGATATTCCATCTCGCGGTCGCCGGCTTTCGCGGCATACATGCCTTCGACGCCGGTCGGAATCTGCTTCATCTTGGTCACGCCCGCGACCAGCTCGGCGATCTTCTCACCAAATTCCGATTCGATGTCTTCGAGCGTCACGCCCGTATCTTCCACAACGTCGTGGAGCAGGGCAGCGGCGATCGTCGTCGCGTCGAGCTTCATATCCGCCAGGATCTGGGCGACGGCCAGGCAATGCCGGATGTATGGCTCGCCGGATTTGCGGAACTGCCCATCGTGCGCTTGACGCGCGCGCTCATAGCACCGCTCGATCAGGAGTTGATCAGCGCGCGAGAGGTCCGGTAGCGCCTCTAAGATGGTTGACAGGTCCGATGTCTTGGTCTGCACACCCGCAGCCTTTTTCAATGCGAATTGTTAAATTAACAGTATAACTTTCGGCAGGTCCAGATGCAACGGTATTGCGTGGATTCGTCCTCCGCACAGGATTAACCTGTTATATGACGGCAAAGTTTGCGAGAACAGTAGGTACACATGTAAACTATATCGAGCACAAGGCGAACAGAGAGGAAAACTGATCGGTGGGCAGGACAAAAGCACAGAAACTTGAGGTAGCAGCGCCATCTGTCGCGCTCGATTGGCTGCGCGTGATCGCGATTGGGATTGCCGTGTTAGGCGTGCTGGTCACGGGCTATCTGACCTGGGCCGAAGTGACCGGCAACGAGACGATCTGCGCTGACACGGGGCTGATTAACTGCGAGACGGTACAGACAAGCACGTATTCGAGCGTCTTTGGAATTCCGGTTGCGGTGCTGGGATTTGTCGGCTTCGTGGGCATGTTGGCGCTCTTGCTGCTCGAAGATCAGGTGCCGTTCCTTGCCGCGTACGGGCGGACCCTTGTCTTCGGTGCGGCGCTCTTCGGCGTGCTCTTTCAGGCGTATCTGACGGTGATCGAGGCTACCGTGCTGGAAGCGTGGTGCCAGTGGTGCGTCGTATCGTTTGTACTGGTGACGCTTCTCTGTGGCGTTTCAGCGTATCGCCTGTACCGCTTCTTGCAGCCGCTGCGCAGCTAAGCGCGCGAACCCAGAAAATGAAAACGGACCGTTTATCGCGGTCCGTTTTTTGTTCCTATTAGGCAGCGCGCGCTAGTCGTTCGAGCTGTGCTGCTGGAGCGTCCGGGCGAAGATCTCTTCGCGCTCGGCCTGGCGGCGGCTCTTCTTGTTGCGGCGCTTGTTCCCGCGCGAGCCGAAATCGACATCGGCTTTTTCCATCGCCTGGCGCAGCGCCAGCTCCATCGCGGTGGGCATGTCCTCGTCCGGCTCGTCCGCGACAAACGTCGCTGCGGTCGGTTCTTCGAGCGCGCGCACGCTGAGGTCGATCTGCTTCTTGCGGCGGTTGACGCCGATCACCTTGACCTCAAGATCGTCGCCCATGTTGACCACCTCGGACGGATCGCCGACATAGCCCTTGGCCAGCTCCGAGACGTGCACCATGCCGGGGCGCTCCGCGCCGAAATCGACGAACACGCCGAACTTTTCCACACGCACGACCTTGCCGGTGAAGACGCTGCCGGTGTTGATATCGTCCCATGTGACGGCAGGCGGCTTGAGCATCGTCAGGCTGATCCGGCCCCGCTGGCGATCGACTTCCTGCACCCAGACGGTCACGCGATCACCCTCATTAAGCACGTCGGTGACGTTGCGCACGTGCTTATCTGATAGCTGGGAAATGTGGAGCAGTCCGAGACGACCAACACCGATATCGACTAGGGCGCCGAACAGCTCGATCTTTTTGACCGTGCCTTCAACCTGCATCTTGGGTGCAAGGTCATCG
>CAZVCM010000400.1:0-2057 GCA_964626105.1 uncultured Thermoflexus sp.
GCCGGTCGATGTGGCGACGGCGCGCGCAATCCAGCCTGGCGAGCGCGTCTTGGGCACGCTGTCCGATGACGACTTTCAGCACACTTACCGTTTCGAGGGCCGCGCGGGCCAGCGCATCCGCGTCGAGATGACGGCGGACTTGTCGGAGCTTGATGCGTATCTGGTGCTGATGGCCGCGGATGGCACACGGCTGGCGGAAAACGATGACAGCGGGGCCAGTACGGACGCGGCGTTAGAAGTCCGGCTGCAAGAAGACGGAATATATCTCGTCGTGGCGACGCGCTTCCTCGAAGGCGAGGGCTTCTCCAGCGGGGATTACAGCCTGATCGTGCGCGACGCCGCGCAGCCCGCCCGCGACGGGTTCCTCTCGTACGGCGTGACGGTCGCCGGGCGGGTGAGCGGCAACAACCCGCGCGAGCTGTACGCGTTCGAGGGCGCGGCGGGCGGCGTGATTACGCTGCGTGTCACACACGCGCCGGGAAACGTGCCGCTTCAGATCGAGCTGAAGGGGCCGGACCAGCGGCGGCTGTCGATCAGTGACCCGTCGCAGGACGGGGTCACGGCGCTGGAAGACTTCCCGCTGCCAGAGGATGGCACGTATCGCGTCACGGTGCAGCGACCGCGCACCCGTGAGACCGAGAATCTCGCGTACGAGCTGACTCTGAGCGCCGCCGAATAAGGCGGCGTTTTGCTGGATGGCCTGGCGCCGGTTCTGACGCTGTCAAGAGGGGATTGTAAACAGGATTTAAACGGTTCTTACGTGAAAATCCACGTGAAAAAAGGTATAATTGGGGTCGAGCCGCAGCCAACATTCCGGTTCGTACGAGTTTTTCAGGATTGACATCGATGGTCGAAGGGCATGTTTTACTTCTCAATGGCGGCACCTGGGAACCGCTGACCGTCATCAGTATTCCCCGCGCGATCAACCTGCTTCTTGGCGGCAAAGCGATCATGGTCGAAGAGACGGGCCGCTTCCTGCGCACGGTGCGCTCGCAGTTTCCGATCCCCTCGGTGATCGCGCTGCGCCATTTCATCAATGTGCCGCGCCGCCACGCGCATTGGAGCCGGCAAGGCGTCCTCGCCCGCGACCGCTACACCTGCATCTATTGCGGGGCCGCTGTGGGGGATATCGTGCGCGGCAAACAACTCGCCCGCCGGGATCTGACGGTTGACCACATTCTGCCGGTCTCTCGCGGAGGGAAGAATACGTGGTCGAACACGGCGTGCGCGTGCTTCTCATGCAATCATCGCAAGGGGAGCCGCCTGCCCGGTGAGGCGGGTCTGCGCCTGTTGTGGGAACCCAAGACGCCGCGCACCAGCTATCTCGTGTTCGAGATGGGGAGCGGTCCGGATGCGTGGAAACGCTATATTGAGATCGGCGGCTCGTAAGCCTGCGGGTCTCTATGGGAGAAAACAATCGCCACACCCTGACGACGTGGCGATTTTGATTCTTGACTGGCGAACCCTATGCGGCGAGCGGCCAGCCGCTAATTGCTGATCGGCTAGTGCCGGTGGATGCGGCGCTCGTCGCTTTTCAGCGCGCCATTCTGGTACGCGGCCAGCGCTTCGTCCACCGTGCGCTCCGCGACCAGATAGACGCGCAGGCCCATGCCCTCGGCGTGGGCGATCGCCGGGCTGCCGCCACCGCGCACGATCATCACGTCGCAGTCGGTCATCGTCTGGAACTTGCCGGTATGGTCGTGCGCATGATGGTGTGCGTGATCGTGCTCGTGTGTGTGCTCGTGCCCGTGATCGCGCTCATGCCCGTGATCATGATCATCCCCATGCTCGTGCAGGTGGATCGCGCCGGGACGCTCTTTGATGCGCTCCTCGCGTGCGACTTCGCGCCCGTCTTCGAGCGTGACGACCACCACCAGCGGCGCGCGGCCAAAGTGCGCGCTGATCGTGGTGCTGTCATCGCAGACAAAAGCCAGTTTTTCCGTTGCCATCTTACACTTCCTTATGGTCTATCGCGCGGGGAGGACTGGCCTGCCCACGCTAACTAGGTTACGCTTCCTCATAGATCGCGATGTTTGAATCGCGTTTCTCTGGGCTGC
>CAZVCM010000401.1:0-2037 GCA_964626105.1 uncultured Thermoflexus sp.
GGCGGAGCAGTTCGTCGTGCTGTATAACAGTGGCAACCGTAGCACGCCGACGATTGTGATGGGTCCCGACGACAACCGTATGATCCTGGTCGAGCCGAGCAATGAGGAACTGAGCGACGCGCTGGACGCGATTGGCTACGAAGACCCACGCCAGGGGGGACGGATTTAGCGCGAAGCAGGTAGCCGTTAGCGAGAGCAAAGAAGAAAGAGCGCCGGGAGATTGCCGCCAGGCGCTCTTTTTGCGTGAGGAGGCGGAGTTTCTATCTCGAGATTGCGTTGTAGGAACGCAGCTAGCTGCGCCCGCTGCAAAATAACGGATGATGACTACGGGGGGAGCAAGCTGCAAAATGGCGGATGATTACTGCGGGCGGAGCTTGCTCCGCCCCTACGGAGCGCGCTGCTTTTTGCTCTTGCTAATGGCTAATTGCTAACCGCTGCTCTTGACCTAGCTCACGCGCTTCCAGGTGCCGCTTGCCAGCCGCCAGAAGGCCGTCTCGGTTAGCGGCTCGCCCGCGCCGCTGTGCACCAGCTCGATCACCGCGAAGGTGTCCCCATTCTCGTCGCGGGTGATGCCGATGGCGGTCACTTGCGGCGCTTCCGACGCGGCGTAGGACGGGTCTTGCAGGCGCACGTTGGCGTTTGAGGCGGCGTCGGCGCGGTCCAGGTCGTATAGCGCGAGGAAATGCTGGTTCGTGTCGGGCTGGGCGAGCAATTCACGCTCCAGCCGCACGCGCCACTGGAAGAAACCGCGCCAGTCAAGCTGGTTCAACTGCTCGACGCTCATCTGCGCCAGCGAGACGCCGCTCACGGCGTGGATGAACTGGTCGAGGGGCGGATCGCCGCTCAGCGCGCTGACCAGCGCCGGGATCGCGTCCGGCCCGTACTGCGCCACCAACTGTCCGACGAAGGTCGGGTCGGCGGCGGGCGTGGCGTGCCCGGCGATCAGCCGGTTGCCGAGCCAGCGCTCTAGCTCGCTGACCACCCACGCCGCGTCGCCCGGTGTGGCGGTCGCTTGATCCCCGGTGACGTGTTGCGTCAGGCGTGCGGCGACCAACCGGCGGATCGATTGTTCCAGATCAGTCGAGAGCGGGACATCCGCGCGGGCGCGCGAGACGAGCGGCGAAGGCACGATCAGCATCCACGCGTTATCCGGCTTCCACGCGACGGTGGCGGCTGGCTGGGCGACGATCTCCACGTGCAGGGCCGGGGGTGTGTTTGCGCAGCCGAGCAGAGCGCAGCCGCGCGTCCACCAGTCTTCGAGGCGCGGGCTGAGCGCCTGGGCGAGGTCTTCATCGAGCGCCTGATAGCGGATGCGCGTGTGCGTGGTGCGCAGCGTGCGCTCCTCGCCCCAAAACGCGAGGTTATCCGGCACGCGCCGCCAGCCCGAAGGCTCACCGGAACCATCCGGCTCGTAGTACCAGTAATACCAGACGACTTTGTACGGCACGCCGTCAATGATCTCCTCGACCACGACGCGCCCAGTCAGGTCGTCGATCGCGACGTCGAGCACGTTGGCGGTGAACTGCACGCGATGCGACTGTTTGAGTTGCTGGTACAGCTCAAACTCACGCTGCTGCTCGATGAGGAACGCGCTGCTACGGCTGCGCTGGATGCGCATAAACGCGTCGAGGTCGCCCACCTTCAAGGCGGCGATCTCGGCTTCAACCGTATCAACCAGGCTATCGCGGAACTGCTCGTCCACCTGCTGGAGCCGCCAAATTACCAGCGACACCGCGAGACAGAGCAGGCTGCCGATGGCGACGATCAGCATGATGAAGCGCCGTTGTGTGACACGCCGCCGCCGCTGCGCCTCGGGATCTTCCTGCGCGCGCAGCTCGGATTGTTCGGATTCAACTTGCCAGTCTAGTCGGATACCCATGTGTGCCAGCTCACCCGCCTGTGCCCCGCGCCGATTCTAGCGGATCGCTCCGGCGCGTCAAGCCGCGATCAGGCGCCGGGCGATTCCATCAGGCCGACATCTGCCGCCAGGATGCGCTGCTGCTCGCCATTGTCCAGCCGCACCAGCAGCGCGCCGGT
>CAZVCM010000402.1:0-2034 GCA_964626105.1 uncultured Thermoflexus sp.
GCGGCGCGGGCGTTTCGGCCCGGTATGATGTGCTGAAATGGGCGCTGCCCAACGGCGAGCCGGGGCACACCTTCGTCCTGGTAAACCGCGAAGGGCAGGTGGCCTGGATCCGTGACTACGGCGCGCCGGACCTGCCCACCCGCACGATGTACGTCGAACCGGCAGAGCTGGTCGAGCAGATTCGCGCCGCGCTGCAGTAAGTCTTCTCCCAGACAATTATCCCGCCGGGGCCGTGCTGCGTGCGGCTCCGGCGACCTTCACATGGCCCTGGCACATTCGCCATTCCCCCGCGCGAGTGCTAGAATTCAAGCGCTGACGGGTAAAAATTGCACTTAACTACCGCTTATATGGAGTTCCCATGGACGACTTTCTGTTTCGCGGCGATCTCGCCGATCTCGATCCGGATGTGGCGGCGCTGGTCGATCTCGAGGCGTTGCGCCAGGTGCGCCGCCTGAATCTCATCCCCTCAGAGTCGAGCGTCCCGGCGTCGGTCCGGCAGGCGATCGGCTCGGTGTTTCACAACATCTACGCCGAAGGATATCCCAGCCCGGACTGGCACGACTTCGACGAATCGCAGATTCTGGCGGCAGACCTGCGGCTGGCGGAGTACCGGCGCTATTCTGACGCGCGCTATTACAAAGGCACCGAGTTCGCGGACCTGATCGAAAGCCTGGCGCGTCGGCGTGCGGCGGAGTTGTTCGCCAACGGCGCGGCCTCGCCCGAGGAATTGTGGGTCAATGTCCAGCCGTTAAGCGGCGCGCCCGCTAACAATGCGGTCTTCAGCGCGCTGATCAAGCCGGGTGACACCATCATGGGCATGGACCTGCTGCACGGCGGCCATCTGACGCACGGCAGCCCGGTCAATCGCAGCGGCCTGATGTTCAACGTCGTGAGCTACGGCGTCGACCCTGAGACAGAGTTGCTGGATTACGACCGCATCCGCGCCCTCGCGCAAGAGCACAAACCCAAGATCATCATCGCGGGTTATACCTCGTACCCGTTGGCTCCTGATTGGGCGGCCTTCCGCACGATCGCGGACGAGGTGGGCGCTGTCCTGCTGGCCGATATCTCGCATGTTTCCGGGCTGGTGGTTGCGGGTGTATTCCCCTCGCCAATCGGGTACGCGCACGTGATCAGCTTCACCACGCACAAGACGATGGCCGGACCGCGCGGCGCGGTTCTGGTCACGGCAGACCGGAAGCTGGCGCGCAAGCTCGACCGTGCGGTGTTCCCTGGCGAACAGGGCGGGCCGCACGTCAACGCGATCGCGGGCATGGCGGTCGCCTTCAAACTGGCGACAACCGAGCAGTTCCACGCGCTCCAGCGCCAGACCGTCGCCAACGCGCAGCGCCTCGCCGCCCGGGTGGCCGAGCGCGGCCTGCGCATCCCGCACGGCGGGACAGAGTCTCACCTGCTACTGGTTGACTGTAAGTCGGTCGTTGGACCGGATGGCACAACGCTCAGCGGCGATATGGCGGCGCGCATCCTCGACCTGGCCGGGATCGTCTGCAACCGCAACACGATCCCCGGCGATACGTCTGCGTTTGGCGCGTCGGGTATTCGCCTGGGCACGCCCTGGGTCACGCAGCGCGGCTTCCGCGAGGGGGAGATCGACCAGCTAGCGGACATCATCGCGGATGTGCTGTATGCGTGCAAGCCGTTCAGCTACTTGGCCGGGGGTGGCAAGCTCACCGCGCGCGCCAAGATCGACTTTGGAACGCTGAGCGCCGCCCGCGAGGCGGTGGACCGGCTGGCGGCAGCGGCAGGCATCGACTATGACGCGCCGGACCTCGAAGCGTACCCGAAAGAACTGGACGCGGCGATCGAGCACTTCGGCCTGCGCGTGCCAGAAGAGGACGCGGACGGCTGGCGCACGATCGACATCTATGGTGAGGCCGCACCCATCTTTCTGGATACAACGTTGACCAGCGACGTGCTCGGGTTGGACGCTGGCGAATACCAGCCGACTCGCGTGCTGGATCGCGATGGCGAGCTGATGGCGAACGGGGTGCTGCACTGTCTGCATCCCGGCAC
>CAZVCM010000403.1:0-2027 GCA_964626105.1 uncultured Thermoflexus sp.
CCCGGCCTGCCCCGCGATCCCGCTGACGCTCGACATATTGATGATCCGGCCATAGCGCTTGCGCATCATAGGCCGCAAGACTGCCTTCGAGCAAAGCCACGCGCTTTTCAGGTTGACGCGCAGGATCAGGTCCCAATCTTCCTCGGACATGCGCATCATCAAGTTATCGCGCGTTGTGCCTGCGTTATTCACCAGAATATCGACTTTTCCGTACTTTTCGACCACTGTTGAGATCAGCGACTCGACCTGCGCCGCGTCGCTCACATCCGCCGTGATCGCCAGCCCATCCGAGCCTAGCTCGCGAACTTCTTCAAGCGTGTCGTCGGCGCAGCAGCCACTCAGGTCGTTGGTGATCACAATCGCGCCACGTCTGCCCAGCTCAAGCGCCACCGCGCGCCCGATTCCTTGTCCGCTCCCGGTCACAATCGCGACACGATCGGCTAACTCTGCCATTGAGCCTGCTCCTTATCGGCTGGATGAGCCGCTGCTCGCAGCGCGGCGCGTCGAAAGGTCCGTAACCGGCTCTATGATAGCGGGGCAGCAGGCGGTGTCAAGAAACCGCCCGCTCGCCACGCCTCGCGGTTGACACGGACTCGCCGCGTGGTATCCTTCACATCGTCGCGAGCGCCCTGCACTCGCAACTGCGCCACACACACTGCTTTGTCGGACTTCGGCATGATCAGCGATATTTCAACCGCTATCCCCTCAATCGTCATTCGCCCGATTGCGGTCGATGACGCCGACGCGCTGAACGCCGCCTGTTGGTCGGATCGCCCGCGTGATGTGGTGATCGATCTGCTGCGGCGCGCAGAAAAAGCCGCGGCGCGACGTCGTGGGCTGGCGGTCACCGCACTCTGGCGCGGGCAACCGTGCGCGTTTGGCATGTTGACGCTGTGGACACGCTGCGCTGAGATCAGCGATCTCATCGTCACCGAGCCACTGCGCGGACACCAGATCGGCACCGCGCTGATCGAGTATCTCAGCGCCGCCGCGCGCGACCTGGGCGCCTCCATGCTCGAGATCGGCGCCGCGCTGTCCAACCCCCGCGCGATCGCGCTCTACCGGCGCCTCGGCTTCCGCGATGGGCGCGTGCTCACGCTTGAACTCGGCAGCGGGCTCGAGCAAGTGCTCTATCTCTACCGCCCAGTCGCGCCGTAAGCGTTGCATCCGTCACACCGCTTCCCCGTTGAATAGCGCGCGCACGGCGCGATCTTCAGGGTCAGGGTATCCAAACCGGTCGATCAGCGTTCCCAACGAAAACTCGGGCATCTGGCGCGTTCTGAGCAACAATTCAAGCAGCACCACGTCAATTACCAACAACAGTCGTCCGAAGTGGCTGTACTGCCCGCGCAGCGCAGTAAATAGCGTCGCAAAGATCCGGTCGCGCAACTCTGGATCAAGCACACCGCTGCCAGGCCAGCCAACCATCCAGTCATGCTGGTATGAGCCGATCGCCAGCACTTCCGAGCGCAACTGCACTAGTTGGTGGATAGCAGCCTTCCGCGCGACAGCGTCTTCCAGGCGCGAGGTATCCCAAAACGGCACATTGCTAAGCGAGCGGTAAATCGCCCCTGGCTCTGCAGTACGGACGATGCGCCCGAGACTGCGGCGCTCGAACTCAAGCGCCCGCGCGAGCGCCCGCGCGCACTCCTGGTAGTACCGCACCAGGTGCGGCTGCGAGACGTGCCGATCCACGCGCCACAGCAGCGACAGATAGTCGCTGAAGTCTAGCGGAAGCTGTGGCGGGCTGAAGGGGCCGTAATGCGATGTAAGCTGGCTGATGCGCACCTGATCGCCCGCGTTCATAACACTGCTTTCTCTATCCCGAAAGTACATGACGGCTGCCCCGCCGTAACCTTCCCCGGCATAACGGAGTAGAGTATAGTCGGCACCTACGTTTTAGGGAAACGCCACCTAGCGGTAGCGCCCGCGCGCGATGTTGATCATATCGACCAGCATCCCGTACGCTGTGGTTGTGGGATCGGTATCGCCCTCGATAATCGTCAGGCCGTGCAGCGTGTCGGTCA
>CAZVCM010000404.1:0-2026 GCA_964626105.1 uncultured Thermoflexus sp.
TGGTTTCGCCCGGGTTGACCGCGCGCAGCACGAGCGTGTTCCCATCGCGCACGGCGGCGATCACCACGTTCTCGTCGCCTGACTCAGCGACGGTCGTCAGCGGATCGCCATCCGGGTCGCTGGTGTCAAGCGCGATCTCCCGAGTCTCCTCGGCGGTCATCTGCTGATCCGCGATCGGCTCGATGTTCGGCTCAACGTTCGGCACTTCAGTGTCGGTTGCGGTCGGCTCCGGCGTGTCCGTCGGCGTCTCTGTCGGTAGTAGTGTACCGGTTGGCGTCAGCGTCGGCGTGAGCGTTTCCGTCGGTGTCGCCGTATCGGTCGGCGTCTCTGTCGCGGTTGGTGTCTCAGTTGCAGTCGGCGTCAGAGTCTCGGTGGGCGTCGCCGTATCGGTTGGTATGTCGGTCGGTGTCTGCGTACCGGTCAGCGTTGCCGTCGGTGTTGGTGTCTCCGTCGGAACCGCCGTATTCGTGGGCGTATCCGTGGGTGTCTGCGTGCCAGTCAGCGTCGCAGTCGGCGTCAGCGTTTCGGTGGGAACTGCGGTCGCTGTGGCGCTAGGTGTGACCGTGCTGGTCAGCGTCGGCTGTGGCGTCGCGGTAGGCTGCGGCGTCCAGGTGCTGGTCGGCGTATGCGTCGGCGTTGGAGGCACCGGCGCGATCGGCACGAACTGGCAGACGCCGATCAGTGTCGTAAACTGCGCATCTACCCAGCCATATGTGCCGGCAATCGCGATCTGCCACCAGCGCAGGCCCGGATCGCGCGCCACCACGTAGAACTCCTGCCCGGCAGACAGGATCGTCATGCGCGTGTAGTTCGTGCCCGGCCCGCTATACACTGGCAGCCCGTTGGTCGTGATGCGCACGCGGCACGGTTCCTGTGTCGCGGTTGGCGTCGGCGTGCCCGGGATTGGCGTTGGCGGGATGGGCGTTGGCGTCGGCGGCAGCGGCGTGTTTGTCGGCGCCACCGTCGGCGGCGTCACGTTCGCGCGCAGCGTTGGGGTGGGCGGGGGCAGGGCGATGCCGATGGTAGCGCAGTCACCCAGTTGGTTCACATAGTAGCCGCTGACCCACCCGATGCGGCCATTATGGAAGACCTGCCACCAGGCTTCAGGATAGATCTGGCGCCCCACAACGCCCAGCTCCTGCCCGATAGTCACGCGGTCGATGGTGTCATAGACCATGCCGGGGCCGGAGCGCACGTTCAGCGCGCCGACCGCGATCTGCACCCGGCAGACGCGGCTGTAGCCTGGATCCGGCTGAGTTGGCGTGATGAAGTCGAGTGTGGGCGCGACAGTCTGCGTGATCTCCGAGGCGCGCGCGCGTACGTTCAACGTCAGCGTGACGCTTTCACCGCGCACGCTTCCGCGCCAGGGAATCACTTCGACCTGCTGCGCGCCGACCGTGGTCGGACGCCAGCGAAGCAGCGCCTCGAACTCTCGCTCGCCTTGGTCGACTTCGGGGGATGCTTGCGAGGCGACGACGAAGCCGTTCACCATCAGTTCGACGCGCGTCACCCCCTGGCTGTCGCGCGCAACTGCGTATATAAGCACATCGCTATCGCGCAACACTTGCGCGCCATCATCGGGCGCCTGAACCTCCACCGACGGCAATCCGCTGCCAGCAATAGGCGTCCCTTCCTCATCTTCGTCGTCATCGCCGCCGGACAGGTTGCAGGCCAGCGCCGCGGCTACCAGCATCACGATAGCAAGCAGCACCAGCCAGAATCCGCGACGATCGCGCTCATGGCGAGACATGCACCCTCCTAACAGGCAGAAGTCCCCACAATAACACCATTCTAATTGAATCCTCTTCTATCGAATGTATTACAGTTCGCGCTTCTCTCCAAACCCCGCGCCGCAAAAACAGCGGTTTCGTTAGGCAAACGGTGGATGGGCGTCATCTGCGCGGGCTGCGGAGCCTATCTTCAATTATAGGCGTGTTCTATCTGGCTCGCTTGAGGACTGAAGGACTAGCGCTCGTTTTGCGGGCTGTGTTCACTTAATGGCGCCAAGGATCGGATGGCGCATGCC
>CAZVCM010000405.1:0-2000 GCA_964626105.1 uncultured Thermoflexus sp.
ACGCCCGGCTCGCTGGCGCGCAGGTGCGGCAGCAGATCGAGCAGCGCCGCGACGCGATCCGCCGGGGGAACCGGGGGATCGGCCTGTTCGATTCCGCGGCGAACGAGCGTCAGCGGGTCGGTTTTCTCGCCGGTGCGGGCGATGTGCGGCGCCAGTTGCGCAGTGAGGCGCACTCGCGAGGCAGAATCGGGGAGCTCTGTGACGCGATTCCACGCGGCGCGCAGGTCGTCCGGCGCCAGATCGCTGGCAAACTGCGCGAGCGCAAGCAGGTTTGCGGCGCCATCCGGCGAGGCAGGGTCGTCACGCTCGACGGCCAGCGCCAGCAGATGCCGTACCTGGCGGTGAAGCGCGCCAGGGCCATCGGCGAGCGCGGCTTCGAGCAGCCGGTCGAGGTCGACACTGCCGGTTTCGACCGCTCCCGCCGGGCGCGCCTGCCCCACCTGGCGCAGCACAAGCCGCAGTTCGGGCGACTGGTCAACCGCTTCGACGATCAGGTGGAAGAGCGTGCGCGCCTGCGCGACGAGGTCGGCACGCTCTGCGCTTGTGCGGTCCAGCGCGGCGGCCCATTCGTCCGCGACCGTGTTGTAATCGGGCTGTTGATCGGGCAAAAACAGCTTGATCAGCTCGTTGGCGACTGCCGGGCGTGAAAGCAGTGCGACCTTTCCGCTGCCGTTGTGGGTTGGCGTGGTTTCTTCGCGCGCGGTGTACTCGTCGATGGCATGTTGCAGGGCGGCCCAGTAGGCATGGCGCACGGTGTCGGCGTGGAAAAACTGCTCGAATGCCCCGCCGGGGAAGAGCCGAGTCAGCGCGCGAACGAATTGTTCTGCCGCGCTGGCGATCTGCTGCGGTTGGTTTAGTGAGTGTAGCGCTGTCATGCCATGCCCGGCACCAGTTGCTGCATTTTCTATATCTTGAGTATAGCGGTGTCGGCTGTGTGGCGCGATACGACAACGGTCCTACACAGCGCCGCCGCGCAAAAACCTGCGCGCTCCGACGGGCCGGAGCGCGCAGCAGTGCGTGTGGGTTTGCGAGTATGCGGTAATTACTGATTGGTGACCGGCACGTCGGTCAGACTGCCTTGCACAAAGCGATACCACGGCGCCGACGACCAGCCGACCACGTCGCCGTGACGCACCTTGAGCCACTGCCCGTTCGGGCTGATGCCCAGCACCTGGACGCGCGTGCCCCACTGCGCCTTACTGATTCGCGCGTACTGCAGGCCGGGGCCGTTGCGGATTACCATGTTGCCGTACGCCTGGGCGACGATGCCCTCGGTGGGCGGCGGCGCGGTGACAGGCTGCGAGCCGTCCGTGTACGGCAGGGCGTCAAAGTTGCCTTCGATGATGCGGATCCAGGTGGCGAACGCCCAGGCCGTTTGGCCGTTGGCGCGCATGATCTGGTACCAGGCGTGGTTGTTGCTGCGCCCGATGATGTCAACCGTCTCGCCCCAGCGCACGCCGCCGACTTGCGCGGCGCGTGTCGTTGGCTCGGCGCGCAGGCGCAGATTCGTCAGCACCTGGCCGCGCACGCCGGTCGGCTGCGGCGGTGGTGGAGCGGGCGCCTCGCCGCCTCCCTGGCCGTCGATCACCGGCAGGGCGTTGATGTCGCCGCTCAGCCCGAGGTACTGCGCCGAAGACCAGCCGCTCTGCCCGTTGACAGTGAGCTGAATCCAGGCGTTATCGCCAGTGCGTCCTGTCGCCGGGAAAGACTGCCCGCGCCCGATGGTGGTCTGGATGTTGTTTCCCACAGTCGGCGCGGAGCGAACGTTCAGGCGCGAGGTGTTGACGGTGGCATTTATAGCGGACGGGGCAGGCGCTGGTGCTCCCCCACCGGTAGCTGTTCCCAAACACCAATAACGCACGCCACCATGCGATGAACAAGTACCTGGTGCATTTTGTGAATTAGACTGGGAATTATCCATACAAATTGCTGTAGGAAATTCGGCGGGCGGCCACCCGGCTGGTGCAGTCGGTGAACCTGGGACGCCTGGTCGTCCATTT
>CAZVCM010000406.1:0-1995 GCA_964626105.1 uncultured Thermoflexus sp.
ACGTGTCCTTATCCAGCCGGTGGACGATCCCGGCGCGCGACGCCTCGCTGAACGCTGCGATCTCCGGCCAGCGCGCGAGCACAGCGTTCACGAGCGTGCCCGACGTGTGCCCAAACGCCGGATGTACCACCATCCCCGCCGGTTTATTGATGACGGCCACCTGCTCGTCCTCATAGCACACGTCGAGCGGAATCGTCTCCGGCGCGGGTGTGTCATCGACTTCGGGTGGAATGGTGACGGCGATTATGTCGCCGCTCTCAAGACGATACGACGCTTTCACCGCGCGCCCGTTCACACTCACGTGTCCCTCACGAATCAGTGCTTGAATTTGACTACGCGAAAGTACCTCGTATCGCGCAGCCAGCGCCTTGTCCAGGCGCTCGCCTGCCTCCTCCGCACCAAACTCCACCATGTGCCCTTCATCTGCCATCTCAGCCACCTTGCTTCCATCGCACGCGCCCTTGCGACACCCGATCCATGCGGCTAGAATGCACATGGCGTCGTCGTCCAACAAGGAGTTGTCTGAATGCCACCAACCGATCGCTATGTTTCCGAGACGAACTTCTACGTCCGGTATGCTGAAACGGACGCAATGGGCATTGTCCATCACTCTATGTACATTGTCTACTTTGAAGAAGCGCGCAGCCACTTCTCACGGGTGTTGGGGGCGAACTATGCCGATTTCGAGCAAAGCGGCTACTGGCTGACCGTCGCCGAGGTCCGCGCGCGCTATGCGGCCCCTGCGCGATATGGCCAGCAGATCGCCGCTCGCTGCTGGATCGAAGACCTGAAAAGCCGCGCGATCGTGTTTGGCTATGAGATTGTCGACTGCGCGAGCGACACGATCCACGTCACTGGACAATCGCACCACGTCTGCATCACGCATGAGGGACGCGTCGCGCGCATCCCCGACACCTGGGCCGAAGCCATGCGGCGCGGATTATCGCCTGCCTGATCCCGCGCTACAACGCGCTTACCAATGCCACCGCGGCTGCCGCATCCGCAATCAACAGCACCAGCACCGCCACCACCAGCGTGCGTGAGCGGCGTCGCACTGGCTGTGCCGTGATCTCCGCCGGGATATAAGCGAAGTATCCCTCTGCCCCACTGGGTGCAGCATTTTGTGCGGCACGTGGCGGCTCGGGCGCCGGGTCCGGGGCGCGAGCGGGTGCTTCGACAGGTTCAGCAACGGGTGCACGAAGCGCCGGCTCCGCAGCCTGGGGCGGCGGCGCGACCTCATCCACATCGTCGTCAAACGAGAATTCGTGCCGCACGACTTGTGGTGCCGGAGCAAAAGCGGGCTCGGCGGGCGCCCGTGGCGCAGGCCAGACACGCCCATGATCCTCATAATCTTCCGGAGTCAGGGCAGGTATTAGCGCGGGGTCCGGCTCGTCCGTGTTGCGGGCAATGCTTGCCCAGAGATCGTCCGAATCGGGATCGTCGGATCGCGGCGCCAGTGGCGAATCGCCGAAGAACGGTTCCGGCTCGACCATGTACGACGTATCGCCGAACGGACTGACCGGCGCTTCGTTCACAAATGGCGGCGTCTGCGGAGGCGGTGACTCTTCCACGCCGAGATGCAACTCACTCAACCACGCGTCATAGTCCTCGCGGGATGGAAGATCCACTTGCTTGCCGCTGCCGTACACCGGCGCGCCATCATCGCGCGCCCACTCGACGCTGGTCGCGGGCGCTCCCCAGTTAGGCTCTGGCGCTGGATCGTCGGCGGGCGGCGTTTCATGGCTGCCACCCTGTTCGGCGAGTTGTCGCTCGATCTCCTCAAGCCCCTTGCGCGCGCGGGCGTGTGTTGGATTGAGCGCCAGCACATTCTCCAGGCAGGCGCGCTGGTCCTCGAGTGAGTCGACCATGCCGCTCAGCCACAGCCACGCGTCCTGATGGTTCGCATCCTGCCGCACCGCATCCAGCAGGAGATCGCGCGCTTCTGCCCTGCGACCGGCGCGATACATTGCCTTTGCCCGGTCGACCATCTCATCA
>CAZVCM010000407.1:0-1995 GCA_964626105.1 uncultured Thermoflexus sp.
AGGCTCGACCAGAATCGAATCGTCCGGAAAGATAATGGTCGGAATGCTGCGCATTCCGTTGTTGATGCGCTCGACTTCGTGGATCGCTTCGGGATGCTGCTCAATGTCAATGTATTCGTAATGAACACGCTGCTCGCCAAAAAAAGCTTTTGCGCGCCGGCAGTCCCCGCACCAGTTGGCGCCGTACATGCGGATGATGGGCGAAGCGCCCTGGGTTCCGTTGGTCATACGTCTCCTCGGCCATGAAGCCGCCTCATTTACTTTGGTCCCAAAATATTAATGAACTCTTTCGGTTCGTGCAAGCAACCCGGCGCGGCAGACCACAACGGGCCGGGGCGTATGCTGCGCCCGGCCCGCGAAGTCATTGATAGTATTGCGCTCGTTCCTGCCCGGTTAACTCGATGCCCAGGCGATCAGTCCGGTCTGGAACGGGTCGGCGAGGTCGTCGTGCTGGGGGATGACGCGCACCGACAGGCCGCGCTTGCCAGTCGTATCGTAGTGGACGGTCGCGCAGAACTCATGCACCGTCTTACTGTCCGCGCCATCAATCGTGCGGCAGTAGTCCATATTGAGCGCCTCGCCTGCGATCAACTGGCTGCGGCTGTCGAGGCGACCGTAGTAGATCTGGACGCGCACGTCATCCGGCGCCAGCTCGCCGAGATCGACCAGTGCGCGGATCGAAAGCTGATCGCCGACCTTCACCTGGCGCGGCTCAACCTCGACCTTCTTGACGCTCACGCCGCTCCACTGCTGGCGCACGCGGTTCCGCCACTGTGCGAACTGCTTGCCGCGTGCGATGTCCGGCTTGGTGAGCGCCTCGTGGCGCGCGTGCGCAGGCATGTAGTACTCTTCTGTATACTCGCGCACCATGCGGTAGGTGTTGAAGTACGGCGCCAGACGGCTGATGCTGTTCTTGATGCGCTGAATCCACTCACGGGGCAGGCCATCGCGAGCGCGCGTGTAGAACGTGGGGATGATATCCATCTCCAGCAGGTTATAGAGCGCCTGCGCCTCGATGTAGTCTTGCAGGTCCCACTCGTCCTGGTCGTACTCCTCGCCGCTGCCGATCGCCCAGCCGAGGGTGGGATCGTAGGCTTCTGCCCACCAGCCGTCAAGAATGCTGGCGTTCAGGCCACCGTTGTAAATGACCTTCATGCCGCTGGTGCCGCTGGCTTCTTTCGGGCGGCGGGGCGTGTTGATCCACACATCCGCGCCCTGGACCAGATAGCGTGCGATCCCCATGTCGTAATTCTCGAGGAACACGATCGCATGGCGGAACTCTGGCAGTTCGGCGGTCTTTACGATCTCCTTGATCAGTTCTTTACCGAGGTGATCGTGTGGATGTGCTTTTCCGGCGAAGATCAATTGCACGGGGCGCTCTGGATTGTTCAGAATCTGCGCCAGGCGCTCTTTGTCACGGAAGAACAGGGTGGCGCGCTTGTACGTCGCAAAGCGCCGCGCAAAGCCAATCGTGAGCGCGTCCGGGTTAAGCGCCTCGCGCGCGTGTTCGATCTCGGTCTGCGGGGCATTCCGCGCGACAAGCTGCGCTTCCAGCCGTTCCCGGGCGAAGGCGACGAGCCGCTCGCGGCGGCGCTCGTGCGAGCGCCACAATTCGGCATCGGGAATGCGCTCGACATCCTGCCAGATCGCGTCAGCGTCGGGGTCATCGCGCCACGCCGGGTCCAGATAGCGGTCGAACAGGCTCGCCATCTCGCCGCTAATCCAGCTTTGAATGTGGATGCCGTTCGTCACCGCGCCGAGCGGAATCTCGTGCTCTGGCACGTTCGGGTACATCCACTGCCACATCGCGCGGCTGACCGAGCCGTGCAGTTTGCTCACCGCGTTCGCACCGGACGACAGGCGCAGCGCCAGCACCGGCATGCTGAACAGGTCAAAGCCGCCCATGTTTTCGCGGCCCAGATCGTGAAACTGCTCCCGCCTGAGGCCGAGTTCCTTCCACAGGTACTCGAAATGCTCGTCGATCAGGTCGTAGCC
>CAZVCM010000408.1:0-1988 GCA_964626105.1 uncultured Thermoflexus sp.
CTGTCACTATGCTGTTGTTAAGGTGCATCAGAGACAAAAAACCAGCGTCGCCGCCAGCCTTTCTCTCTCATTTCTGTGAGCGCTCAGCCTGTTCGACCGGCCCTCTCGTCAAGCGATGCTCATTCTAACAGACCCTCTTATGCCTGACAAGGGCCAAATTCAGGTAAAACAGAAATCTGACGAAACGCCAACATTCTTCGCCTGACGATGGCGAAACGCCTATCCGCGCAGCGCCTTGTAACGCTCCAAATACGCCTGGTCGTACTCGTGCAGGAACTCTTCGGCTCTCTCGACCAGATCACGATTGCCGATAAACAGCGGCACGCGCTGGTGCAGGGAACGCGGCTGGATCGCCAGAATATCACCCAGGCCATCCGACGCATAACCGCCTGCCTGCGCCGCGATGAATGCCAGTGGCTGCGCTTCGTAGGTGAGGCGCAGCTTCCCGGCGGGCTTAGCCTCGGTGCCGGGGTAGAGGAAGACGCCCCCGCGCAGCAGATTGCGATGAAAATCCGCCACCAGACTCCCGATATACCGCTGGCCGAGCGGTGCGCGGCCTTCATCATCCAGCCCTTGCAGCCAGCGCACATAGCGGCGCACGCCTTCGGTCCACTGGCTCTCATAGCCGTGATTGACGCTGTAATAGGCGGGTGGTGAGGGCAGGTGGATGTTCGGATGGCTGAGCAAAAACTCACCCACGCTCGGATCGAGCGTGAACCCATGCACGCCGTCGCCGGTGCTGTAGACCAGCATCGTGCTCGACCCGTAAATCACATATCCGGCGGCAACGAGCTTGTGTCCCGGCTGGAGCACATCCGCCTCGCTGCCGTGCCCGTCACCCAGCGAGAGCCGGCGGTGAATGGCGAAGATCGTGCCGATGGATGCGTTGACGTCAATATTTGACGAGCCGTCGAGCGGATCGTAAATCAGCGCGTAGTAGCCGGGGCGGTGATGCGGCGGGATAGGCAGCAGGTCGTCATGCTCCTCAGACGCCATCACGCAGACCCGGCCGGTATGATCGTTGATGCGGAAGATCACCTGATCGGCGAACACATCCAGCTTCTGCTGGATTTCGCCGTGCGGGTTCTCGTCACCGGTCGAGCCGAGGATATTCGCAATCCCTGCGCGCGTGGTCTCCCGCGCGATCAGCTTGGCGGCCAGCGCCAGGTCATACAACAGAGAGGTCAGGCGACCGGTCGCTTCAGGGTGGTGGCCTTGCTGCTCAAGGATATGGCGCTCAATTGTCATGAGCCGGAAGCGGGGCACGACCATAACGCGCTGCTCCTTTACCTAATAAGCGAAATAGTATGGAGTGATGTATTTTTCGCTGTTCGACTTTCGACTATAGACATTCTGGCACGACCCGCGCCCCGACGCCAAGCGCCGCTTGTGAATGAGCGCCGTTACGGTACACTTCTGCTGCGACCGACTGCATTCCCTGACCGCCGACTATGACCTTTCGCCCACGCCTGTCTCGCACAAAGCTCCGCGCACGCCTCGCACCGATGGCGCTGGTGGTTGCCGTCTGCGCAGCGCTGGTGATCGCGCTTGGCGTGCTAACCAACACGCTCGACACGGCGCGCTACTATTGGGATTTCGCGCTCTATTACGACATGGCGGAGCGCGGGCTGATCGACAATGACAACCTGATCGCCCCGTTTGTCTACCGCTTCGCTACCCCTCTGCTCGCCAGTGGTATCGCGCGCGTGCTTCCTTTTGAGCACTCGCTGGCGGTTAGCGCGTCCTCAGATGGCGGCGTCTTCTACACGTCAACCTATCCCGGCTTTGTCGTTATCGCGTACGGCGCGGCGATCGCGCAGTTAGTCAGCGTGTGGGCGCTGGCGCGCTATGGGGGCGCGCGTGGCGGGCGCGCCTACGTGCCCGTGCTGGCGATTGCGCTCTCGCTGTACCACGTTCGCTTTCTGCTGTTTGACGTAGCGCGGCCCGATCATCTCGCGTACCCGCTGATGGTGGTGGCCATGCTCGCG
>CAZVCM010000409.1:0-1974 GCA_964626105.1 uncultured Thermoflexus sp.
GTGAGCGATTAGCGAAGATCACGATGACCCATTTCGGCGCTGTGAACGTTTGCCGGTAAAACAGCCGGGCAACCAGACATCGTGCCCGGCCCTGCAAGTCGTTGGCTGCGAACTGCTCACCGCTAAGAGCTTAGCGCGGCAGCGCCTCTTTGAAATCGTAAATTCCGTCGCGGATCGCCCAGCGCCCGTCGCCATTGGCGCAGACGACCGAATCGCCGTCATCCTGCAGCGGACCGCCGCAGTTCAGGCACTTGAACAGCGGCCCGTCAAGCGCGGCGGGCGGGTGTCTCCTACCGCGCGGTTTAGCGTGAACACGCTTGGCGAGTAGAGCGCCCATTCCCCGGTGGGCTGTAGCAGCCGGTCCAGCGCGACCAGCACGCCGGTCGGGATCGCCCGCTTCAGCGCGCCGAGCCGGAAGTACGACAGCGCGCGCCGCTTTTCTGTAACAAATCCCGCTTCGCGCAGCCAGCGCACCATCGCGTCAGGATGAAAGTCGAAGTTGAGCGCCACGAACTCCACCGGCGCCTCGTCGAACGGGTCCCACGACTGGCGGCCCAATTTGTGGCGCGCGATCGCTTTCAGGTTGCGCTTGTTGGCGAACTCCAACACGAACGGCGCGCCCGGCGCCAGCGCGGCCCGGACCTGTCGCAGCGCAGCGGGGGCGTCCGCCATGTGGTGTATCACACGCTCCATCAGCGCCGCATCGCAGCTTCCGTCCGCCAGCGGCAGATGATAGATGTCCGCCGCGACGTAAACATAGCGCGGGTCGCGGCCCAGGTGCGCCTGCGCTTCGCGCAGCATTGTGCGCGAATAGTCCAGCACGATCACCTGATCGTAGCCGCCAAGCTCGCCGGTCATGCGCCCGAAGCCCGCGCCCAGGTGCGCGATCCGCTTGCCGCGCGGCGGCAGCAGGGCGCGCAGCGCGACCCGCTCGGTCAGGTCTTCGTAGTCGCGGCCCTGGCCTTCCCAAAACTCGGTGCGATAGCGCGAGCCTTCATAGTCGCAGACCGGGACGGTCGGTTCTTTCAAGGCAGTCTCCTCAATGCGGTCAGTTGTTGGGTGAGGGGGACGCGCTGTCTTCCGCGCGGACGCCGGTCGTGAACCCCGGCCAGGGATCGGCGCTGTCGGCTGTCGGCGCGACGAGGTTCACGCCGTCACCCTGCAGCACGTCGATCATAAAGTCCGGCACCTGGCTCCAGCGGTCTGGCAGGTTGTCGATCACACGGACATACGGCTCCAGCAGCTCGCGCAGGTTGACGAAGGGATCGTGTAACTGCGTCTCGTTGAGCGGAATCTCGACATCCACCGGCAGATCAACCGGGATCTGCGTGTTCACCGGGACGTTCATGCTTAACTCGACCGGCAGCGCCAGATTCTGCGGCAGGACGATATCCACGCGCCCGTTAATCAGCCCGCCGCCGCCGGGCAGCGTGAACGTGGCGTTCGCCGCGATCGGCACATCTTCGGTCAGCACGACGCTCGTTCGCTGGTTGACCGGCAGATCGAAGATCACCGGTATATCGTCGCTGACCTCGATGGTGCGGAGAATGACCGCCTCGTCCAGCCCGACGAAGTTGCGGTGCAGGCCGTCGACCAGCGGCTCCAGTATCCCGTTTTTGATCTGGAAAAGCTGCATCAGCAACAGGATCAGAACGACCAACATCAGGATGTTGGTGATGAACGAAATCCAGATAGCGACTGTCTTAAAGCTGTTCCACCACACGCGGAACTGCTGCATGGCGGGCCTCCTTGGCTTATCCAGGGGCCGCAGGGGGTTGGCCGCGGCGTGCGCTGATCATAACACCGGCCTCAAGTGATGGTCAACCGAGCGCTTATTCTTACTCCAGGAAACGCGGCAGGGCGAGCTTGCATGCCCGCCCCGCGTGATTGTCTTTGGAGACTATCAAACTTGCCATCAGCGGACGGGAGAAACCCGCCTCGGCGTTCTTGCGCTTCGCTAACGGCTAATCGCTA
>CAZVCM010000410.1:0-1965 GCA_964626105.1 uncultured Thermoflexus sp.
CGGCCCGTTCGATCAGCACGTCAGAGCACGTGCCGGCGAGCGTGCGGTCGGCGCTGGCGAATTCGTACAATGTCCCGCCTGTGCAGCTCGCGAGCACGATCGGGCTGGGGCCGATTGTCCGCGTGGCGCACCGATTGGGAATCAACTCGCTCAACGAGCCGGAACGCTATGGGCTGGCGTTGGCGCTGGGTAGCGCCGAAGCGTCGCTGTTGGACCTGACCTACGCCTATAACGTGTATAACACCGGCGGCTACATGATCGGGATGCCGGTGCGAGAGAACCAAGCGGCGCCCGGCTTCCGCACGCTGAACCCGGTCGCGGTGCTGCGCATTGAGGATGCGAACGGCGCTGTGCTGTGGGAATACGGAGAAGAGACGGGGACCTTCCAGCGGCGTCTCATTCTCGAGCCAGCGCTCGCCTACATCATGACCGACATTTTGGCGGACGAGGAAGCGCGCGCCCCGGCATTTGGCGCAGATAGCGCGCTCAACCTCTCGCGCCCGGCGGCGGTGAAGACTGGTACAACGAACGACAACCGCGATAGCTGGACGGTCGGCTACACGCCCCAGATCGTGAGCGGCGTGTGGGTAGGAAATAATGATAACCGATCGATGATCGACGTGACCGGCTCGACCGGCGCGGCGCCGATCTGGAACGCGATTATGGAATACGCGCACGCGCGCGATAACCTGCCGGTGGTCACCTGGGCGCGCCCCTCGACCGTGATCGACCGGATGGTGTGCCAGATCTCCGGCTTGCTGCCGACGCGCTATTGTCCGCAGCGCCACGAGTTGTTCTACGTCGATCCCCAGACCGGCGTGGATACGCAGCCGGTGCAGGCGGACTCGTATTGGCGCGCAGTGCCGGTTAACGTCTGCTCGGGGCGGCTGGCGACGGCGTCTTCACCCGCAAGCTGCGTCGAAAACGTGCCTTATTTCGACTATCCGCAAGAAGTACGCGCCTGGGCGCGCGATACGAATCAGGCGATGCCGCCGACCGAATACGACACCGAAGGCGATGTCTCCCCGTCCAGCCCGGTCGCGATCAGCCAGCCGGGATATCTGCAGCGGATTAGCGGGACGGTCGAAGTGATCGGGACGGTGCTCGCGGACGACCTCGATTACTACCAGCTTTCGTACGGTGCTGGGATGCAGCCGGATATCTGGAACGCGCTTGTCGAGGCCGGAACGCAAGCGGGGAGCGATATTTCGCTGGGGATGTGGGATACCGCTGCTCTGAATGACGGCGCCGTGTATACACTGCGTCTGACAGCGGTGCGGACGGATAAAAGCATCGAGACGGCCTATGTCACCGTAACAATTGATCATCACCCACCTGTGGTCACGCTGACCGCGCCCGAAGATGGCGCCGTATACGCGCCCGGCGATCTCTTCGTGACGCTGGCAGCGGAACCGGAAGATAACCTGCAGGTCAGCTATGTCGAGTTCTATGTCGACGACGAGCTGTTCGACATCAGCGAGGAGTGGCCGTACAGCGTTCGCTGGCCGGTTGGCGCTCCTGGCGAGCACACCATCCAGGCGATGGCGTATGACGCGGCGGGCAACAGCGCGCTGTCAGGCGCGGCGGTGATCGAGATCGTGGCGGAGGGCGAATAGTCGCCACGCGAAGGTCGCTGGCTGCGGCGCAGCGGCTCGCCTAGTCGATTGACACTGCGTGTAATCCGTGCTATATCATGGCTATTGTGAGGGATTCGGAGCCTAGTAACTCCAGTAGAATGATGATCATGAATGACGATCTCCTCCTTAATAAGTCCGAAGGTCTGCGGAGTCCCAAGAGCAAGCTGCGCTCTCGCTGCCCAGCCTGCGGCGCGTGGGTGAGCCTGCGCGACACGATCGAGGTCTGGGATCTGGTCAACTGCCCCGAGTGCGACGCCCTTCTGGAAGTCGTGGATCTGCGCCCGCCCACGCTCGACTATGCGAGCAGCCAGGACGGAGACGACGACTG
>CAZVCM010000411.1:0-1527 GCA_964626105.1 uncultured Thermoflexus sp.
CGGTTCTGGCGCCTGTCAATCGCCAATCGCTAACGGCTGGTGTACTTTCCACGCTCGAACTAGGAGCAGACAATGAGCAAGGTCCGATGGGGGATTCTAAGCACGGCGCGGCACGGCGAGAAGATTATGCTCCCGGCGTTTCGACAGGCGCGCGATACCGAGCTGGCGGCGGTGGCGAGCCGCGACGGGACGCGCGCGCAGACGTTCGCGCAGCAGCACCGCATCCCCACCAGCTATTCCAGCTATGAGGCGCTGCTCGACGACCCGGACATCGACGCGATCTACATCCCGCTGCCGAACAACCTGCACAAGGAATGGGCGATCAAGGCGGCGCAGGCAGGCAAGCATGTGCTGTGCGAAAAGCCGATCGGCCTTGACGCCGCCGAGGCGGAAGAGATGGTCGCGGCGTTCAAGCAGGCGGATCGCATCCTGAGCGAGACGTTCCAATGGCGGCATCATCCGCAGGCGAGCGCGGTGAAAGAGTTGATCGAGGACGGGACGATCGGCGAGGTGCGGCTGGTCGACGCGGGATTCAGCTTCTTGATCGCGCGGCAGGATGACATCCGGCTGAACCCGGACCTGGGCGGTGGCTCGCTGTACGATGTCGGCTGCTACCCGGTGTCGCTGGCGCGCTATATGCTCGACGCCGAGCCGCTGGTCGTCACCGCGCAGGCGCACTGGACCGAGCGCGGCGTGGACGACCGGATGGTGGCGACGCTCGAATTTCCGAAAGGCGTGCTGGCGCAGATCAACTGCGGGTTCAGCCTGCCGCTGCGCCGCTATTATGAGGTGGTCGGCGACGCGGGCTCGCTGGCTGTCAACCGCGCGTACAACCCGGTGGGTGACCGCGCCAGCGAGATCGTGCATTATGGCGACGACCGCATGATGATCGAGACGATCCGGCTGGACGCGGCGAACTCGTACGCACTGATGATCGAGGACTTCAACCGCGCGGTGAAAGGCGAGGCCGCGCCGCGTTTTCCGGCAGACGATGCGGTTAAGAATATGCGCGTGATCGACGCGCTGTACCAGTCAGCGCGCAAGGGTGGAACGGTCCCGGTCGAGGGGTAAGGGCGCTGCACCCTGTGAGAAAGGTTACAAAGCGCTTGGCTAGGGGCTTCCTGTAGGGGCAATGCTTGCATCGCCCACTGCCAGACCTATGCCACTGATCAATGCGGGCGGAGCAAGCTCCGCCCCTACACAGGTTGCCGGATTTTCTCGCGAGATACAGCTTGCGAAACTCAAAACGGCTTTTGGGCACGCGTATATACAAAGGGATTCAACCCTGAACACGCCAACACCCTCAACCTCGCCCGGTAGCCCCGATCCGCTGGCGGGCAAGCACGTCGTGGTGCTGGGCATGGCGCGGCAGGGGACGGCGCTCGCTCGCTGGCTGCCGACGGTCGGCGCGCGCGTCACCCTGTCCGACAGCCGCAGCGCGGACGCGCTCGCTGACGAGATTACGGCGTTCGGCGGGCAGCCGGTGACGTTCGCGCGGTTCGCCGCGGACTGGCTGGCCCGGCAGGG
>CAZVCM010000411.1:1537-1869 GCA_964626105.1 uncultured Thermoflexus sp.
CCCCACAGCGCGCGCTTCGACGCCCGCATGGCGGCCGGGGAGTTGCGGGCGATCTGCTCGGCGAGCGCTTGCGCTTCATCGCGCAAACGCTCCGGTGGGTCGACGACCTGCGAGATCATGCCGAGCTGAAGCGCGCGCTCGGCGGGCATCCGCTCTCCCTGCTGGACGGCTGCGATGTGCTGTGTGTCAGCGGCGGCGTGCCGCTGACGCTGCCGATCGTTCAGGAGGCGCAGCGACGCGGGATCCGCGTCACCAATGACGCGCAGTTGTTCGTGGAACGCTGTCCCGCGCCGGTACTTGGGGTCACGGGCAGCGCCGGGAAGACGACGACC
>CAZVCM010000412.1:0-1866 GCA_964626105.1 uncultured Thermoflexus sp.
GATAATCGATCACGGGGCCGAAGTCGACATAGTCTGCCGGGAAGTCCGGCACGTCCGCGAGGTCCTCGGCGCGCAGCCACCCGCGCTCGACCAGCCGGTCCAGGCTGATCAGATTCGGATTTCCGGCAAACGCCGAGAGCGTCTGATAGGGCGAGTCCCCATAGCTGGTCGGGCCGAGTGGCAGCACCTGCCACACGCCCTGGTCGTTGTCAGCCAGCCAGTCCACGAAGCGATAGGCGGACTCACCCAGGTCGCCGAGGCCATACCGGCCCGGCAGCGACGTCGGGTGCAGCAAGATGCCGCTAGAACGTGTAAAGAGGCTCATCGTAGTCCTCGTCTCACATGCGTCAAAAGAAATCAAACCGGCGAGCCACGCTCACCGGCGCCACTCTCTCGATTCTAATGCGAGGACGGGACGTACCGCAAAAGCGGGCGCGGCGCAACACATCGAGAAGAATAAAATGGGCGGACCAACGTCCGCCCGGTGCTGCTATTCGCTATTCTGCGCTGCTTTGCGCTCAGTCGTACTTCAACACCTCGCGCGGTTTGCTGCCGCTTTCAGCCGGGCCGACAATACCTTCTTCTTCCATCAGGTCGATCAGGCGTGCGGCGCGCGTGTAGCCAATCCGCAGGCGGCGCTGCAGCAGCGAGATCGACGCGCGACCCAGGTTCTGCACGATCTCGACTGCTTCCCGGTAGAGTTCGTCCTGGTCCGAGCCTTCGTCATCGTCCCCGTTGAACGACATTGCGCCCGGCGTATCCCAGAAGGTCGGCTGGCCGTTGCCGCTGCTCGACGGCAGCGACGCGCCACTGCGCCCGCCATCCATTGGCGCGGCGTGGAACGCCATATTCGAGGCGAAACTGCCGTGCTCGTTCCGCTGCTGCCGCCAGTGTTTGGTGATGGCGTTGATCTCGTCGTCGGAGACAAACACACCCTGCATACGCAGCGGGGCGGCGGCGTCTGGCGATTGGTAGAGCATGTCGCCGCGTCCGAGCAATTTCTCGGCGCCCGGCTGGTCGAGGATCACGCGCGAGTCTACCGACGATGCGACCGCGAACGCGACGCGCGCCGGGAAGTTCGCCTTGATCAACCCGGTGATGATGTCCACGCTGGGGCGCTGCGTGCTGATGATCAGGTGGATACCCGTCGCTCGCGCCATCTGCGCCAGACGCGCCAGCAAGCGCTCCGTCTCGTCCGGCGCGAGCATCATCAGGTCCGCCAGCTCGTCGATCACCACGACCAGATACGGCATCCGGATCTGGTCTTTGCTCAGCTTGCGGTTGTAGTCGAGGATATTGCGCGAGCCGGTGTCGGCAAAGAGCTTGTAGCGCCGCTCCATCTCGCGCTGGACCGCTTGCAGCACGCCGACGATCCGCTCCAGCTCCACCACCACGTCAGACACCAGATGTGGGATGTGGTTGTAGCCGGTCAGCTCGACGCGCTTGGGGTCCACCATAATGAACTGCACGTCTTCGGGCGTGTTGTTCGCCAGCAGGCAGGCGATGATCGCATTGACGCAGACCGACTTACCAGAGCCGGTTGTGCCCGCGATCAACAAGTGCGGCATGGCGGTCAGGTCCGCCGCGACCGGCGTGCCGTCCACCCCCAGGCCGAGCGCGATCGCCAGCTTCGAGTCGACACGCTTGAACTCGGGCGACTCGATTACGTCGCGCAGCGTAACAACGGTCAGATCGTCGTTCGGCACCTCGATCCCGACAAACCCCTTGCCCGGAACTGGCGCCTCAATACGGATCGATTTCGCCGCCAGCGCCAGCGCGAGGTCCGCGTCCAGCCGGGCGATCGAGCCGACTTTGACGCGCGTCCGCTTGCCCGAACGGCTGACGAGGTAATCCGGCTCTACGCCG
>CAZVCM010000413.1:0-1841 GCA_964626105.1 uncultured Thermoflexus sp.
GAAGCGTCGCGCACGCTAGGACGCTCTGCCTGGGAGACGTTCCGTCGCGTGACCATGCCCCAGCTTGCGCCGTCGATCATGGCGGGCGTGCTGCTGGTCGCGCTCTACACGCTTAGCGATTTCGGCGCGGTCGCGATCATGCAGTACAACGTCTTCACGCGCGCAATCTACCTGCGCCTGAGCCTTGACCTGGAGACCGCCGCGCTCTTGTCGATGGTGCTGGTTGCGCTCTCGGTTGCAATCCTTGCGCTTGCGAACCGGATAGAACAGCGCGGTAGCACGTATTACGCACAGCGCAGTGCCCGCGCCCACCAACGGATCGCGCTCGGTCGCTGGCAGCTGGCGGCGCAGGCGTTCTTGGCGCTGATCGCCCTGCTCTCACTCATCGCGCCGCTGGGCGTGCTGAGCTACTGGCTGATCAACGGTTTGCAGCACGGTGAAACGCTCGCCGATGTGATCATCCCGCTGCAGCGTTCGATTCGGGCGGCGGCGCTCGCCGCGCTGGCGTCTGGTGTGCTGGCGCTGCCCTTCGTGCTGCTACAGGTGCGCTTTCCCAGCCGGATCAGCCAGGGATTGGCGCGCGCGGCGTATCTCGGCTATGCGCTGCCCGGTGTCGTGATCGCGCTGGCATTCGTGTTTGCCGGAGCGCGGGCGCTCGGCGCGCTGCGAGACTGGTTCGGCATGACAGACTATCGCAGCCTGGGGCTGCTGGTCGCAGCGTATGTCGTGCGCTTCATCCCCCAAGCGCTGGGGCCAGCACGCGCGGGATTGTTGCAGGTCAACCCGCACCTGGAAGAAAGCGCGCTCACGCTGGGGCGCAACCGCACCCGCGTCTTTGCCAACATCACCCTGCCCCTGATGCGGCCCGGTCTGGTCGCAGGCGTGGCGATGGTCTTTCTCACCGCGATGAAGGAACTGCCGGTGACGCTGCTGCTCGCGCCGAGTGGTTATACGACCCTCGCCACGCGCATCTGGTCCGCCAGCAGCGAGGCGTTTTACGCTCGTGCCGCTGCGCCCGCGCTGGTCCTGGTGCTGATTTCTGCGCTCTCGCTGGTCTACATTCTGGATTCTGATGACTGAAACGCCTGCCGTCACCTGTCACACGCTCAGCAAGTCGTTCGGCCCGGTCCGCGCCGTGGAGTCGGTCAGTTTCCGGTTGGAACGCGGCGAGTTCCTCGCGCTGCTGGGGCCAAGCGGCTGCGGCAAGACGACAGTCCTGCGCATGATCGCCGGACTGGAACAGCCCGATTCCGGCACTATCTCGCTGGCCGGGCAGGTGGTCAGCGACGGGCATGCGTTCGTCCCGCCGGACCGGCGGCGTGTCGGGCTGGTATTTCAGGATTATGCGCTGTTTCCGCACATGACCGTCGCGGAGAATATCGCGTATGGGATGGCGCGCGGGCGTGATCGCCACGGTCGCATGGCGGAACTGCTGGCGCTGGTGGGGCTGGACGAATACGGCGGGCGCTATCCGCGCGAGCTATCCGGCGGGCAGCAGCAGCGCGTGGCGCTGGCGCGAGCGCTCGCGCCGCAGCCGGACGTGATTCTGCTGGATGAGCCATTCTCGAACCTCGATGTCGCGCTGCGCACGCAAGTGCGCGAGGACGTGCAGCGCATCATCCACATGGCGGGCGTCTCTGCCGTGCTGGTCACGCACGATCAGGACGAGGCGATGAGCATGGCGGACTGTATCGCCGTGATGTTCGCGGGGCGCATCCACCAGATCGGCACGCCGCGCGCGCTGTACGAGGCGCCTGTCTCGCGGCAGGTCGCGCAATTCCTCGGTGACGCAAACCTGATCCCCGGCACCGCGCGGGAACGCGTCGCAGAAACGGCGCTCG
>CAZVCM010000414.1:0-1815 GCA_964626105.1 uncultured Thermoflexus sp.
GGCGGGTAGCTGGACCAGTTGCCGCCGGGCGTAATCACCTCGACGAGGAGCAACCGCTCCGCGGGCCGGTCGATTTCGAGGAGGTGACGAATATGTCGCTGGGCACCACCCTGCCCGCGCACCTCCTCGCCCACCTCACTTGGTGCGATCGCGTAGGCGTCCACGCCGTGCTCGGCAACGGCCCCGCAGCGCGCCACCTCGCAATCCGTCAGCGCCTCGATCTCGAAATCCGTGCGGCGCGGCAGATACAGCGCATAAGGCATCCCACTGAACACATCTTGCCGCCGCCCGATGTTTGCGAACTCGCCCTGGCTGGTGCGGATCGTGCAGCGCCCGCCTAGAATCACGTGCACGTACTCGTGCTCGCCGGTGGCGTGCGCCCAGCGCTCGCCCCGGTTGAGCCGTCGCGCCTGCATGTTGAGGTATTCCCAGCCCGCCTGCTCCGCCAGCACTTCGGCGAAGACGCCAGTGCCGCCAGTATCGCGCGAGCGAATGAGCATTGTCTCTGCCGTGTAGTGCATCGCGTTATCCTTACTCCAAACCGTCACTTAATCCAGCCCGCCATAGCCTTCGACAAACGCCATGACCTCATCAAGAGTCGGCATGAAGTTGGCGCAGCCATGCTTGGTGACGACGATCGCGCCGCAAGCGTTGCCCAGCCGCGCCGACCGATACCAGTCCCATCCCTTGATGTAGCCGTACAAGAAGCCCGCGCCGAACGCATCCCCCGCGCCGAGGATGTTGTACACCTCGACCGGGAAGCCCGGCGCGTCGATCGCCTGACCGTCGCGCAGGTGCACGCGCGCGCCCTCGTCGCCGCGCTTTTCGATCACGGCTTCCGGCCCCAGTTCCAACAGGCGGCGGATCGCGGCGTCGATGTCGCCCTCCACGCGCGTGTCAGAGACCTGCGAGTGTGTCAGCGTCATCTGCGCGGGATCGGTCAGCATCGCGGCGTTGATCTCGTCCTGCGTGCCAATTACCACGTCCACATTGCGCAGCACAGAGCGAATCGCCACGCCGAACGCGCGCGGGTCATGCCATTGGTCCGGGCGGAAGTCGATATCCAGCACGACCTTCGCGCCGGATCGCTGCGCGAGTTCTGCCGCGAAGATCGTCGCGCTGCGGCTTGGGTCTTTCGAGAAGTTGGTCCCCGCAAACTCGACAACCTGCACATCCTGCACCGGTGCGGCGAGCACATCATCAATCGTGATCTCGATATCGGCGCAGTTGTCGCGGTAATACACAAGGGGGAATTTGTCAGGCGGCTCGATACCCAGCACGACCGCGCTGGTGCGGTGGCCGGGCTTGCGCACGATGTAGCGCGTCTCGACGCCTTCTTGCTCCAGAAAGTGCAGGATAAAGTCGCCGACCGGGTCTTCGCCCAGGCCAGTGAGTAGCGCGGAGTTCACGCCCAGGCGGCGCGCGCCAACAGACATATTGGTCGGCGAGCCACCCACATACGCCGCGAAGCTGCTGATCTCGACAAACGGCGTACCGACATCATTAGAGTACAGATCGATCGAGCTGCGCCCGATATTCAGTAATTCGTATTGTTTCGCCACTGTCTCCGTCCCCTTCAAGCAATTAGCGGTTAGCCGTCAGCAATTAGAGACGATTGTGCGCTTTGATGTGCTCGGTCGTGACGCGGCACTGAGGCTCTCTTGTAGGGGCGCAGCAAGCTGCGCCCGTTACCATCAGCCCCGAAGATCCCCGGGCGGAGCAAGCTCCGCCCCTACCCAAAAAGCAAAACAGCACGCCGGGTTTGGAACCAGCGAACCCCTAATGGCGTATTGGTATGTGGTTATAACCGGCGGC
>CAZVCM010000415.1:0-1783 GCA_964626105.1 uncultured Thermoflexus sp.
CGGCAGTCTTCGGGCGTGTAGCTGAAGCGATGAAGCTGGCGCCAGCGGTAGTCGCGGAAGCTGTCGAACCCGGCGTTCTGCGCGATCTTCTGGCGCAGCGGCAGATACTCGCGCCACAGTTCGTTGACCGCATCGCGGTCTGCAAGCTGGCGTTGCGAAACCTTGCGCCACGCCGCCTCGCGCACATCGCGCCGGTCGTCAAATTGCAGGCGTTCTGCCTGGACCAGCGTCAGTTCTTCGCCTTCCCACTCGATGGCCTGCGTGCCCAGGACGCGATTCAGGCGGGATGAAATCTTGCTTTCCTCGGTAAGCAGCGGCAGGTTTTCGTGCCGGAACAGCGCCGCTTCGGTGCGCATGTTACGCAGCGGGATCGCGAACCCGTCCGGCTCCAGCTCGCTGTCAAGCAGCCGCTGCTTCAATTCCTGATCGGCGGCCTGCGCTTGCGGGAAAATCTCGCTGAGGAATGCGTGGTAGCGATCCTCGGCGGCCTGGTCGGTTGTGTTGAGAGTGGTGGCAATATACAGGCGGGCGTAGGTCTCATCGATTAACTCACTCAGGCGGGACCAATCTGCCAGCCAGCCGCCGATGGTCTCCACGCTCAATGGGCGCGCGGCAAGTTCGGCGTAATGTGGCGCGATTTCATCCCAGGATAGGGTCATAAACTCCTGCGCGGTCGCAGGGAAAGACTGTGCCATGTGTTTGCCTTTCAAAACAGAAAGCGGTTAGCTATTAGCCATTAGCAATTAGCCAAGAGCCGAAAAAGCGGATAAGCCCGCACCTTTAGCAGGCGCCGCACCCAAACGGATTCTATCGTTCCTGGGTTTTCGCTAATCGCTAACCGCTAATTGCTGCCCTTCAATCGAGGCTTAGATTGTACACCGCGCGGCGATTCCAGCCAGACGCCTCGGCAACGGCACGCGCGGCAGCGCTGCGGGGCTCGCCCTGCGCCAGACGGTCCGCCAGCGCGCGGCGCACGCGATCCTCATCCCAGGGCGCGTCGCTTGTTTCTTCGACCGCGCCGCCGATCAACAGCGTGATCTCGCCGCGCGGCGGGTTGTCGCGGAAATGCGCCGCCAGCGCGTTCAGCGAGCCACGTTGTACCTCTTCGTACAGCTTGGTGAGCTCGCGCGCGACAGCCGCTGGACGATCGCCCAGCACGTCACGCGCTGCTTCGAGCGTGGCGACGAGGCGATTCGGGCTTTCGTAGGCGATTAGCGTTGCGCGCAGCGGCGCCAGATCGTGCAGGGCGCTGCGCAGTGCGGACGCTTTGCGCGGCAGAAATCCGACGAACATGAAACGGTCGGTTGGCAGGCCGGACGCGACCAGCGCAGCGGGCACCGCCGATGGTCCTGGCAGCGGCACGACCGGGATCTGGCGCGCCAGCGCTTCCTTGATCAGTTCGAAGCCCGGATCGGAGATACCCGGCGTGCCCGCGTCGGACACCAGCGCGACATCACCCCGGTCCAGCGCATCGAAGATCGCGTCGAGCTTGCTGAGCTTGTTGTGCTCGTGATAGCTCGTCAGCGGCGTGCTGATCTCATAGCGCGCCAGAAGTTTGCGCGTCGTGCGCGTGTCCTCGGCGGCGATCAGGTTCACCTCGCGCAGGATGCGCAGCGCCCGTAGCGTGATATCTTCCAGGTTGCCGATCGGCGTTGGAACTATGTAGAGCGTCGCCATCCGCAGCGGGTCCTTTCGCGTCGTACGCGGATCAGGCGTGGGCCGAGTCGCGGCTGAACTGGGTTTCGTAGAGTTGGGCGTACAGCCCGGCCTGCGCCAGCAGCGC
>CAZVCM010000416.1:0-1746 GCA_964626105.1 uncultured Thermoflexus sp.
GCCGTCCGGTATCCCCGGAACGGCTTGGTGGCTCGGTCATGGCGCGGCAGGCGCACGACGACCGTCCCGGACTGCGTCGCAATGTGCGGCTCGCCGTCAAGCTGCTGGTGATGATTGCGCTGCCGGTCGCGGTGGTGACGACCTTCCTCGCGGAGCCGCTGATCCGCCTGCTGGGCGGCGCGGAATACCTGCCCGCCGGTGGCATCGCGCTGCAGATCATGATCTGGAGCATCCCGATCGGGTGGATTAACAGCGTGACGAACTATGTGATCGTCGCGCTCGACCGCCAGCGAACGCTGACGCTGGCATTTATCCTCGGCGTGTCGTTCAACCTCATCGCGAATCTGATCTTCCTGCCGCTGTACAGCTATCGCGCGGCGGCGGTGACCACGATCCTCTCGGAGATCGTGCTGCTGGTAGCGTTCACGTGGATCATCCGCCAGGAGCTTGGCGGGATGGGCTGGCGCTTCGCGCTGTGGCGCCCGGCGCTGGCAGGGCTGGTGCTCGGCAGCGTGCTGGTGCTGGTGTGGCCGGTCGCGCCGGTCGCCGCGCTGCTGATCGCCGGGCCGCTGTACGCAGGGGTGCTGCTAGCGCTGCGCCCCTTCGGCCCGGAGGAACTCGCGCGGATCGCGCCGCTGTTGCCGGGGCGGTTGCGGCAGTGGGCATTGCGCGGCAGCGAGGCGGCTTGATTCGTGTCAAAAAAGCAGGTCCGGCGCGTGGCCGGACCTGCTTCCCCTCGACGTGAATGGTAAATCTAACTCGTTCCCCTGCCTTGCCGTAAGCGTCTTAGAAAACTCTTTTGCCGGGCGGAGTGGGATCAGTCGGCGCGCGGGCTCTCGCCGAGCATGTTCTCGCCCGGAAGCATCACGATTTTCAGCCCGCGCTCTTCGATCAGACGCCGCACGATAGGATTGCTGTGCACTGGCACAGGCAACGTCCGGTCGCCCTTCGTCAGTTCGAAGTGATAGATGTCCACGCGGCGCACCCCGGCGTGCCAGTGTTCTTCGAGGCCGATCACCGGGCTAAGCTCCCAGCCCTCATTCAAAAACTGAAGTAGCACGTCCGCGGGCGCGTACGCCTGCGAGGTTGGCGACCAATGCCGCCGGGTGTCAGTGGTCCTCAACTCCATCTCCAAAAAGCTCGTCGTTCGCTCTGGCATGTGTGTTTCTCCTTCCGAACCCCTGCACAGTCATTCTATTCCAATACGTCACAACCCGTAATCAAACCCATGTGTTGATATGCACCGATAAAATTCACGTCCCCTTCATCCTAGCGACCGTTTTCGCTCGGCTTGCGCCGAGGCTGCCAGGCGAGGGGTCCTTGACCGCCTCTGACGCGCAAGCTAGAATACGCCCTAACTCTTTTCAAATAATAGTATACACACAAAAGGTGGGACCGTGGCAACGCTCATTCAAATCGCTGACATCGCGCAGCACGTCGGGCAGCAAGTGACCGTGCGCGGATGGCTCTATAACCGGACCGATAAAGGTCGCTTGCAGTTCTTGCTGGTCCGCGACGGGACCGGCATCGCGCAATGTGTCGCATTCAAGAAGGAGCTGGAGCCCGCCACCTTTGAGACCATAGCCAATCTGTCGCAAGAATCATCCGTCGTGGTGACCGGGACCGTCCGCGCAGACGAGCGCGCGCCCGGCACGCCCGGCGGCTTTGAGATCGGCATTAACGGGCTGGAGCTAATGCAGCAGTCCGACGAATACCCGATCCAGCCGAAGGAGCACGGCGTCGAGT
>CAZVCM010000417.1:0-1732 GCA_964626105.1 uncultured Thermoflexus sp.
CGTCGGTGGCTGAAACACTCACCATGCCCAAGCTGGGCTTCGACATGGCAGAAGGCACTTTGGTCAACTGGACCAAAGCGGTTGGTGATACGGTCAGCAAAGGCGATGTGATCGCCGAGATCGAAACCGACAAAGCCACGATCGAAATTGAAGCGCAGGCAGGCGGCACGCTCCTGAAGTTCCTGGCGGAGCCGGGGGATGTCGTCGAGGTTGGCGCGCCGATCGCATATGTCGGCGCGGAGGGCGAGCAGCCGCCCGAAGATGGCAGCGCGCCCGCCGCCGAAGCTGAGGCCGCGCCACCGCCGAGCGAAGAAGAAGCGGAAGCGGTCGCCGCGCCAGAGCCGCCGGAAGGCGCGCCCGGCAAGACCGAAGACAAGGATGAAGGCGAAGCGCGCCCGCAGCCAGCCGAGGGGCTGGCCGAAGCGCAAGCGGACGAGGGCGAAGGCGAAGATCGCGGGATGATCAAAGCCAGCCCGATCGCGCGCCGCATCGCGGAAGAGCGCGGGATCGATCTGCGCCGTGTAAAGGGCACCGGCCCCGGCGGGCGGATCGTTAAAAAGGACGTCGAGAGCTACGAACCCGAGGCCGCGCCTGCCGCCCCGGCGGAGCGCGCGCCCACAGCGGCGGCCCCTGCCGGGCTGCCTGGCCCGAGCATCGGCGAGGTGCCGTCCGGCCCGGATGTCGAGGTGATCGACATCAGCCGCCTGCGCCAGCGGATCGGCCAGCGCATGGTCGAGAGCAAGCTCTACGTTCCGCACTTCTATGTGACGACCGCGATCGACGTGACGGAACTGCTCGATTTGCGCAAGCAGTTGAATGCCAGCATCACCGACGAGGAACGCAAGATCAGCGTCAACGACCTGGTGGTGAAGGCGACGGCGCTCGCGCTGCGCGCCTACCCGAACTTGAACTCGCACTACTATGGCGACAAGATCGTGCGCCACAACCGAATCAACATCGGGATCGCGGTCGCGTTGCCTGATGGCGGCCTGATGAACGTCGTCGCGCGGGACGCGGACAAGACCGCGCTCGGCACGATGGCCGTGCAAAATCGCGACATGATCGCCCGCGCGCGTGAGGGGAAGGTCCGCACCGAAGACGTGACTGACAGCACCTTCAGCGTCAGCAACCTCGGCCCGTACGCCGTCGAGCACTTTTCGGCAATCATCAACCCGCCAGAGGCGGGCATCCTGGCGGTCAGCACCGCGACCAAGACGCCGGTCGTGCTCGAAGACGATACCATCGGCGTGCGGATGATCATGCGCGTGACGGTCAGCGTCGATCACCGCGTAAGCGATGGCGCGGAAGGCGCGGAGTTCCTCAAAGAGTTGAAAGACCTGCTTGAAAACCCGATGCGGTTGCTGATGTAGCGCCCGGCATCGTACTGATTCACCGGACCGGGAGCGCATCGGCGGCTCCCGGTTTTTGTTTTCCACGTGCCGCCGCTCACTTTGGGCGGGGGAAGCGGTGATAGATGATACTATTTGGGGCCGAGGCAGGCGTGTTATACTGCCCACGATATAGCCGTTAGTCGTTAGCGATTTGCGAAAAGCAGAGTTAAGACGCGTAGAGTATTGAGCAGCGCCCAACACAGTAGTCCGTTGTGGCGCCGACCTGCTATATTCCTGACTAGCCGTAGCTCTTAGCTGGCCGCTAACTGCTAACCGCCCATAGCTTACAAGGAGCTTTCCATTGGAAACGACATCGGTCGACGTCCTGGTCATCGGCGGCG
>CAZVCM010000418.1:0-1730 GCA_964626105.1 uncultured Thermoflexus sp.
CTCGTATAGCGCAATGTAGCAGCGTGCGTAATCGCCTCAACCGGGGGATGATCCCACCCGGTATTCGCCCAAATCTGCTGGCCGTATGACATGCTGTCGAGCATGAATGTCGCACCCTCCGAGCCAAGCAAGAACGTGCGTTGGGCAGGCGCAATATAGTTCGGCGCGTTAACCAGCAACACCCCATCCTGCTCAAGGGGCAGCGTTTCGCCCAGCGCCACCAGGTCGCGGGTGAAGCGGCCCATCCGCAGATGTTCGTCGCGCCGCGCCCACAAGAAGGTGATTGCGAGCGCCAGCGTCAGAATGCTCGCCAGCGCGACCGCCGCGCAACCGGCCCGTCCGCGCCATAGCGCGCGCCCGATTGCCGCCCAAAACAGCGCCCCACCCGCCGACGCGAGCATCATCAGGCGCGGTGAGCCGAGCACATAGTCCGGCGCCAGCAGCAGCGCGGATGGCGCGATTGCCGCGCCGTACCATGCCAGCCCCAGCAGGCCAGGGCTAATCGCCTGCCTGCCGCGCGCGAGCAGCGCCACCAGCGCCAGCGCAACAACGCCGAGCGCCAGCGCGATCGCAGTTTCAGGGAGCACGCTCTCCGGCTGGAATATGCGCTTTGCCAGCGCAGAGACCGGGTAGATCAGCCCCTGCAGCAGATAGCCAAACGCGTCTTCCGGCGCCGGGCTGAGGTCGGCCTGGACCGACGTATCACGCGGGACGACCAGCCACAACAGCCCATACACCGCGCTCAGCGCGATCACGGGCGCGGCAACGACGACGATGCGGCGCAGCGCGGGGCGCGCCCCGCGCGGGTACGCGACGAGGATCGTACCGAGCAGCAGCACCGCCAGCAGCGGCCCGTTCTCATGGCTGAAGATACCGATCAGCGCGCTCAGCCAGCACGCAACCAGCGCCGCCGCGCCGCCCGCGCCGTCCAGCCAGCGCAGCGCCAGCGCCAGACACAGCAGCACGCCCGCCGCAAGCAGCAGATGAAACTGCGCGCTGACCAGCGTCACCGCCTGGTAGCTGAACGGGAACAGCACGAATGCCGCGCCCGCCAGCGCGCCGAGCCAGCCGCGCCCCTGCCCGCGCAATAACCGCCGCACGATCTGCCCGAGCGCCACGCCCGCCACGCCCAGGGATACCACATTCAGCCAGTGAAGCGAAGGCGCGTCGAAGCGACCATATAGCGTGTCATTGAGCTTCCAGATCGTGAATACAGCCGGGCGATAGTAGGGGAAAGCGGGCGTTCCGGCCCACTGCTCGATCCCGTCGAGATGCTCGGTGGTCCACAGATTCGGCCCATCATCGACGAAGAAAGGCAGCCGAAGCGTGTAGCCATAAGCGGCGAAGGCCAGTAACAGCGGCAGCGTCGCCAGCAGCAGGCGCGCCACATGGTGGCGCCGGGATGCGATCAGAGGACAAACCACAGCAGATAGTAGTAGCCTACTGCGCTCGATACGAGGACCGAGTCGGTTCGGTCGAGGATGCCGCCGTGGCCGGGAATCAGGTTGCTGGAGTCTTTAACGCCGACCTGCCGCTTAATAACCGATTCCGCCAGGTCGCCTACTGGGCCGATGATGCTGATCAGCAGGCCGATAACCGCGCCGTGCAGGGGAGTGATCAGTTGCGTGGCGGGCAGCAAGCCAACGAGCACGCCGAACAGCGGCGTCACGATCACGCCACCCGCGAAGCCTTCCCACGTTTTCTTCGGGCTGACGCGGGGCGACATCTTG
>CAZVCM010000419.1:0-1727 GCA_964626105.1 uncultured Thermoflexus sp.
GCAGATGCAGGTGCATGTGAAACACAGACTGTCCACCCTGCTGCCCCTCGTTCATCACCAGCCGGTAAACGTCGCTCGCAAAACCGAGGTCTCGCGCGATATGCCCGGCCACTGCAATCAAGTGACCCGCCACATCCGCATTGTCGCCATCGACCGCCAGCGGGCCAGGGATGTGCGCGCGCGGTATCACCAGAATGTGCACCGGCGCAACCGGGTTGATATCGCGAAACGCGACCACTCGCTCGTCCTCGAATACCAGCGACGCCTTTCGCGTGCCCGCCGCGATTTCGCAGAAGATGCAGCTCATCGCGTCTCGCTCCTACTGCGCACATCCACAGGTGCCGCTTCGAGTCTGCCATCACGCAAGCCCACTACGCGAACCGTCGTGATCGTGTTTGTCAGCGCATCTGGCGAGACGAACTCGACCCGCAAATAGTGATCGGTCAGGCCGCTGTTCACAAACCCGTCCGGTGTCGCGCCGCTAACCTGCTCCCACAACACTGGCATCTCGCGCCCGAGAAAGCGCCGCGCAAACCGCCCGGCCCCTTCATTCGACAGCGCCAGCAGACGCGCGCTGCGCGCCTTCTTCACATCCTCAGCAACGTGTCCAGGCATCTTAGCCGCCGCCGTGCCGGGGCGCTTCGAATAACGGAAGACGTGCAGCTTCATAAAATCCATCTCCCGCACAAACGCGAAGCTCGTCTCGAACACCGTGTCGGTCTCCCCTGGGAACCCTGCGATCACATCCGTGCTGAGCGCCAGATCAGCGATGCGGGCGCGGGCCGCCTCGACCAGTGTGCGGAACTTCGCCTGGGTGGTGCGCCGCGCCATCCGCTTCAGTGTCGCGTCGCAGCCGCTTTGCAGCGGCAGATGCAGGTGGCGGCACAGGCGCGGATTCTCCCATAACTCGAAGAACTCAACCGACAGGTCCCACGGTTCCAACGAGGACAGCCGCAGCCGGGGCACGTCGGTTTCGCTCAGCAGCGCGCGTACCAAATGCGCTAGACCGTCTCGCACACCGAGATCGTGTCCGTACGAGCCGAGATGCACGCCAGTCAGCACCACCTCTTGGTATCCAGCCTCAACCAAACGCTGCACTTCGCGCACCACATCCGCCAGCGCGCGGCTGCGCCCCTTCCCGCGTGCAATAGTTGTTACGCAGAAGGTGCAGCGATTGTCGCAGCCGTCCTGCGCCTTAACAAAGGCGCGCGTCCGCCCCAGCGCGCCGGGAAGCGACTCACGTTCAAGCGGCTCGCGGTCGTACACTTCGGCGAGCGCGTCGTCCTGCAACACGATCGGCACAAGACGATCTTTTTCCGCGTTGCCGACCACCATCTTGACACCCGGTAGCGAGCCGACTGCCTGCGGCGACAGCTCGGCATAGCAACCCGTCGCCACGATCTGCGCGCCAGCGTTGCTACGGTTGAGGCGCCGGATCATCGTCCGGCTGGATCGCGCAGCCTCATTCGTCACCGCGCATGTGTTCACCACACACAGATCGGCTTCGCTGGGTGAGCCAACCACCTGATGTCCAGCCTGCTCAAACTGCCGCGCCAACGTCTCAATCTCGCTCTGATTCAGGCGGCAGCCCGTGAATTCCAGATAGACCTTCATTCCGCCAACTCGTTCCCTTGATCGTCCACAAGCGCGTCGCTGTCCGGGCCGGTGATGGTCAGGTCGTCGAACGCGATGACGACCGGCGCGCTTAGATCGATGCTGGTCCCCGC
>CAZVCM010000420.1:0-1726 GCA_964626105.1 uncultured Thermoflexus sp.
AGAGGCGGGCCAGTTGCTTAAGCGCGCGATGCTGCGCTGTGGCCACTGCTTCTGGACTCTTGCCCAAAATCCGCGCAACTTCACCGTGGCTCCTGCGCTCAACGAACCGCAACACCAGGATTGTCTGCTGCTCGACCGTCAACTGCTGCATTGCGGCGCGAAGGGTTTCAAGCTCCTCGCGCTGCTCGACCGATCCTTCCAAAGAGGGCGCCCCGGCGTGCAAGCCATCACTCAAGTCGTGCTGGGGATGGCGCTCAGCCTGGCGATAGTGATCAGCGATCCGCGCCGCAGCAATGCGATACAGCCATGCTTCGAACGGCGCGCCAGTCACCCGGTAGTGCGGCAGCGCTTCGACCATGCGCAGGAAGACTTCAGCCGTTAAATCCTCAACGAGCGCCTCATCTGACACCCGGTAAGCGATATAGCGGGCGATCGCCTGCACATAGCGGCGATACAGCTCGGCGATGGCATCGCGGTCGCGCTGTTGGGCGCGCGCGATCAGCTCGGATTCAGGCGTTTCAGACATAGACTCCGGTTCGTAAACAGTCCAGCGTCTCGATACCCTCACTATAATCCCGAACGGTGACTCGTGCGAGGCTGCACCGTTCAACACGACGGAGGGTACCCGTCTGGGGCGGACAGTCCAAGCGCGCGGTCGCCTGAAAACACGTTACGCGAGCCGGGCAAATCCACCTAACTGCTGGCGCGAAACGCGCCTACCCCGGTGTCTTACTTACAACACCGTTGCAGTAGGCGCGATCTTACAAGGAACCATGCACACCCAGGCTAGTCAGCGTCTGCCGCGCCGACCTCAACGCCGGACAGCGCCTCAAGCACGGTGATCACGGCGCTGTTATCCAGCTCGCCGTTGCCCATCGCGACCATCGCTTCGTACATCTGGTGCGCCACCGCGCTCAGCGGCAGCGGGACTTCGTACGCGCGGCCCGTGTCGATCACGATCTTGAGGTCTTTGGCTTGCATGTACGCTTTAAAGCCGGGCGCCAGATCACGCTTGAACAGCTTGGGTGGCTTGGTATCCAGCGCCCAGCACTGCGCCGCGCCCCGGCTGATCGTCTGCACCACGCGCGCCGGATCGACGCCGGTCTTCTGCACCAGGACCAGCGCCTCGGCCATAGCGACCATCGTCCCGGCGACGACGATCTGGTTCGCGACCTTCGCGATCTGCCCCGCGCCGCTCTCTCCAACCAACGTGACCGTCTTGCCCATCGCCTCGAACAGCGGCAGCGCACGCTCGAACGCGTCCTGCGGCCCGCCGACCATGATCGTCAGCGTGCCGTCGCGCGCGCCGATATCCCCGCCGCTCACCGGTGCGTCCAGCGCGGGGATACCGCGCTCCGCCAGCCGCTCAGCGAGCATTCGCGCCGTTTCCGGCTTGATCGTGCTGTTGTCGATGAACACCAGCCCATCGTGCGCGCCCTCGATGATGCCGTCCGGCCCCAGAACGACCTGCTCGACATCCGGTGAATCCGGCAGATTCGTGAAGACGAACTCGACCTGCTCAGCGACCTCGCGCGGGGAAGAGGCGGGCGTCGCGCCTTCGGACGCAAGCTGCTCCACAATCGCGCGGCTGCGGTTATGCACCACCAGCGAGTGTCCGGCTTTCATCAGGTTGCGCGCCATCGACGCGCCCATCAGCCCCAGGCCGATATAGCCTACCGTTGCCATAGACACCTGCTCCTTGAGTTAGTCAATTCAACATTTGTAA
>CAZVCM010000421.1:0-1698 GCA_964626105.1 uncultured Thermoflexus sp.
CTACTGCATGGGCGGGATGATGGCGGCGGCGTACACCGTGCTGCGGCCGCATGAGGTCGCCGCGCTGGTGAACCTCGCCGGGCCGATCAACTATCACGACGACGGCATTTACAGCGTCTGGACCCGCCCCGAATATCTCGACGTGGATCTGCTGGTCGACACGCTTGGCAATATCCCCGCTGAGTTGCTGAATCTGACGTTTCACATGGTGCGTCCGACCGACGAATTGCTGCGCGCGCTGGACTATTGGGAGCGGCGCGACGATGAGACGTTTGTACGGCACTTCGCCGCGATGCAACTTTGGACGCACGATCCGACGCCGTTCCCCGGTGAGGCGTTCCGCAAGTACATCAAAGACCTTTACCAGCGGAATGCGCTCATGGATGGCACGTTCACCGTCGGCGGGCAGCCGATTGACCTCAGCCGCATCACCACGCCGGTGCTGACCATCGCCGCGCGCCGCGACCACATCGCGCCCTGGGAGTCGGTCGCTGTGCTGCACGAGCGCATTTCCAGCGCGGACAAGCAGTTGATTGTGCTGGAAAGCGGGCATATTGGTATGGTGGTCGGCGCCAGCGCGAAAGAGCAGCTCTGGCCGCAGCTTGGCGCGTGGCTGGAGAGCCGGGCGGGGTGCAGCTAGAAACGGCGGAGAGCATATCACCCGTTCTGGCGAGTGATATCAAACACGGATCGTTGACCTCTCCTATAGGGGCGCACTTGCTGCGCCCACTGCCCAGTTACACCTACAATCACGGCGTCAGAGCCAGCGCCACCCGTGCGTAAAGCGCCAAGCGCTGCTCTTGACCTCGATCAAGACGGCGCGCGCGCGATTCGGTATACTTGCGCCATCGTAAACGGAACGTGGAATTTCGCATGGATACGACACTGGGCGCGCAGGTGCGTTGGAAAGCGGTCGCGCTGCCGCCAGAGCATGGCGGCTGGGGCTTTCTGCTGGAGCCAATCGTCCTGGGGCTGCTCATCGCGCCGTCATGGGCGGGGTTCTGCTGGGGCGTGGCGGCGCTCGGCGCGTTCCTGATGCAGCACCCGCTCAAGCTGGCGTACACCGACCGCAAGCGCGGGCGGCGCTATGCGCGAACTGTCGCGGCGGAGCGCGTGCTGCTGATCTACGCGAGTATGGCGCTGGCTGGGTTCGCGCTGGCACTGGCGCTTGGCGGGCTGAAGCCGCTGCTGCCGCTGGCGCTGGTTGCGCCGCTCGGGCTGGTGCAGGTGGTCGATCTGCTTGGCAATCGCGGGCGCGAGCTCTCGCGGGAGCTGGCCGGATCGGTCGCGTTAGGGGCCGTGGTCATGGCGATCGTGCTGGCCGGTGGCGAGAGCGTGACGTTGGCGTTCGGGCTATGGGCCGTGCAGGCGGCGCGCGCGATTGGCTCGATCATCTATGTGCGCGAGCGGCTGCATATTGAGAAGGGCAAGCCTGCCGCGCGTGGCTGGGTGCTGGCGTCGAGCGGGCTGGCGCTGGCGGCGATTGCGCTGCTGGCATGGCTGGACGTGGTGCCTGCGCTGGCGGCGGTCGCCATCGCGATTCTGCTGGCGCGTGCGGCGTATGGCGTCTCCCCCTGGCGCCGCCCGGCGCGCCCGCAAAAGCTCGGGTTCCTCGAACTCGGCTTCGGCTTGCTGACGGTGCTGCTCGCCGCGCTCGGTGTGGCGCTGGACATCTAAGCACAAGCAATGAGCGATTAG
>CAZVCM010000422.1:0-1687 GCA_964626105.1 uncultured Thermoflexus sp.
TGGTCCAGGCGCTGCTTGTGGGCGACATCGACGCCATGCCTGCTGATGCCTCGGCGGCAGCAGGGTTCATCAGTACGACCGCTGATTCGGTCAAGACGGTGGGAGCGCCGATCTCCGAGGACGAGATGGGCTTCATCTTCCCGAAAGGCAGCGAGCTGGTGCAGCCGATCAACGAAGCGATCGCTGCCATGCAAACCGACGGCTACCTCGACTACGTCTACTACAAGTGGTTCATCGACTACACTCCGGCGCCGGAACAATAAGCCGGGCCAACATTCGCACACTCTAAACGACGAGGCCGGATCGCGCGATCCGGCCTCGATGACTTTCTGCAAAACACAACGCTCGCCAGCGCAATATTACTGCTGGCCGGGCGGCTGCCCCTCGTTCCCCACGCCGGGATGCGCGCCCCCTTGCCCAGGCGGAGCATCGCCCAGACCAGGATCTTCTCCGTGGCCGGGCGGTGTGCGTGTCGGCGGTGGCTCCGCTGGTGGAGGTGGCTCCACGAGCGGAGGTTCGGTCGGAGGTGGTGGCTGCTCTTGCGCCGGAGGCGGCAACTGCCCCTGTGCGGGGGGAGGCAGCTCTCCCTCCGCCGGCGGCGGCAAAACCGGGACGCTTTCCACCGGCGGTGCAGGTGGATCCTCGCTCAACCCTGGCGGCTGGCCATCATTGCCGACGCCAGGATGTTCGCCACCCAGCCCTGGCGGGTTATCACCCAGCCCCGGATCGTCACCCTGGCCGGGCGGCGTGCGCGTCGGCGGGATCACCGGCGCGGCAGGCAGCGAGCCTGGTGTGGCCGTTGGCGGCAGCGTCGGAGATGGCGCAACCCGCGACGTCGCGGACGGTGTTGGCGTTGGTATTGAAGTCTTGGTTGCGGACGGCGCAGCGGTCACCGTCACGGGTGGCGCCACGGGTGGTTCAGGCGACGCGTCCGGAGGTGTCACCTGTTCCAGCAGCGCGCGGCTCTGGTCAGCAATCCCTTGAAGCTGCATGCGCACGCTCTCGGAGGCGCGCGTCTGCGCTTGCAAGCTGAGTGTTTCTTGCTCCTGCGCGACGATCGCGATCTGTCGTTCCAGCGCCCCGTTATAGCCGGACGCCACCGCGCGCTCAAGCTCGTCCACCGCCTCTTGCAGTGCGCGCGGATACACCTCGCCGCGATCCAGCAGCGTGGAAAACTCGTGCACGCGGCGCTCAGCGAACTCGACGCGCAGCGCCGCTTCGTCCTCGCCCGCCACGACTGCCAGCCGCACGCGCTCCACTGTCCGCTTCACCGCGTACAGCGGATCGCCTGGCAAGCTGTCCGCAGAAACGTAAGTCGCGCCGCCCGCCAGCATCACCAGCACCAGACAAGCCGCAGCGGCGTACGCCAGCCAGCGCACCACACGCGGCACTGCGCCACGCCGCGCCACGCGGTCGAACCGCTCTACCGCCCCGATCTCAGCCAGCAGGCGCGCTTCGATGCGGTCCACCGCCGCATCCGAAAGCTCAAACGGAGGCGTTTCGGCCAGCCGACGCGCGGCCTCAACCAACGGATCGTCGTCCTTCGCCGGCGGCAAGTAGCGCGTATCCGGCGGCACAGCGCGGTCTAGCCGTCGCTGGAGGTCATCCGGTAAGTTGGGGAAGTCAGGAATCATGCATGTTTCCCCGTAAATAGTGACGGTCGGTCTTATCAGTCCCCAAGAGGCGG
>CAZVCM010000423.1:0-1677 GCA_964626105.1 uncultured Thermoflexus sp.
CTTGTCGAACAGGTCGTCGGGGCGGGCGCTTGGCTCCGCCAGGTAGGTGTTCATCAGCAGCGGGCGTCCGCCTTGCAGCAGCGCGATCAGCGCGCCCACGCCGAACAGCGCCCACCCGATGGCAAATACCAACGTGATGGGCCGCCACGCGAGCCGGTAACGGCGCCAGAGCGCGCGCGCGTAGATCGTCAGGCTGGCGCGGCGCAGGTCCGGCGAGGGCACATCGCCGAACAGAATCGCGGCGAGAACCGGCAGCGCCAGGACCGGCGCGACCGTCAGCTTGGCGAAGACCGCGCCGTTCACCAGCAAGCCGGTCAGCAGGCCGCGACGCTGCGACGGCGCGCGCGCCAGCAGGATGCTGTGCCACGCTGCCAGCGAGGCGAGCGCGGTCGCCAGCGGATCGGCCAGGGCCATGCGCTCGAAAAACACAGCGAACGGCGCCAGCGCGTAGACGAGCGCCGCCGCCAGCATGGCACGCGGTCCAAACAGCGCCCGCGCCGTGGCCGCGACCGCCGCTATCGTCAGCAGAGACAGGAGCGCGGTTGCCAGCCGCATCATCTCCAGCGCGTTGGTGCGCGCCGTGCCGAACAGGCCGAGCCAATAGTAATAAAGCAGCTTGCCGTGACTGTACTCGGTCGGGTTGCGCTCGGCGGTGAAGATGATCTCGCTGCGCTCGATGTGGCTGACCTCGTCCACAAACCCGGCCAGCGCGCCGGGCTGGTGGGCGCGCAGGACGAAGCCGCCGAACAGCAGCAACGTCAGCAGCCAGAGACGAGCGCGAGACGACATGCAGACTCCTTCGTGTGAGGCGGACTACGCCGCCGCAAGCATAGCACCGGGCGGATGGGTGTCAAGCGAATCGGGCTTTCCTCAGGACGAAGGAGGAAGAAAGCCTGTTCCCGACCCTTCTCCCCTCGCCCTGCCATCTGCACGCAACCTTGCTCCCTGTCGAAATATCCCCCCATCCTTCCGACTGCGGTCGGCTTTCCTTCCCCCAGGACGAGGGAAGGAAAAAGCATCAAGCGACGCGCTCCCTTGTTCAACTTGAGAGAGAAACGCAGACCGTTCACGGCGCGCGCCCGGCCAGATGCTGCGCCAGCGCGCTCGCGTCGTGCACCTGCACGCGCCAGACCGTCACCCACTGATTGCCCTGGGGCCGCCGGTACGCGGCGATCTGCTCCCACGCCAGCGCGTCGTCGGATGGATCCGCGCCGGGCGGGCGATAGTCGGTCAGCAGGTAGGTGAACGGGTGGCGCTGCACGGCGTCGATCAGCGCGTGCCACGCGTAGACATCGTCGGGCATTCGCGTCTGCGGCAAAAACGAGAGGCGCGCGTCCAGGCACGTCCAGTCGAACGCGCCGGTGATGTACAGGTTCGGCAGCGTGCAATAGTGCATCGCGCCGACCAGCGGCACGCGCCCGTCGACGCGCTCACCCGTTCCCGCGAGGTCCCACAGCGCCTCTCGCGCGCCCCAGGCATTCGACGTGTAGCGGAAGAAATTGCGGCGGTCGATCTCGGTGACATGCAGCGACGCGGGATCGGCGATCAGCGTGCGGGCGGTGGGCAGCGCGAACGCGATCGCCCACAGCGCCAGCACCGCCGCGCCAAGCCACGCGCCGCGCTGCGCCCCGGCCAGCGTGACGATGCCCCCGGACAGCAGCGCCGCGAACACCGGCA
>CAZVCM010000424.1:0-366 GCA_964626105.1 uncultured Thermoflexus sp.
CACATATCGCGCGTCGTAGCGCAGCGGCGTCTGGATGCGCCCGATCACCTTGTCCGACAGGCTCGGCGGCAACACCTTCACCGCGCCACGCGTGTAATCCACCAGATCGTCAATGTCTTGCAGGTCGCGGCTTTCGAGGCGCGGCCCGAGCTTGTCCACTAGCGGCGGGATGCGTGCGAAGGTCTCCTGCACGCGATGCTCGTCCAGCACGCTCTCGACCCGCGTGCGCCCGCCAAAGCGGCGCATCAAGCCGCCGAAGCCAAGCAGCTCGCCAATCCCGCCGAAGAACAACCGGATGCCGCGCGAGAATTGAAACAGGTCGGAGATCGCTTCGCCGCCACGCGCGCTGGCTTCGTGCCAGGTTGC
>CAZVCM010000424.1:376-1677 GCA_964626105.1 uncultured Thermoflexus sp.
GTCGATCTCGGCGAGGGTCGTGTCAACCGTCTGCTGTTGCTCGCGCCGCCCCTGTTCGATCTGCGCGCCGATGTTAGCCGCCGTCTTGCGGTGCACATCGAGCGCGGCTTGCTGCTCCTGCACCAATCCCAGAGCCGTTTTCGTCACGTTCTGGCTGATCTGCAGCGGCGTTTCTAGCTTTTGCCGCGCGCGCTGCACATCGCCCAGCGTCTCTTTGATGTACTCCTCGATATCCGCGAACCCGCTCTCGTCCCACCCGATCTCATCGCGCGGCGTCTCGCGTTGCGCCGCGAGCGCCTGCCGGGCGGAGACCAGCCAGATCTGCGGCTCGACGCCTAACTGCACGCGCGCCTGTTCGAGCACAAACTCGCGGACCTGCTCGCGTTCTTCCGGCTCCAGCACGTCCACCTGGTTGACCACCACGACGACGCGCTTGCCGTAGCTTTTGAGTTGCTGCAAATACTCGAGGTTGCTGGCGGTCAGCACCTGCGTCGCGATCATGACCAGCAGCACGACATCCGCCCGGTGCAGGAAGCGGCGCGTCAGCTCGTCGTGCGTTTTGAAAACCGATTCCAGGCCAGGGGTATCGACCAAGCTGAGGTTCTCGAGCAGCGGGCTGGGATGGAAGATCGTCTCGACATCACCCGAGCGGGAGCGCTGCACGTCTTCGCCGTGCCGCAGAATCACGATCCGGTCCGTCGTCGGAATCGGGCCGACCTCAGTCACTTCTTCGCCGAGCAATGCGTTAATCACGCTCGACTTGCCAGAGCTAAACGGCCCAACCAGCACCATCAGAAACGGGTGATTGGTATGAAACAGCGCGTCGCGCGCCTGCTCCATCTGATCCTCGGGCAAGCCATCCACCCGACCGAGCACGTCCAGCAGCTCGGTAATCTGTTCGTGCTCCTGGCGCCGGATCGTCTCGTAATGGCTGAGTAGCTTGCTCGAGATTTGTTCGGTCTGCACCGTTCACCTACCGATCATTTCCGCACACCCGGCAGCCCTAATACAAACCGGGTGTATAGTCGCGTAGAATCGAGTCGCCTACGAACTCGCGGAGCAGCGAATTGTCGGGCACAAGCTCGGCGTCCATCGGCTTCACCCAACTCAAGATCGACAGCAGGCGACGCGCCTCGATGTAGTGCGAATTACGCGGCTCCACCTGGAGCAGCAGCGGCTCCGCCAGCGGGCGCAGGACGGCCAGCTCGTACAGCAGGGCCGAGTTCAACATGATATCGGCGTTTTCCTGATACGGAAAGATATTGCGCTTCTCGCCACGTCGCACGCTCTCCCAGCGCGAG
>CAZVCM010000425.1:0-1672 GCA_964626105.1 uncultured Thermoflexus sp.
ACTGCTCGCCAAGTTCCGCGAAGCGGCCAACGGCCCGATGCAGGGCATTTTGGCCGTTGCCGACGAGCCGCTGGTGTCGATGGACTACAAGGGCGACGATCGCTCCAGCATCGTCGACGCCGAGTTCACGACCGTCTTCCAGGGCACGATGGTCAAGGTGCTGGCGTGGTACGACAACGAGTGGGGATACTCCGCTCGGACGGCTGACCTCGCCAAGATGATGGCTGACGCGCTCTAGTCGGAGCGTCATCACCGTCCCAATAAAATCTGCGCGAGGGCATGGACCGGTTCCGGTTCAGCCCTCGCTCTGCTAAACAGCAAATGATGAGGAGCTGTCTATGGACAAGAAAACCGTTCGTGACATCGACTTGACCGGCAAGCGCGTACTGGTGCGCGTGGACTTCAACGTGCCGATCAGCGAGGACGGGCAAGTCGCCGACGACACGCGCGTCCGGGCTGCGATCCCAACCTTGAAATATATCCTCGACCACAACCCGCGCTATGTCGCTCTGATGTCGCACCTGGGTCGCCCAAAAGACGCGCCCGACCCCAAGTACTCGCTCAAACCGGTCGTCCCTGTGCTGGCGGACCTGCTCGGCGTGGACGTGGTCTTCGCTGAGGACAGCGTGGGCGAGGCGGCGGAGCGTGCCGCTGGAAGCGTGCCGGAAGGCGGCGTGTTGCTGCTGGAAAACACGCGTTTCCACAAAGAAGAGAAGAAGAACGACGAAGGCTACGCGCAAAAGCTTGCCAAGCTTGGCGACGTGTACGTCAACGACGCGTTCGGCTCGGCGCACCGCGCGCACGCGTCTACTGAGGGTGTTGCGCGCTATCTCCCGGCGGTCGGCGGCTTCCTGATGGAGAAGGAGCTGAACTACCTGGCGAATGCCATTGCGCAGCCAGAGCGGCCCTTCGTCGCGATCCTCGGCGGCGCGAAAGTCTCTGACAAAATCGGCGTGATCGAAGCGCTGCTTGGCAAATGCGATCACCTGTTGATCGGCGGCGGGATGGCGAACACGTTCTTCGCTGCGCAGGGTATCGAGATGGGCGACTCACTCGTCGAGCAGGACGCGCTCGAAACCGCGAAGGACCTGCTGAGCAAGAGCGGCGACAAGCTGGTGCTGCCCGAAGAGGTCGTGATCGCGGACGCGTTCGACAACGAGGCCAGCACGCGCACGATCAAGCCGACCGAAGGCGTGCCTGCCGGGTGGCAGGTGCTGGATATCGGACCGGGAGCGGTCGAGCAGTTCCGCGCGATCCTGCGCGACGCGCGCACCGTTGTCTGGAACGGGCCGATGGGCGTCTTTGAGATGCCGAGCTTCGCCAAGGGCACCTTCCAGATCGCTGAGATTCTGGCGGAGTCCAACGCGACGACGATCATCGGCGGCGGTGACTCGGCGGCAGCGGTCCAACAAGCGGGCCTGGCCGACCGGATGTCGCATATCTCGACCGGCGGGGGCGCGAGCCTGGAGCTACTCGAAGGCAAAGAGCTTCCCGGCGTCGTCGCGCTCAACGACAAGTAAACTGGTTTCGGTGGCGGCGGGCTTGCGATAGTCGACCCGCCGCTTCTGCCATACTGCCACCCTGTTCCGCCGCCAACCGGGACTATAATGGAAGGACACCGGCCGCTGGCTCATATCGTGAGCAGGCCGGGATCAGCAACATTTGCTTTTTA
>CAZVCM010000426.1:0-1659 GCA_964626105.1 uncultured Thermoflexus sp.
AAGTGCAGTGGAGTTGCAACAGGGGCAGCACCAACCCGCAGAGCAGCCACGCTGCCAGCCCACGCGGCGCTGCGATGGGACACGGTGAAGACATGATCGCCAGCCGGTATAGGCCACGCGTCATTATATCCCCCCCCTTTCATCGCGCTACCGAGAGAAGTCACGCCGCTAGCAGCCAAATTACATCCCCCTGACAAAGCGCCCAGCATGCGGTACAATACGGTCGAATATACCACACAAAGATGAGAGAAATTTCCCGACAATGACGACCCGAATCTATCTCGATCACAGCGCGACCACGCCGCTCGATCCGCGCGTGCTGGATGCGATGATGCCCTATTTCAGCGACACCTTCGGCAACACGCAGGCCGTACATGCCTGGGGCCGCGCGGCAGAGCGCGATCTCGAGGCGGCACGAGCGACCGTTGCCCGGCTGCTGAACTGCGCCCCGCACGAGGTCGTCTTCACCAGCGGCGGGACCGAGAGCGATAACCTGGCGCTGCGCGGCCCGGCGCAAGCAGCGCGCGCCGAAAACCGCCCGGTAACCATCATCACAACGCCGGTTGAGCACGAAGCGGTGACCGTGACCGCGCGCCAGTTGCGAGAAGTGCTTGGAACAGCCCTGCGGATCGTACCGGTCGACCAATTCGGTCGGGTCCAGGCGGGCGCGCTACGCGCTGCGCTGCAGGGTCTGCCGGTAAACGGGATCACCATCGTCAGCTTGATCTATACCAACAACGAAGTCGGAACGCACAACCCGATCGCCGAACTGGCGGCAATTGCGCACGAATATGGCGCGCTCGTGCACACCGACGCGGTCCAGGCTGGCGGCCTGGTCGCGCTCGACGTGCAAGCGCTCGGTGTCGATATGCTGTCGCTGTCGTCGCACAAGTTCTACGGCCCGAAGGGCGCGGGCGTGCTGTTCCTGCGCGAGGGCACCCCGTTCCTCAGCTCGCAGACCGGCGCCAAGCACGAAGACCATCGCCGCGCCGGGACGCATAACCTGCCCGGCATCATCGGCACCGCGCGGGCGCTGGAGCTGGCGCGGGAAGAACTGGACGCCAACGTCGCGCGGCTGAGCGCGCTGCGCGACCGCCTGATCGAAGGCGTGCTGGCGCGCGTGCCGGACGCGCAACTCAGCGGCGACTCGACCGATCGCCTTGCCGGACACGCGAGCTTCGTGTTCCGCAATGTCGAAAGCAACACGCTGCTGATGCATCTCGACCAGCACGGCATCGCGGCCTCGTCCGGCAGCGCGTGCAAGGTCGGCGATCCGCAGCCGTCCCCCATCCTTGAGGCGCTCGGCTACGGGCCAGAGTGGACGCGCGGCGGCCTGCGTCTGACCCTAGGCCACGGCACAACCGACGCCGAGATCGACACAGTGCTTGATGTGCTGCCCCGCGCGGTAGAACGCGTGCGGGCACTGCACGCGCAGTCTGTGTCCTAGAAAGTCCCACACGCATTCATGACGCTGAACGAAAAGTCTCGTATCGTCGTCGCGATGAGCGGCGGCGTTGATAGCTCGGTCGCGGCGGCGCTGCTCGTCGAGCAGGGTCACGACGTGATCGGCATGATGCTGCGGCTGTGGTCGGAAGACTGCGGCGAAGGCGGCGCCAACCGCTGCTGCACGCCGGGTCAGATGGCCGATGCGCGCCGCAT
>CAZVCM010000427.1:0-1658 GCA_964626105.1 uncultured Thermoflexus sp.
GCGCACCGCTCGCTCGACGTCCGGCTGGATGCCCTCGATGAAAAACTCGCGCGGCACGCCGATCCGCAAGCCCTGTACGTCGCCGGTCAGCGCTTGCGCATAGTCGGGCGGCGCGTCGGGCACGCTGGTGCTGTCGAGCGGATCGTGCCCCGCCATCACGCTGAGCAGCGCGGCGCAGTCCGCGACCGTCCGCCCAAACACGCCGACTTGATCCAGCGATGACGCAAACGCGATCAGCCCATAGCGCGAGACGCGCCCATAGGACGGCTTAAGCGCCGAGACGCCGCACAGCGCCGCGGGCTGCCGGACGCTGCCGCCGGTGTCCGTGCCCAGCGCGGCGAGCGCCATCCGCGCCGCGACCGCTGCCGCGCTGCCGCCGCTGCTGCCGCCGGGCACGCGTTCCAGGTCCCAGGGGTTGCGCGTCGTGAAATAGCCGGAGTTCTCGGTCGAGGAGCCCATCGCGAACTCGTCGGTGTTGGTCTTGCCGAGCATCAGCGCGCCTGCCGCGAAGAGCCGTTCCAGCGCGGTCGCGGTATACGGTGGCACATAGCCTTCGAGGGTGCGCGATCCGGCGGTCGTCGGCACGCCGCGCGTCATCAGCACGTCTTTGATCGCGAGCGGCACGCCGAGCAGAGGCGCGTCATCGCCCTGCGCCAGCCGGCGATCCGCCTCGGCGGCGGCTTCGAGCGCTTGTTCCTCGGTGACCAGCAGAAAGGCGCGCACTTGCGGGTCAATCGCGCGGATGCGGTCCAGGTGCGCCCGCGCCAGCTCCAGCGCGCTGATCGCGCCGCTGCGCAGCTTGTCACGGGCTTCGGTCAAAGTGAGATCGGTCAGCATGGGTCTAATCCCTCGCGCAAGGGGTACCGGTGCGGGTTCGCGCGCGAGTATACCACACGCGGCGGGCAGCAGGCGCAAAACGAGGGAGCAGCCGCTCCCTCGTGAGATGCGATTGAACCAGCAGGAAGACTACTTGCTCTTCGCCTTCGTGTTGATCGTCTTGGCGAGCTGGGTCAACTGCTCGTCGGTCTTGCTTTCCTCGTTGAGCGAGGTCTGCAAGAGCTTCGACTGCTCCTTCTCGCCGAGTAGCTCCGCATAGCGCTGCAGCGTGCCATAGGTCGCGATCTCGTAGTGCTCGACCTTCTGCGCCGCGCCGATCAGCGCTGCGTCTCGCGTGGCGGACTTGCTACCCTCTTCGATGACTTCTTCGCCTTCTTCGATCAGGCCCTTCATGCCCTTGCACTTTTTGCGGCCAGGGCCCATGTCGCGCGCTTTGAAAATCTGCTCGATGCGCTTCATTTGCTCTTTGGTCTGCTGCAGATGCGCCTTGAACGCCTTCTTCAGATCGGCGTTGGATGCGGCATCGGCCATCTTGGGTAGGGCCTCGGTGATCTGCTTTTCAGCGCTGTATATATCTTTGAGCTGCTCTTCATAAACATCGGTGAGATTCTTCATTGCCATGGTAGTCCTCCCGCGGGTCGTAACCCCCTAACCAAACCATCATATTTAATTATTTAAGAAAAAGACCACCTACCCATGAGGCAGATGGTCGATCTTACAGCAGGTAAGATGGGGGAATTACGCGGCGCTGTGGAACTAGGCCGATTCGAGCGTCCGCACCGAGGTGTGCACGTCAAAGCGTGGCGGGTCTTCCAAATGCT
>CAZVCM010000428.1:0-1657 GCA_964626105.1 uncultured Thermoflexus sp.
GGGTTTGTGGACTTTGACTCGTCCGATCTGACTGCGAAGGTGCCGGGGCCGGTGAGCATCAGCCCGATGCGTGACGCGCCGGATATGAGCCGCTACGAGGTCAACTTCGACGACGCGCTGGCGGGGATCGACCCGCACAAGGCGTACTTCGTCGGAGCGCGGGCGCGCGGCTCGCTGGCAGACGGGGCGAAACCCATCTTCGAGTGGGAAGAACCGGCGGACGCGCCGCTGAAGACGACCTCGCTGCACGCGCTGCACAAAGAGCTTGGCGCGAATATGGTGCCCTTCGCCGGGTACGACATGCCGGTGTGGTACACCTCGGTCAGCGCGGAGCACATCGCCACGCGCACCGGCGCAGGTCTGTTCGACGTCTCGCATATGGGCGTCTTCGACTTTCGCGGGCCGGGCGCCGAGGCGTTCCTCAACGCGCTGACGACGAACGACGTCACCGCGCTAGAGCCGGGGCGCGCGCACTACAACTACTTGCTCGGTATAGACGGCATCCCGATCGATGACATCTTCATCTATCGCCTGGCGCCGGACTACTTTGTGATGGTCGTCAACGCGGCCAACAACGACAAGGACTGGGCGTGGATTACCGGTTTGCATGCAGGCAAGTACCAGATCGACCCGGAGCGGCCTGGGGTGATGCTCCCGGCGCGTGACGGCGTGACGATCCGCGACTTGCGGGATCCGGCGCTTGGCGCAGAGCGGCGCGTGGACATCGCGCTGCAAGGCCCGGCCAGCCGCGATATCCTGCTGGGGCTGCATGGCTCTGCCGAGGACAAGGCGCGTGTCAAGGCGCTGCCCTGGGCAGGGGTGACGCGGGCGGTGCTCGGCGGCTATGAAATGATCGTGGCGCGGACCGGTTACACCGGCGAGCGCATCGCGTACGAGCTGTTCGTTGATCCCGACAAGGCTCCGGCGCTGTTCAAGGACCTGGCCGAGGGTGGCGCGACGCCGGTCGGGCTTGCCGCGCGTGACAGCCTGCGCACCGAAGCCGGGCTGCCCCTCTATGGGCATGAGCTGGCGGGCGATTTCGACCTGAACCCCGCCGATGCTGGGTTTGGCAGCTTCGTCAAGCTGTGGAAGCCGTTCTTCGTCGGCAAAGCGGCGTTTGTGGCGCACGAGCAGGAGCGCGACGCCGTGGTGACACGGTTCCGGCTGGATAGCAAGGGGATGCGCGCGCCGCACCCCGGCGATCCGCTGATCGACCAGCGCGGGCGCGTCGTCGGGCGCGTGACGTCGTGCAGCATTGACACGGAAGGGTATTCGCTGGGGCAGGCGCTGATCAAGCTGTCTCACGCTGAGGAAGGCACGCCGCTGCTGGTCTACGCGGGCGCCGCACGCGCACGTCAGGCTGCCGCGCCGGGTGAGCTTTCCATGGGCGATAAGACGGTGGTCCCGGCTGCTGTCACGGTGCTAAGCCGCTTCCCCTCGCGCAAGAAGTAAGCGCACCGGGCTTTCTAGTTCACTAACCGCAGCCCCGGTCCACACAGGATCGGGGCTGTTTTTGCGCGAGTGGTCCGCACGGTCTAGTCACTGCCACGACCCGAGCTTCGATCTGAACTCCGGTCAAAGAAGGACGGGGGTGGAAAAATCTGTAACGGGGGCGGTGGAGGGTTAACCGCCGCCTCTTCGGTAGCAGGCGGCGGCT
>CAZVCM010000429.1:0-1651 GCA_964626105.1 uncultured Thermoflexus sp.
CACCGCCGGGGACTCGGCTTTCTCGAACGCGTAGATCAGCGCGGTCAGGCCGGTGCTGATCGTCCCCGGCAGCAGCGCGGCGTACAGCAGCCCGATCGCCTGGATCGCCTGCGGCTCCAGCGGCGGCGTGATCGCGTTGTGGCGGACCAGCACGAAGCCGACCAGCAGCGGCACGCCGATCACCGCCAGCGCCAGACGCAGCACCGTGCTGTTGAACAGGTAGCGCCCGGCGGCGTCGCGGTCCCGCGCGACCTCGCGCGTCAACAGCGTGTTCAGCCCGAAGTTGGTCAGGATGTCGAAATAGCCGAAGACGACGATCGCATAATAGTAAATACCCGCGTCCTTCGGGCCGAGGATGCGCAGCATGATGAACGCAAACGCGAAGTCGATCCCCCGGTTGAACAGGTTGAGGATGATCGGCGCGAGGCTGTTCTTGGCGATGCGCCGCGCGCTGTCCGCTTCGTGCTCCGCGCGGTAGACCTGCCGCCAGCCCCACAGCATCAGCATGAACAGGACCAGCATTCCGCTCAGGAACGAGGCGAACGCGCCAATCTGGAAGCTCGGCGGGCTGAAGCGGAAGCGCACCGTCCACTCGCCCGGCTCCAGCCGCACGCCGCGAAAATTCCCGTTCACCAGATGCACGTCGAGCGCTTCCTCGGCGTCCTCGCCCGCGCCCTGAGGCCGGACGAACGCCCGCCAGCCTGGGTAGTAACTGTCCGCCAGCACCAGCCACGACGCATCCGTGACCTCGGCGCTCACCATCACCTCGATCGACCCGTAGGCCGTGATCGCGGCGGGCTGCGGCTCGGCTTCATGCTCTGGCGCGGGCCAGTCATAGATCAACTCGCATGAGTCCGCGTCGGGGAAGCCCTCGATCACCACGCGGCGCGGGTCCGCCTCGAAGTCCGGACTGGTGACGATCGTCGCGAACGAATCCGGCACGGCGCCGCACGCCTCGTCGGTGAGGTCGTGGTAGGGCAGCGTATAGGCGCGAGGCAGCGCGTCCCGGTTTTCGTAGATCGTCACCGCGCTGTCGGCGTACGCTTCCGCATAGCCGAGCGACTCGGCGCCGTCAATCGGCCCGTCGCTGACGACATAGCGCACGTTGAGCAGGTCCGTGCCATTCACGGCGCGGTGTGACGGGCCCACGCTGATCGGATCGAGCAGGTGTCAGCGAAGGCTCTAAACGGTATCACTGACCAGATCCTGTTGTTCTAGGAACTCCTTTGCGATCATGGCCAGACTATCTGCCTTGGAAGTGCCACGAACCTCGCTGAAACGCGACAGGCGCTGCAGGGACCGCGGCCCCTCGAGGCTTCGAGTGCTGCGACTGGCAGAATCGGTCGGAGTGGCAGATTCGACACATTGAAGCAGCAGGCATGGCCAAGACCGTTTTTCGGAGCACTTCATTCACACTGCGTCATCTGGTGGACAACATCGACCGAGGTGACGTCGCGCTGCCGGAACTACAGCGCCCGTTTGTGTGGTCGAATTCGAAGGTCCGTGACCTATTTGACTCCATGAACAGCGGGTTTCCGGTGGGCTACCTACTTTTTTGGGAAACGGGCGCTGAGGTTGGAGCCCGTCAGATCGGCACCGATGCCAAGGATGCTCGGGTGCTTGCGGCCCTACGCGTCCTCGGCGCGCGGGT
>CAZVCM010000430.1:0-1631 GCA_964626105.1 uncultured Thermoflexus sp.
GCCGCTCTGCCACGACCGAGCGCATCGCGTCGCGCATGGTCGCCGCCGCGTGACGCGCCGCGTTGCCGCTGACGTAGGTCTGCCGCGAGGCGGTGGTTGGCCCGCCATCGGGCGTCAGATCGGTGTCCGAGAGCAGAACGCGCACGCGATCAACCGGCAGGCCGAGTTCTTCAGCAGTCACCTGCGCCAGCACGGCAGTCAGCCCCTGGCCCATGTCGGCGGACGAGGTCCGTACTTCGGCGATGGAGTTCTCAAAAACTTCGACTTCGGCGACAGAGCGATCAGGCGCGCCGCCGCCGAGCCCGGTGTTCTTGTAGGCGCAAGCGATGCCCCAGCCGTACGCTTTGTTGCCCTCGCGCCAGCCCCAGCGGAACGATTCTGCCTCGCTGTTGCGCATATCGCGGTCTACCCGCTCAATCGTTTCCAGCAGCCCGACGCTCTCGCGCAGAAGCTGACCGGTCGCGGTCGTCGCGCCGACGCGCTGCGCGTTCTTACGGCGTAGCTCAAACGGGTCCATGCCGATCGCCTCGGCGATGAGGTCCATGTTTTGCTCGACCGCGAAGGCGGACTGCGTGACGCCGAACCCTCGGAACGCGCCCGATGGCGGGTTGTTAGTGTACATCACATAGCAGTCGATCTTGGCGTTCGGAAGGACGTACGGCCCTGTGGCGTGGGTGGTCGCGCGGGTCATCACCTTATCGGACAGGCTGGCGTACGCGCCGCCATCGCCGTATAGCTCCGCCTGGACGGCGGTCAGCATGCCGTCGCGCTTGGCGCCGGTCTTGATGCGGATGACGGTTGCGTGCCGCTTCGGGTGGAACAGCAGCGACTCCTGCCGCGTGTAGAGCATCTTGACCGGGCGGCCCGTCGCTTGCGCCAGCATCGCCACATGAATCTGCCCGGCAATGTCTTCCTTGCCGCCAAAGCCGCCGCCGATCAGCGCGCCGCGCACGCGGATCTGGTCTCCGGGCAGGCCGAGCGCGCGCGCTGTCTGGCGCCGGTCCTCATACGGGATTTGCGAGCCGACATAGATTGTCAGCTTCGGATGTTCGTCGTCATAGCCCGCCGGGACGCCGATCGCGCACTCCGGCTCCATAAACATATGCTCAATAGTTGGCGTGCGATACTCGCGCTCGACGATCACATCTGCCTCGGCGAAGCCCTGGTCAATATCGCCGTGACGCACTTTGATGTGCTTGAGTAGGTTGCCGGTCGGCCATTCTTCGTGGACGATCGCGGCTTCTGGCGTGTTGGCGAACTCCGGCCCGTGCACAACTGGCAGCGGCTCGTAGTCCACTTCGATCAGGCTGAGCGCGGTTTCGGCGGTCTCCGCATCGTCTGCGGCCACGATCGCGACCGGATCGCCCATATAGCGCACCTTATCGGCGGCGAGCGCGGGCCAGTCATCGAACACCAGCCCGTGAATGTTGTCGCCCGGCACGTCCGCATGCGTCAGCACCGCACGCACGCCGGGCAGGGCACGCGCCTGCGACGTGTCGATGCTACGTATCCGCGCGTGCGGATAGGCGGCGCGCAGAGTGCGCCCGATCAACATGCCAGGAAATGTATAGTCGTCGGTGAAACGTGCGTGCCCGGTGACCTTGCCGATTGCCTCTTGCGGCGCGACCGGC
>CAZVCM010000431.1:0-1623 GCA_964626105.1 uncultured Thermoflexus sp.
TATCCGGCCCGCCGCCCGGCGGCATGTTCGAGGGCATACCGTGCATCCCGCGCTGGCTCTCCCACGGATACACGATATATGCGTCTGTGATGGCGCCGTAGAAGTCCGGCTCGGCGCGGCGGAACAGCGAGCGATAGGGGTTGAAGTGGAACACGCAGGTGTAGGCCGTCCCGCCTGCCGCCTCGCAGCGGCTCTTGACCGCGGTGCTGGTCCGCCCGCTCCCCCACACGTCGTCCACAATCAGGATCCGGCGCTCGGCGACCAGGTCGTCTTCGGGGAACTGCATAAATGACGGCCAGACGAGCAGCCGCGCTTTGTCGTCGCGATCCAGCTCGCGCGGGAAGTCCACCGCCGCCGTCAGCACACTGGTAATATCAAGCGCTTCGCACAGCAGCCCGCCAGGGACAATCCCCCCACGCGTGATCACGATCATCGCGTCGAACGTCCCGGCAGATCGAAGCTGCGGCAAAAGCACGTCCACCAATTGATCCACGTCGTTCCAGGTGAGCCATTCCTGCCGTAGAGGTCGGCGCGAGGGTTCCATAGAAGCGCATCCTTTGAAAATTTTCGGGTCAGGTCCGGATGTTGTGCGGAGTACCGGGAACAGGAGAACAGTGCTACAATGCGCGTCCCGGCGCTTCCGTCCTGGCACCACGGCCGGCGGGCGTCACGGTGGTCACTGCGGCCACGGTCGGCACCCGACATTATGACCGCACTTGAGCGTAAAGTCAAAGCAGCGCGCGATGGATAATTCCGTGCAGAGCACTCGCGATCTGGCGCTTGTTTCCCCCAAAGACAACCACGCAGTCAAGCGCTCACTGGCAGTCGCCCTCATCTGGGCAGTGACACTCATCACGGCGACGGTGATCTCCTTCGACCTCGTGCCCTGGCTGCGCGGTGACGCGCCCTGGATCCCCGCCGATGGCCGGTGGATCTGGCCGCATGAAGCGCCCCATTGGGGATGGTTGCTTCCTGCCGGGGCCGGGCTGGCGATCTACGTCGCGGGCGCGATCGCGCTGCTGCGCGCGGCGCGGGCGTCCGGGCGCTATCCAGTCGGTCTGATCCTGTGGGCGTTCGGCGGTCTCGCGCTGCTGACGCTGCTCTTGCTCTACCTCGAAGATAGTCCGCTGTTTCTGCTGCTGGCCCGTATGACGACGCAGGGACGCTACCACGCCGCCGCCAACGAGATCGCGAATATCGGCGGCACGCTGCGCCACTGGCCGGCGTTCACTGCGGACCTGCTGCGCGCCAGCGGCCAGCCGAACGGCGTGATCCTCAGCCCGCCGGGGCTGACTGCTCTCTACTACAGCGCGACGCAGGGGTTCGACCAAATTCCGCCCGTTTCCGGCGCGCTGGCCGGGGTAACGCGCCAGATGCAATGCCAGAACCTCGCGATGGCCGCGTGGCGCGACACGCAGTGGGCGAGCGCGTGGCTGCAAATGCTCATGCCGTTTTGGAGCGCGCTCAGCGTAGCGCCCCTCTATCGCCTGGGCACGTTGCTCTTTGACCGGCAACGCGCGCGGTGGGCGGTCGCGGTGTGGGCGCTGGTGCCGGGAATGATCTTCTTTCAGCCGCGCTTCAACGTGTTCTATCCGCTGATGGCGCTGGTGATGCTTGTCTTCC
>CAZVCM010000432.1:0-1620 GCA_964626105.1 uncultured Thermoflexus sp.
AGCGACAGCCCGCCGCGCAGCGTTTCCGCCATTGAGGGGTAGGTGGACGAGTTGTCGCCGCCCCAATGGACCGGGAACTTCTGGTTGCCGCACGTCGCAGAACGCGCGAAGACAACCGCCTCGCCCTCGCCCCGGACCTCCTCCAACAGCTCGAAGACCGTCTGGTTGTAGAGATACGTGTAGAAGTTGTGCATCCGTCCCGGATCGCTGCCGTCGTGATAGACCACGTTCATCGGGATGCGCTCGCCGAAGTCCGTCTTGAACGTATCGACACCCATCTCCATCAGGGCGCGCAGTTTGCCCGCGTACCACGCCCGCGCATCCGGATTCGTGAAGTCGACCAGTCCCATGCCCGGCTGCCAGTCGTCCACCTGATACACGTCACCTTCGAGCGTCCGCAGCAGGTAGCCGTGCGCCATGCCCTCGTCAAACAGCGGCGATGCTTCGGCGATGTACGGGTTGATCCACACGCAGACGTTGATGCCTTTGTCGCGAATGCGCTGCAGCATCCCGCGCGGATTGGGGAAGTTCGCGCGGTCCCACAGGAAGCTGCACCAGGTGAGTTCCTTCATCCAGAAGCAGTCGAAGTGGAAGACGCTGATCGGGATGCCGAGCGATTCCATCCGCTCGACATTCGCCATCACGTCCGCCTCGCTGTAGTTGGTCGTAAACGAGGTAGACAGCCACAGCCCGAACGACCACTCCGGCGGCAGGGCAGGTCGCCCGCTGAGCGCGGTGTACTGGTCGAGCGCGTCTTTGGGCGTGGGCCCGCCGAACAGGTAATAGTCGAGGCTGTGCCCTTCGACGCTGAACTGTGTGCGCGTGACGTGGTGCGATGCGATCTCGTACGAGACGTGGCCGGGGTTATTCACCAGCACGCCGTAGCCCTGGCTGCTGAGGTGGAACGGGATGTTCTTGTACGCGATCTCGGAATTCGTCCCGCCGTCTTCCTGCCAGATGTCGACCGACTGCCCGTTGCGGACAAACGGCGTGAAGCGCTCGCCCAGGCCGTAAATCGTCTCGCCCGCTTGCAGCGACAATTGCTCGCGCAAATATGTCTTGCCACTGCGCGCAAACAGGCCGATCGCTTTCTGCTCGCTGCTGGTGAGCGGACGGTCACCCCGCAAGAAGTCCACGCGCCACTCGCCTTCGACCGGCACAACCACCGACAAATCGCCCGTTTTCAGCCACGCGCGCGCCTCGTCGCGCCCGATCTCGACATCCGGATTCGACAGTGAATAGTCGAGGTCGAAGGCGGGCAGGCGCGGGCGGCGGCCCTTGAAGTGGGTGATCTGCACGCGGACGACATCCGGCATGGGCGATGTGAAGCGCGCCGTGAAGATCGCCCCGTCAAGATAATCCGCGCGGTGATTGATCGTCTTGTTGTAGCCGGTGACAACCAGCGCGTCCGGCTCAGTCCGCACGTCCACCACGCTGAGCGGGTACATCGCCTCTGTGCCGGGCAGCAGTTTCCAGTTTCCGGCGTCGAACTTCATTACGACAACTCCTTAACGCAATCCATCGCAAAATGGCGCCGCAGCGCGCATAACCATAGCCCTATCGCTTATTTCACGCTGCCAGCGGTGATGCCCCGCGTCAGCGTGCGCTGGAACAGCAGGA
>CAZVCM010000433.1:0-1606 GCA_964626105.1 uncultured Thermoflexus sp.
GGAAGGCACGACCGGCGAAACGTTCGGCAGCGCGCATTACATCGCGCCAGAGCAGGCGGTGTCTTCGGCGCAGGCCGTCCCGCAGAGCGACCTGTACTCGCTCGGCATTGTGATCTACGAGATTCTCACCGGTCAGGTCCCGTTCGATGACCCTTCGGCGATGAGCGTCGCGCTCAAGCACCTGAACAACCCGCCACCACCACCGAGCGAGTACGTCCCGACCATCCCGCACGCGGTGGAAGAAGTCGTTTTGCGCTCGCTCGATAAAGACCCGAAGCAGCGATACGAGTCAAGCCGGGAGCTGGTCGAGGCGCTAACCGCTGCTTGCGCGGATGCCGAGCAGCCAGTCGAGCCTGCCGCCGCGCCATCCGACGACCTGCTCGCGCTGATCGAAGCGCCGCAGCACGCGCAGGCCGTCCGCCCGCCCGGGGAGCTAACGCCCGCGCTGGTAATCTCTGAGCCTCCCGCAGACGTCGCGGCGTCGGGCATCGCCAGCCGGTTCGCGCGGCGCAAGGCCGCCAAAGAGGAGCAAGCCGCCGCGCAAGCCGCCGCCGAGGACGCGCTGCAAATCGATGATCGCACGCTCGATTCAATCCTCAGCAGCTACGCCGACCCGCGCGATCTGGGGCTTGTCGGCCCCGAGGCAACCGGCATCCGGCCCCCGAGCGCTGCAGGCGACAACGGCGCTGCGACCGAGCACGCGCCGCGCCACCGGCTGCGGCGCGTGCTGCTGGGCGCGATCATCGTGCTCTCGTTCGTAGCGGGCGGGCTGATCTGGTCGAACTTCTTGCGCGATGGAGCGAACGATCCGCCCGAAACGCCGCCGGTCGACAGCGAGTTCATCGCGTCAACCGAGCCAGCCACCGAAGAAGCGCCTGCCGTCGCTGGCAACCTCACCGGAACGCCCAACGCCACGCCAACCACGCCGCGCCGCCAGACGCCCACCGCTGCAACGACCTCGACACCGCTCCCCACACGCACGCCTGTCGCAGCAGGCGCCGCCAGCGCGAGATACGAGCTGCACGTCCGCCTGCTATACGAACCGGATGTCTTTTTGCTGCTGAACATCTCGGACGAGCCCATCGACGTCAGCGATCTGGTGTTCGAGCAAACAGGCGCCGATGGCTCGGTGCGCAGCTTCGAGGCGGCGGAGTGGGACCGCTACATCAGCACATCGTCGGCCTATCTGGAAGAAGAAAGCTGCCTGCAACTGCTCACCGGCTCCGCGCCACCTCCTGAGCCAGACGAAGACAACTGCCCGCGCCTGGCAGGGTTCTTCCGCTCCAATGTCGAGCGGCGCTATTTCTGGCGCTCGGACGATGCGGACGCGAGCTTCACCGTCCGCCTGGGCGAGGTCACGCTGGCGACGTGCGCGATCGGGGATGGAACGTGCAGCTTCTCGCTTCCGGCGCCCTGATACAACGCGTAGCAAACGCCCGCCCGCGCGCCCCGATACACCCCCAACAATGAAAGGAACCACACATCTATGACCACACTTTCAGTCGATCTCTCCGGGCAGGTTGCGCTGGTGACCGGCGCGGGGCGCGGCATCGGCAAGGCGATCGCGGCCCGTCTGGCGGCGTCAGGCGCGGCGGTCGCGGTCAAC
>CAZVCM010000434.1:0-1583 GCA_964626105.1 uncultured Thermoflexus sp.
CGTAGCGCTCGTGGTAGCCCGCACTGGCGCGGTCGAGCCCGTTCCAGCCCGTGATCAGGCGGGCGACGACGGTCGACGGGGCTTCCAACTCGACCAGCTCGTACTCGTTTCCCGCGCCAAGGTAGACCTCGCCCTGGTCGTTTTCGGTGCGGAGGACAAGCTGGAAAGCGCGCGCGGCGTAGGGGCTGTTCAGGCGGCGTTCTTCCAGCGCGGGCCGCAGCCGGTCCAGCGCCTCAGCGAGATCATGCACGCGCACCATCCCCGCCCCGGTAGAGGTCCGCAGGCACGCGCCCCGCACCAGCGCGTGCGCCATGAGCGCGCTCTCTGGATGAATGTACAGCCCGATCCGGTCAGCGCCAAGCATCCGCGCATTGTGCCCGATGGCAGCGACCAGCGCTTCGACCCCGTCGGGATGATCGCCCGCGGTTTCGACCACGCAAAACGAGGCGGCGTCGCGCTCGCGGAACCAGTTGACCGGCCCCTGGCTGACCAGCCGTGTGTACGCGACGATTTTCCCGGCGATCTCGGCCACCAGAAAATCATCTGGCTCATAGCGGCCAATGCGCGCCAGATAATCAAGCTGCCATTCCCAGACCTCATCGCTCCGTGCGATCAGATAGTGACCGCGCGCGCTCGCCGCCGTGTACAGCGCCGCGATGGCGGACAGATCGCTGTTGTAATAACGGCGGACCGTCACCGGCTGGTGCGCGATGCCAAGCCGCTCAGCAGTGCGCCGCTGGTAACTATGGATCGGGTCCCACTGCCCTGCTTTGAGCAGCGCCTCGGTGGCGATCTCGGACTCAAAGCTCGTCAGGTAGAGGCCGACAGCGTATTCATACTGCCAGACGTCCTGCCCCTCGCTCGACCAGTAACCACTGTCGGGCGGGCCGAGCAGCAGCCCCAATGCGTCACCCCGCTCTGTCATGCGCTCATGTGCGGACTGGAACAGCGCGCGCAACATGGCGGGCGCTTGCGTCTCGGGGGGCACGCTGATCAGCGTGAGTTCGGCGGTGGGCAGGGTGCTCGCCCCGATCTGAAGCTGGCGCGGAATCAGCATGATGTGGGCAGCAATCTCACCGTTGTTGTCTGCGATGACCAGGCTGTTGCGCGGATCAAAGTCTGGCAGCGTGCCGTACCAGGCGGTCAGGAGTTCGCTGTCTTCGGCGGTGTGGGTTTGCTGGAAGTGCTCAAACAGCGCGGCGCGGTCCTCCGGCCAACGCAAAGGACGGACCTGGTCTGTCATAGAGCCTCCAACGCTTTCCACGTGCCCCCCCCATTCGTATCTCGCATTATAGCGTTGCTAGGCCATTGCGTGCTATTCGAACCGGGCATGTAAGTCAGATTGTAAGGTTGCGCGTCTGGGGCACAGCGGTAAAGTAGTGGGATATCTGCACCCGGCAGACGAAAGCGAAGGAGGTCGAGTTTGACCGCGGAAGGTCCTTACATATTCGCCGGGACATCTAACGAGCCGCTTGCCCGCGCGATTTGTGAACACCTCGGCGTGCCTCTCCGTCCGACTCGTATCGAGCGCTTTAGCAACGGAACGCTAAAAGTTCAACTCGGCGAAAGCGTTCGCAACAAGG
>CAZVCM010000435.1:0-1561 GCA_964626105.1 uncultured Thermoflexus sp.
TGCGCTTTGTAGTCTGCCCAGGGCGTCACACCGAGCAATTCGGCGACCGTGTGCGTGTTCGTAAACTCACCGGTGGCGTAGTCGGTGAAGCCGTGCGCGGTGTAGTTCCACTGCGCGGACGGGCGGCGATCTTCGCGATAGGGGCTGGAGAAATTGTGGCGGCTGAGGTTCTTGGCGTTGGGCGGCGCGATGTTCCAGGCGCGGATCGCTTCGGCTTCCACCTCGGTGCACCAGCGCTCGTAGAGTGAAGCGGCATCTTCCGGCACGTGCCGGGGCGCAGCCGGTCGCGGCGCGGGTTCGGGCGGCAGGTCGGGCAGATCGAGCCGCGCGCAGGCTTGGAGCGCGTCCCACAGGCTAGCCGCGCCGACATCGAGCAGGGTGTGATTGATATCGGCTTTGCTGTCGAGCGCGTATGGCAGCGCGAAGATGTCGAGCGCGATATCGCTCCCGGCCAGCGCCGCTTTGAGCTTGAGCGCGCTGGCGAGGCCGGTCTGGTCGCGGTCCGGCCAGATTTGCACGCGCGTCACGCCGAGATGGTGCAGCTCGTCGACCAGCCACGCGGGGAGCGTCCCCTCGCCGTGCATTGTCGCAGTGGCGTGGAAGATGCCCGCTTCGTGCAGCGCCCAGACATCCGGTTCGCCGCTGGCGAGAATGAGCGTCCCCCCCTGCTCCTGTATCCGCTCATGGAGCTCGCCGCGCGGGTCGTAGAAGCGCAGGTCGGGCGGCAGCGAGGGTTTCCAGCGGTATTTCGCGCCTTTGTGGCGGGGGAAGGCTTTCCAGCGCCGGACGGGCAGATTCGGCGCGACCGGGTAGAGCCAGCCGTTGCGATCCGGTTGAATCTGGAAGAATTCGAGTGTGGAATCAGAGAATCCGCGCGCATTACGGGGCGCGCGCCACCGGGGAACCATCTGTCCTGGTGACTGGACAGCGGGATCAGAGGATGCTATACTACGCATGAATGGGGCGCTTTTCTGGGTCGAATGTGCCTAGAAGGTGTTTCATTGGAACCCCCTTTCGAGGGGAGAGGGTCGTGCTGGAGTCTTGGCGGACTTGGGCCAGCAACGACCGAACGAGTAAATATCGCGCCGAGCGGCAGGAGTCCCACTCAAAAGTGGGACTTCCTGTTTCTAGCGCAAGTTAATGTGCGAAAGCGTATACATTTGCATAAGAAAGCGCAGCCTCACTTGTGCAGGGACCGCGCTTTGGGTTACAATTCGGGTATGTGCGCTGTGCCTGGTGAGTAGGTATGGCGACGCTTCACCGCTGCAACTGTTGCCAGCAGTTGTAGTCGGCAAATTCCAGTGACGCCCGCCGAGGCGTCACTGTTATTTCAATTGGAAAGGTGCGCGATACTCCTCCATGATATAACGACTTCGAGCGGATTGCAACGCCGTTAACGGTGGTTTTTAGTGGTGACTATTAACGGCTAGATCCGAGGCTAACCAGCGCTAAACGAGCATCCAGGCCTGAAACTGTAATTTTTCTTTTCCACGAAACGAGCGAAACGTCAGCTACTCCCCGCTAAAGCGGGAAGCTTGTCCCTGGCGCTACGCCGCTGAGG
>CAZVCM010000436.1:0-1538 GCA_964626105.1 uncultured Thermoflexus sp.
GTATGAAATTGTGCAACTTGCACAGTTTGCCAGCTAGCCGAGCGCGCTGGTGAACTCCTGTACGGCGCTGGCGCTGTTAAGTGCGTGGCGCTCTGCCTTTCGGTCGATGCGCTTAATCAGCCCGCTCAACACATCTTTGGGCCCAAGCTCGACAAAAGTCGCAATCCCTGCCTGGCGCATGTGCTGAACGGATTCGGTCCAGCGCACAGTGGACGTAAGCTGTTGCGCGAGTTCTGAACGGATGGCGGCGACATCGGCCAGCGGCTGCGCCTGGACATTCCCGATTACTGGGATCTCCGGCGTTGTGAATTCGGTTGCGTCGAGCGCTGCGCGGAACTCACTGGTGACAGTCTCCATCAGCGGGGAGTGTGACGCGACGCTAACGGCGAGCGGGATGGCGCGCTTGGCTCCCCGATCGGTGGCAAGAGGCAGGGCAGCCTCGACAGCGGCGCGCCCGCCTGAAATCACAAGCTGGCCGTCGCAGTTATCGTTTGCGAGCACCAGCGGCTCGCCGGTTTGCGCGCTGGCGTCGGCACACAGCCCGCGCACCGCGTCTGCGTCCAACCCCAGGATCGCGGCCATCGCGCCAGGGCTGCGAACACCTGCCTCTTTCATCAGCCGCCCGCGCTCGCGCACCAGCCGCAGTCCCGCGTCGAACGCGAGCGCACCTGCCGCGTGCAGCGCGGTGAGCTCGCCCAAACTGTGCCCAGCGACCATTGCCGGGCGAGCCGAACCAAGCTCTGCGTTGAGCACCTGCAAGAGCGCCGCGCCCATGACGTAGAGCGCAGGTTGCGTGTTGATCGTATCGTTGAGGTCGTCTTCCGGGCCTTCAAAGCAAAGCGCAGAGAGTGAGAAGCCGAGGATATCGTCCGCCTGCTCGAAGACAGCGCGGGCCTCGGGGTAGGCGGTCGCGAGATCGGCGCCCATGCTAACCTGCTGCGATCCCTGGCCGGGGAACACAAGGGCGGTGGTGGTCCAATCGAGCATGATGTGCGGTCCTTTCGCCGGTCACAGCGCGGACTGTGGCGCTGTGAATGAGAACGCAAAGAGCCGTGCGACAGATTGTGCACGGCCCCAAATTTCACGGCTGAGCGTGATCGCTACTCTTCTTCCTGCTGCGCGATCACTTCACGACCCCGGTAGGTGCCACAGTGGGGGCAAACGTGATGCGCGCGCGTGTACCCGCCACACTCTGGGCAAACCACCAGGTGATTTCTCGAGAGACTGTCGTGCGAACGCCGCTTGTTACGACGTGTTTGTGATGTCTTTCGCTTGGGCAGCGGACCCATGAAACGTTCTCCTTCACATCCTCGTGTTGGCGACGACGCCAGACGACCGAGCGATTATAAAGCAGCCGGAGAACCCCTGTCAAGGCTGGTTCACGCGAACCGCTGCCGCGCAGACGCGGTTTACGACGCTTGCGATGAGTCGGGCTCGATTTCGACCAGCGTCTCGGTTTTCTCTGCCGCAGGCGCTGGTGCGGCGGCTGGCTGTTGGGACGCGGCGGCTTCGCGCTCCTCGAGCACGCGCGCGATCCC
>CAZVCM010000437.1:0-1526 GCA_964626105.1 uncultured Thermoflexus sp.
AACTTCGCTTGAGCAGCATCGCCTAAGTGGTTTATTTGCCTATAGGTCAAGTGGCGGATATACGGAGGCGAAAGACGCCGCTCAGGCGCCTCTCACGCGGTGTAGCAGCGGGCGGCGTAGAGATTATGTGGAGTTTTATATTTAAGCATAGTAGAATAAAGACACATAAGTAGTTTTGTGGCGTTTGACTGCGCTACCGAAGCGTGACACTGCCGAGGCTGCCAGCCATAGGCACCAACTATATGTGATATGAACGTTTCTCCCTTGAATGCGCCCAAGCGCAAGACCGGTGAGATGCCTCCGCTGGAGCCATCCGGGATCGAGCCCAACACACCAAACTCCCCTTCTCCGGTCGACCCGCCGCCCACCCGCGCCAGCGAGCTGGCCGCGTACGGGACACTGCTCGGGATCGGAATGATCGCGCTGGCCGTGATCTGGCGGATCGGCTTCGGCGACGACACACTCGCCACGTGGTTCCCCCGCGACCGTTGGGCGTTTCAACTGGCGGTGGGCGCGGCAGTCGGGCCGCTGTTCTCGGTTGCGGCGTGGCTGGTGTTTCGGCGCGTACCATCGTTCCAGCAAATCAAGACGATCATCCTGCGCACGATTGATATGCAGACTCTGGCGCCGCATCACGCGGTGCTGTTTGGATTGGTTGCGGGGATTCCGGAGGAGATACTGTTTCGCGGCGCCGTGCAGCCCGCGATCGGGTGGCTGCTGACGGCGCTGCTGTTTGGCATTCTGCACAGCGTCACACCAGCGTATTTCCTCTATGCAACGCTTGCCAGCGCCTTACTGAGCATGCTGGCGTCGTGGACTGGCGGCCTCTGGGCGCCGATCGCCGCCCACACGATGATCGATATCAGCATGTTCCTGCTGCTCATGCGCACCTGGCGCCGCCGACAGCGCCGCGCCAAGCGCCAGTTGGAGCGCGAGCGCGAGTGTGTGCAGAACTCAGTCGCTGGTTGGCCGCCCGCGCCTTAGATGCGCGCTTCGAGCGCCTCAATCACCCGCCGGAAAACATCGAGCCGCAGCGTGATATCCGGCTGGGCTGTGAGATCGGCCTGCTCGATGGAGATCACATCAAGATCGGGAAAGAACGCCGCGTGATCGACCTGCGCCAGCATCTTCGGCTCATCGACGTGGACGATCACCGGTTTCTGCTGGCCGTCCGCGCCGTAATGATGCGCCACCGCTTCCAGATCGCCCACCGAAAACACGACAAAAAAATCATGCTGCTGCACGTGGTCAATCTCGTTCGCGTGGGCGTAGTACGCTATCTCGAAGCGCCCGCGCACGTGATGCGAGAGCAACGTGATCACGGCCTGGGCGTGCTGGCCCGGCGCGGCGATCACACCGCCAAAAGGTTTGCGAGTAGGGGTGTTCATGGGGTGATGTTGTCCTTTGTGGTCGGTTGTATGGTTGCGTCTCTTCCGGATCCGAGTGGCACGATTTTACTGACAACTGAGAAAAATAGTAAATAATTACGGCGCCAAAGCAATTTTTAAAGGTCTTTGATAGGCGTG
>CAZVCM010000438.1:0-1508 GCA_964626105.1 uncultured Thermoflexus sp.
GCCTGCACGGGTTTATCTACGGTTTCGTGCTGTTCATCCTCGGGCTGGTGGCTGCGCTGGGCGTCGTCGGCGAGGCGGGCGCGCAAAGCTGGCTGAACGTCGGCTTGCAGGTGCAGCCTGCGGAGCTTGGCAAAATCCTGTTGGTGATCACACTCGCGCAGTTCCTGGCAGACCGCTATCTCGAAATGGACCGGTTGCGGACGGTGATGCTGTCGCTGTTTCACGTCGGCGTGCCGACGTTGATGGTTTTCTTACAGCCGGACCTCGGCACAGCGACCGTGATGGTCTTTGTGTGGTTCGTGATGGCGTGGGCGGCAGGGTTGCGGCTGAAGCACATTGGCATGTTTGCTCTCGTCGGACTGTCGCTGATGCCGGTGGTGTGGGCGGCGATGGAAGATTACCAGCGCCAGCGCATCATCACCTTCATTGACACAGGCGAAAGCTGTTATGACGATCCGGAGTTGATGCGCAGCGGCGAGTGTGTGTTCGTTGACGAGGACGGTAACGGTATCCCCGACAACAAAGACCGCCGCTACAACATCGACCAGGCGCTGATCAGCATCGGCTCGGGCGGCTTCATGGGCAAGGGCTACGCCAACGGCTCGCAGACGCAGGGACGCTTTCTGCGCGTGCGGCACACAGACTTCATCTTCAGCGTGATCGCCGAAGAACTGGGGTTTGTCGGCGCGACATCCGTCATCATCCTGATAGGCATTGTAATCTGGCGCTGCCTGCTGGGCGCGGCGCGCGCCGCCGACCCGGTCGGGAGCCTGATCTGCTATGGCGTGGGCGGCATGATATTCTTCCAAACGATCGTGTCGATCGGGATGAATCTGAGCATCCTGCCCGTCACCGGCCTGACGCTGCCATTCGTGAGTTCCGGCGGCTCGTCGCTGCTGACGATGCTGATCGGCATTGGGATGGTCGAAAGCGTGATCATGCGCCGCCGCGTCCGCGAGTTTGTGTAGGCAGGCAATCATCGCAAGTAATCCCGATCCATTCAGGTTTCGTTGCAACAGGGGGTCACTGTGGACAAAGACGCCTTCGTCAAGCTCTTCGATTACGTGTTCTGGGCGGATCGCCGCTTTATGGATTGCGTGGATGCGCTGTCCGAGGAGCAGTACCGGCAGCACATCGACTTCTCGCAGGGGGCTATCAGCCAGCACCTGGTTCACTTGATTGGCGTGGAATACTGGTGGATTCACTTTCTGCGGACGGGCGAACTCGATTTCGCTGACGAATCGGTGTTTCTTATGCCGCGTGAGCAGATCCGCGCGAAGTACGCCGAGGTCGAGCGTGAAGTCCGCGCGTATCTCGACACGCTGACGCCTGAAGAACTGGAGCGGCGCGTTAAGCCGGATTTCTGGGGCGAAGACGAGGAGCCAATCGCGGTGTGGCAGGCGTTGATCCAGGTTGTCAACCACAGCACCGATCACCGCGCGCAGGCGATGGCGATGATGCACACGCAGTTCGGCGCCCCGACGATGGAGCAGGATTTTCTGAATTAT
>CAZVCM010000439.1:0-1503 GCA_964626105.1 uncultured Thermoflexus sp.
CCTCAGCGGCGTAGCGCCAGGGACAAGCTTCCCGCTTTAGCGGGGAGTAGCTGACTCTGCTCTCGATTTGCCATGTCGGTCACTTTGCTTTTGGAGCACCTGGAAAGCGTGAGAACCACTGAGGAGAATTATACTTTATTGGTGGTATTAAGCCGGGCCCTCATCCCCCCGCCCTTGCTGCCAGCGGCGGACCTTCTCGTCGAGCGGGAGCGCGGCGTGATCGTCGCAATACCAGCCGGTCCAGTGGAGCGACGTGCCCGGCGCACCGCACAGCACACACGGGCGGGACTGATTCGCATAGTGATGCGGTGTGTCAGGTTTCGGGCGCGGCGGAAGCGGCGCATCCGGACCGGGCAGCACTGCGGCGGCTAACCCGCGCCACAACGCAGCGGGATCGCGCGGCAGGACCTCGCCCACCGGTGTCACGAAGCGCCCGTCCGCCAGCACGCGCAGCCCGCAGGCCTCAGCCCGGATCGCCCCTTGCCGCAGCAAATAGTCGCCCGGCCACGCAGTCTTCGGCTTCGGCTTGGATTTGCTCGGCTTCGCCTGCCAGCGCCGCCGCCCGGTAGACTGCTGCTTCGCGGAAACCTGCTCGGCAGCTTCAAGCTCCGCGGGGGTAGCCTTATCGCGCTGCTTCTCGATGCTGGGCCGCTGGATGCGCACGCGGACCGGCTCGTCTCCCTCGCACCCTGCAACCCAGGCCTCATAGTCGAACTCGCCCACATGACGCGCGGAAACACGCACGCTTGACCCGTTGGGCGCGACCAGCTCCATCGCTCCACGCTGGTACGCGCGCTCGTCCAGCGCCACACACTGCGCCAGCACATCCGCGCCTTCGTCGAGCGCGTGCTCTTCGTATTGCGGGACGGTCACCACCCCGCGCCGCTGGCAAGCGTTGTGATGCGACCCCATCTCGCGCCCTACCCGCCGCGCCGCCGCGTAACGATTGGTACGCACCCCACCACACGCCGCCAAATGCGCCTCGTCTACGGCGTCACGGAAAGCAGACGCGTTCGGCGTGCGCGCAGCTTCCGGCAGCGCCAGCGGATCGGCGCTCAGCAGCGAGGCATAGCCGTACTTCAACCGGAAAATCCCCCGCCGCCGGCGGAACTCGGCCAGCGCCCGGGCGCGCTGTGCGCGGTGCGCCTCATAAACCTCTCGGCTGGCCGCGTCGATGGCCGCGAGATGTTCGTCGTCCAGCCCGTAGGCAGCCAATGGCTCTTTCAGCGTGCGCGCTGGGACCGGCAGATCCGGATACTCGCGCACCAGCACCACCACCATCAGGTGCGGCTCCAACTGCGCCAGGAAATCACGCAGCGCTGCGTCAAGCGGCCGCAGGGCGTATTGATCGCCTTTTCGTCCCGGAGAACCATTCTCTGAGGTAATTAATCGACTTTCTGTGCCTACCCATTCGGTGGGGTTATTGGATAGGCATAAAAAGTCGATTAATTGCAGATCCGCCAGCAACCGCAGCCCGCTCGCCGCCGTGTCCTTGCTCAACCC